>NZ_DYZD01000029.1 GCF_020741345.1 Nocardiopsis listeri
GCCCCCGATGACGGGACCGACCCCCACCACCCCCGACCGCGTCCGCGTCGCCGATCGAGTCCTGGAGGTGGCCCGCACCGACCCCGGCCGTGTCGCCATGATCCAGACCGACAAGGGACGCGACGGTGTCCTCATCCACCGCGAGCGGACCTACGGCGAACTGTCGGACCGCGCCGAACGACTGGCCGAAGGGCTACGAGCCACCGGGATCCGGGAGGGCACCCTCTGCTCGTTCATGGTCCCGCCGAGCTTCGACGCGCTCGTGCTGGGCACGGCGCTCTTCCGTGTCGGCGCCACTCTGGTGGGCATCGAGCCCTACAGCCACGGCATGCGGCGGGTCCGGCAGTGCCTCGACCGGATCGGCCCGGAGGTGTTCTTCGGTACGCCGCGCGCGCACCTGGCCAAGCGGCTCTTCGGTTGGGGCGAACGGACGGTGCGCCGGGAGTTCGTCGTGGACGGCGCTTGGCCCGGTGTGCGGTCGATGGACGATCTCCTGTCGGACCGGGCGCCGGACGAGCCGAAACCCGCCGACGTCGAACCCGGCGATCCGGCCGTCATCGCGTTCACCACCGGCAGCACCGGCAAGCCCAAGCCCACGGTGCTGCGCCAACGCAACTTCGCCGCGATGGTCGAGTTGGTCGGCGCCCAGTGGGCACTCGGTGACGGCGGCGACGTGGTCGACATGCCCACGTTCCCGATGTTCTGGATCATCGCGCTGTCGGCCGGCGGGCAGGTGGTGGTCCCCCCGATGGACTTCACCATGAAGGGGCCCGGCGACGCCGACCCTGCGGCGCTGCTGCGCACCATCGAGGAGCGCGGCGTCCGCTCGATGTTCGGTTCGCCCGCCCTGCTGCGGAACCTCTCGGCGCACGCACGCCGCGAGTCGATCACCGTCAAGAGTGTGCGGCGTATCGTCGCCGGCGGCGCCGAGGTCCAGGGGCCGCTGTACGCGGCGGTTCGGGACATGCTCGGCCCCGAGGGGGAGCTGTACTCCAATTACGGGGCCACCGAGGCACTTCCCCTGTGCGAGATCTCGGGAACGACGGTGCTGGAGGAGACCTGGGAGCGCACCGAACGCGGTGAGGGCCTGTGCGTGGGTGCGGGCCTGCCCGGGGTCGAGCTCCGGATCATCCCGGTGACCGAGGGGAACATCGCCGCCATCGGTGACGTGGAGGCCCTGCCCACCGGCGAGGTCGGCGAGGTCATCGCCCGTAGCCCGCACATCAGCGAGGACTACTTCCAGGACCCGGTCGCCACCGCCGCGAACAAGATCCCCGATCCGGACGGCACGGTGTGGCACCGGTTGGGGGACGTCGGTCACCTGGACGACCGGGGCCGCCTGTGGTTGGGCGGACGCCGTTCGCACCGGGTCATCACCCGGGGCGGGATCTTCCTACCGCTGCGGGTCGAGCCGGTCTTCGCCACCCACCCGGCCGTCCACCGGGCGGCCCTGGTCGGTGCGCCCCGGGCGGGGAGCATCGCCGCGGTGGTCTGCGTCGAACGCTCCGACGAGGACCGACGCGACACCGCGACCGTGGCCGCCGAGCTGCGCGCGCTGGCGGATCGTCACGAGTCGACCCGGGGCCTCACCGAGTTCGTCGAGGTGCGGCGCCTTCCCGTGGACCGCCGGCACAACGCCAAGATCGACCGGCCGGCGTTGGGGGCCTCCCTGGCCCGTCGAAGGAGGCGGTGACGCGGGACCCGCTCGGGGCAGGGGCGGGACCACGGTGGTACGTGCCGGGCCATGTCGTCAGTCCATGGACGCCATGATCTCCTCGGCGACCCGGAGCGCACCCTCCGACAGTTCGTCCTGGTCGGCCTCGCCCATACGGTCGTAGGTCACCTCCACGAGGACCTGTCCGTCCACGACCGTCACCCCGGCCCCGTCGCCGATGCCCTCACCGGTGACGGCGAACTCGCCGAGGTCGACGTCCGGGTCGGCGTCCTCCTCGCCGTAGGAGGCGAGGGTGCTGTCCACGTAGAGCCCCTCGTGGACCTCCATCGAGAAGTGGATCGTTCCGCCCGCCGCCGAGACGAGCATGCAGCTCATCCGCAGCCGGTCGAGGTCGTCCAGGTCGTCGGGGTCGGGGATACCCGTCGACCCCTGCGCGTCACTGCGCACGTCCTCCTCTCCGAGGAGGTCGTCCAGGGTCTCCTCGGAGAGCACGGTGCACAGGTTCTCGGGGGCGATCGTCAGGGGGTCGACCAGGTCTCTCTCCGGCCGCTCGTCCTCCCCCGCCTCCGGTTCCCCTTCCGTCTCGGGTACGTCTGCGGCGGCCGCATCCGGTTCGGTCGTCTCCGGATCCCCGCCGCAGCCGCTCAACATCAGGACCAGGGCCAGGCCCGAGGACAGGGCGACGGAGGCATACGTGTGTTCGGGCACGAAGGGCCTTTCTCAAGAGGTTCGCACGACGTCGCCACCCTAGAACCGAGAGCGACGGACCGATGGTCCGGGGCCGTGTACCTCGACGTGATCCATGCGCCCTGTGTGAGGGCGAAACCCCCCTCGCGCGCTCCGGAGAATCGGCTGGTCGCAAACCCGCCGAACCGGCCATCCCCCGACGACCACCCTCCCACCTGCGCGAACACCGCACCGCCGTTCGGGCGGAGTT
>NZ_DYZD01000030.1 GCF_020741345.1 Nocardiopsis listeri
GAGGACAACATCGCGCCGATCGCGATGCCGACGACGATGAGTCGAAATCCCCGCATCCCCTGCCGCAGCGCCAACAGGTACACCAGCAGCGCCGTACCCAGACCGCCCAGCACCGCGCCGCCGGCCAGCGCCGGGTATCCGCTGCCGCCCAGCATGATCACGCACACCACACCGGTGTAGGCGCCGGAGTTGAGCCCGATGACGTCGGGGCTGCCCAACGGGTTACGGGTGAGCGACTGGAACAGTGCGCCGCTCAACCCCAGACAGGCGCCGAACAGGACGGCGGCGACGGCCCGGGGCGCCCGCCACTCCACCACGACGAGCCGGTTGGGCCCCTCGGCGCCCGGAGCCAGCGCGCCGATCACCTCCGGGATCGAGATGACGTGCGAACCCATGGAGAGCGCCGTCAGGACACAGGCGGGCAGCGCCAGGAACAGGACCGTGTAGACGATGAGGGCACGTCGGGAGGAGCGCGCGCTCAACCATCCGGCCCTCAGTACGATCGTGTCCTTCACAGCGCGTTCGCCCTCGTCCGTCGAATCAGCATGATGAGCACGGGCGCGCCCAAGAACGCGGTGATGACACCGACCTGGAGTTCGCCGGGCCAGACCACCAGACGCCCGATGATGTCGGAGAGCAGCACCAGCACCGGCGCCGAGACCAACGTGAACGACAGGATCCACCGTTGGTCCGGACCGGTGATCACGCGTACCGCGTGCGGCACCATCAACCCGACGAACCCGATGGGACCGGCCGCCGCCGTGGCCGCACCGCACAGCACCGTGACCGCCACGATCCCGAACGCGCGGGTCAGGGCCACACGCGCCCCCATGGCGTGGGCGAGCTCCTCACCCAGGGCCAGCGCGTTGAGCGAACGGGTCAGGGCCGCCGCCAGGACCAGACCCACCAGGACGAACGGGGCGATGGTCGCCACGGTGCCCGCGGGGCGGTCGGCCAGAGTGCCGGCCTCCCAATAACGCATCCGGTCGAAGCTCTCGGGGTCGACCAGGGTCAGGGCCGAGGCTGCCCCGCTGAAGACCGCGCCCAGCGCCACCCCCACCAGGACCAGTCGCAAGGGTGTGGCACCATCCGGTCCACGGGCGGAGACGAGGTACACCAGAGCGGCGGCGATGAGCGCGCCCGCGAACCCCAGCCACAGGTACTGGTCGATCCGGGTCACCCCGAGCACGGCCACGCCCACGGCGATGGCGAACGCGGCGCCCGAGTTCACCCCGAGGATCCCCGGGTCGGCCAGGGGGTTGCGGGTCAGTGCCTGGGCGAGGGCTCCGGCCACACCCAGCGCCATGCCCACGAGCAGGCCCAGCAGGGTGCGCGGCACGCGCAGGGAGAGCACGGTCAGGTGGTCGATGCTCTGGTCGGGGGAGGCCAGGGCCGCCCACACGGTGGACATCGGCAGGCGGGCCGACCCCACCATGAGGCTGGCCGCGCAGGACAGGGCGAGAAGGACCACGCACAGGAGCAGCCACACCGGACGGGCGCCGACGCCTCGGCGGTGGGGCTCGTCCGGTGTGGCGGTGGACCCGTGCGGGTTCCGTTCCTCCCCGCGGTTCTTCACGAGAGAACGCACGTGATCGGGCTTCCTAGGAGAACCGTTCCTCGACCACGTCCAAGAGCGCGAGCTCCTCGTCGTAGTCGCCGCGCAGGCCCCAGTGGGGCAGGTCGTAGGCGTCGCCCTCCTCGAACGCGGGCAGTGCCGAGTAGACCGAGGACTCCGACAGGCTCTCCACGTCGGCGGTGTCACCGTGGAAACCGATGATGAAGACGGTGGGGGCGTCGACGAGTTGCCCGACCTGTTCGCTGGAGACCTCGAACATGTCACCGCCCGCGGTGTAGGGCTCGAAGTCGTTCTCGGCGAACAGGGTGTCGGTCTCAAAACCCAGGCGTTCGAACGTCTTGGGCAGCCCCATGCCCTCGATGAGCACGTAGGGGGTCTGGTCGGCGGTCACCGTCAGGAAGGTCGCCGGGTTCGGCGGGACGGTGATGGCCGCCTCGACCTCCTCCACCCGTTCGTCGTAGGTCGCGGCGAGTTCCTCGTAGCGCTCGGGGTCTTCGAAGACCTCCTCGGCCAGGAAGGAGAACTGGTCCTGCCAGGTGGTGCGGGTGTCGTCGACGATGACGGTCGGCGCGATCTCACCGAGCCGATCATAGGCCTCCACCGCCTGGAAGTGCGGGAAACCGAGACCACCCGCGACGATGAGGTCGGGTTCGAGGCCCAGGATCGCTTCGAGGTCGAACCCGTCCGAGCTCCATGGCAAAAGCTCGGTGCCGTCCTCCTCGGCGGCCTCGGCCCAGTGCTCGGAGAACGCCCCGTCGGTGTCGGCGGTCTCGGGGATGACCCCGACCACCGGAACGTCGAGGTGGTAGAGGTAGCCGGCCAGGGCGTGGTTGAGGACCACGACCCGCTCGGGAGCTCCGGGAACGCTCACCTGGCCCTGCTCGGTCTCCACGACCCGGGTTCCGGAGCCGGCGGCCTCCTCGGCCTCGGAGGTGCTTTCGTCGGCCCCGCAGGCGGTGAGAGCGAGGGCTCCGGCCGTGAACACGGACATGGAGGACAGGAGGGGGAATCGGAGGGATCGCATGGGGCCTCGATCTGGGCAGGGTAGGGGAACGGGGGGCTGACAGGAAAGATAAGGTAAGCCTAGGCTAATATCCTTGGCGCCGATGGATGCGCCCCAGGTGACATCGGTGATCGCCCGAGATGACATGTTCTGGAGCCGCGATGACGCCGAAACAGCTCTGCCGGGTCGTGCCCGAGAACACGATCCGGTTCCTGGGGCACGACACCCACGAACACGACGTGCCGCACCTGATCCACGTGGTCACCGGAACGGCGGAACTGGTCGTGGACGGCGGGCCGATCACCCTGAGTGCCCGGCACAACCTCTGGCTGGCCCCGCACGTGCCCCACTCCATGCGGTTGCCGGAGGGCGGGATGGCTCTGGGGCCGATGCTCTCCCCGGGCAGCTCGCCTCCCCAGCGGGTGCACCGGCTCGGAGTGGTCCCCGAACTCACCCGGGTCATGATGACCGTGCTGGGGGCGGCGCCGGCCACCGCCGACCAGGTGCGCCCCTTCAGGGACGCCCTCGACGCCGTCCTGGGCGGGTTGTTGCGGCCACGCTTTCCCGTCGCGCTGCCCGAGCACCCGGTGGCCCGGGCCATCGCTCGCGAGACCGCCCGCTCCGACGCCACCCTGGAGGAGCTCGCCCGGCGCCACCACACCAGCGTCCGTCACGTCCAACGCCTCTTCGTCGAACAGACCGGGCTCGTCTACACCAGGTGGCGCACTCGGGTGCGGTTGAACACCGCGATCGAGCGGCTCAAGGCCGGCTACGGCCTGTCCGAAGCGGCCCGGGCCTCGGGCTATTCGACCCGTAGTGGCCTGCTCCGCGCCCTGAGCAGGGAGAGCGGACTGCCCGAGTCGCTGCTGGCGGAGGACCCCCTGGTCGCACTCGACGCCACATCGGCCGCGGCCTGATCCCTTCGGCCACATGTCGGAGCGGGCGGGTTTCCTATCTATTCGGTAGGTTGTTTTCCGTACCGGGTGTCATGGGCGCCGATCCGCGCCCGGGACACCCACCGTCCACGAATGACTTCGGGAATCGAGGAGACCATGTCCAGGGTCAAACTCCGGCTACGCGGCCAGGAGGACGACGTCGAGCGTCTGTTGGAGACCCTGCGGTCCGACGAGGCCGTCCGGCTCGACGAGAAGGTGCCCGAACCGCAACCCGGCGGCTACGTGGTCGTCCACGCGGTGGCCTCCACCGACGAGGACGAGTAGGCCGCGGTCAGCCGCCCTCGTTCGGCCGGGTCCGGTGCACCGTTCCGTGCGGATGTTCGGCCGGGGCGTAGATCGAGTAGAGCTTCAGGGGCTCGTCCCCGGCGTTGACGACGTTGTGCCACGTCCCGGCGGGCACGAAGATCGCGAAGTCGTCCTCGGCGTGCTCGAGGAAGTCCAACCGGTCCTTGGCGGGGCCCATCTCCACGCGGGCCCTGCCGGCCTCCACGCGCAGGAACTGGTCGTGGTCGTCGTGCACCTCCAACCCGATCTCCTGGCCGGGGTCGATGGACATGACCGTCAACTGGAGGTTGTGTCCGGTCCACACCGCCGTGCGGTAGGTGTCGTTACTCGTGGTCAGTGCTTCGATGTCGACGACGTAGGGTTCCGGTCCGTAGTCCTTCATGGCGTCCTTTGCCGACTCGTCCTGCCGTTATGTGTTTGTTCGCGGTGGAGCCTCGCGGGCGACCTCTTGCGGCGCGCCACCGTCGCCGAGAATATCGCGGCACCCGGCCCTGAACCGGGCCGGGGCCGGGGCGGATCAGATCCTCGGCAACAGGGTGGCCAACAGGACCACGCCCACCGAGGTCACCAGGCTCGTCACCGCCATGGTCCGGGCCAGGCGCGGCCTGGTGCGGTTGGTCGCGCCGTGCAGCGTCGCCGCGGCCATCACCACGCAGAACAGCGCCAACTTGGCCACCAGCACCCGGCCGTACCCGGGTTCGAGCAGGGAGGCCCGGCTCACCCCGGCGCCCCAGGCCAGGGCGATCCCGGTACCCAGCTGGACCGGCAGGAAGAACCCCGCCGTGAGGGTCCCGAAACGCCTTCCGATGGCGGTGAGCACCGTGGAGCGGTGTGCATCGTCCAGGGTCCGTCGGGCCAGGGGCATGACCACCAGGGACACGGTGAGCTGTCCGCCCACCCACAACATCGCCGAGAGCACGTGCAGGAAACGCACCCCGGCCCAGAGCACATCCTCCATCAGGGCTCCTCCACCTCGAAGTGTCCGTGCGCGCCGCCCTCGGCGTGGCTCAGGTCGTGGTCGACGAAGGGGTAGTGCCCCGCCTCGGGGAAGGTCGTCTCGACGAAACCACCCTGGGCCGTGGCCAGATCGAGCGTCTGGGCGCCTCCGGCGTCGTCCGGGCCCAGCAGGTGAGCGCCTTCCTTGTAGACGGTGTCGAAGCGCGCCCCGACCACGTGGAAGGAGGTGCCGCCCACCGGGCCCGCGGCCACCACCCACACGCGCACGCGCTCGTCGACCCGCGCCGCCAAGGGCGCGTGTTCGTAGCCCATGGCGGCACCGTTGAACATCCACGCCTGTGGTCGTCCGGCGCGGATGTGCTCGGTCTGTTCGGCGTCGCCGGGTTCTCCCGGGTACAGCTCGCCCTGGACCAGCAGGTACTCGCGGTCGACCTCGGCCAGGTCGGGCGGGTCGATGATCACCGCCCCGTACATGCCGTTGGCCAGGTGGTGGGTCATCGGCGCGGTCGAGCAGTGGTACAGCCACGCCCCGGCCTTGTCGGCGGTGAACCGGTAGGTGAGCTCCTCACCCGGGGCGAGGGTGCGCATGGGCTCGTCCGGGGCCAAGGACCCGGCGTGGAAGTCGATGCTGTGCCCCATCGTGCCGTCGTTGATCAGGGTGATGTCGAAGACGTCACCGACCTTTCCGCGCAGGACGGGGCCGGGCGCGGTACCGCCGAAGGTCCACACCGGGCGTCGAACCCCGGGCGCGACCTCCTGTTCGGTCTCGCCCACCCGGATCTCGACGTCGTGTTCGTCGGTGTCGGGGGCCGGGTCGAGCGCGGCGTCGACGGGTTCCCAACCCTCACCGAACTCCCCGGACAGGTCGAGTGGGTCAGCGGTGGTCCCCTCGGGGTGCTCGCCGTGTTCGGTGAGGGGGACGTCGTCGCCGGTGGTCAGCACGGTCATCTCCATGCCCGAGGCGCGGTGCCCCATCACCGAGCACCATCCCCGCAACGGGCCCTCCACCACGCCCACCTCCAGGGTGGCGCTCTCCCCGGGCGCCAGCACGGGGGTACGCGTGCCGTTCTCCATGCGCAGGTCGTGCGGCTGGGCGTCCTCGTTGGTCACCTCCAGCACGAGCTCGTCGCCGGGGTCGACGGTGATGGTGCCCGGTTCGATCACCATGTCGCCGAGCGCCACCTCCACGGTCTCGGTCCGACCGGTGGGGGTGACGGTGGAGCCCTCCTGGACGGGGGCGCCCAGCGCGAACACCAGCGCCAGGGCGGTCAGCGCGGCGCCCAGTCCGGTACCGATCAGCCCGGGGCCGGCCTTCACCTCCCAGGCGCGCAGGGCGGCCACCGCCGCGAGCAGCACGAAGGTCGCGGCGGAAGCGAGCACCGGCACCCACGCCGCGGTACCCCACGCTCCCGGGAGCAGGGTCAGCGGCAGAGCGAGGTTGAGCGCGGCCAGCCGGACCGGCCACCCCCGGCCCAACAGGGCGGTGCCTGCCTTGACGGCCCGTGGGCCGCCGCCCAAGACCACGGGGAACAGGTAGGTCAGGGAACCCAGCAGGACCTGGCCGGTGAAGCCCACGAGGAACAGCGGAAGCAGCGGCTGCAGGACGGTGTGGACCTCGTGCGGGGCGTGCACGGCCAGGGCGTGGACGTCCACCGCCAACGCGGCGAGCAACCAGACCAGGGAGGCGGCGACCGACCAGGCCGCGGCCCCCGACGGGCGTTCACGCAAAGCGGTGCGCACCAGGGGCACCAGGCAGACCAGGATCCCGGCCGCGTACAACACGATCCCGGCCAGGGCCACCCAGCGCGTGCCGGTGGCGAGCCCGGCGGCGCCGGCCCCGAGCCCCACCAGGACGGGGACCAGGACGCGTCGGGCCACGGTGCCCGCGCCCTCCACGATGCGTGTGCGAAGGATGGTCGGCCACAGCGTGAACAGACTGCCGATCACCGCCAGACCGACCCAGCCCAACAGGTTGAGGTGGACGTGGGCCGCCAACAATCGTTGTTGGACCTGGGGACCCGCGGAGTCGAGCAACATCATCGTGCCGAGCGCGGCACCCAACACGAACGAGGCGCCGGCCGCCGTGTACCAGGCGCCGATGTGCGCGAACCTCCCGGCCAGAGCCCCCCGGGAGGCACGCGCCAGGGCCAGGGTGTGCACCGCGACCACGCCCAGCACGGCCACCGCGCTGACCACCGCGAAGGGGACCAGGCCGGAGGCGGCTCCGAGGACCAGGACCAGGACGCCGGTGTTGAGCACGGCCAGTCGGCCGGCCTGGTAGCGGTCCGAGGTCGCGGGCAGACGCAACAACGCCACCGTGAAGTGCTCGGTCCAGGTGACGATCGCGTTGGTGACCGTGCCGAGCAGGAGCAGGTGCACCGGCAACCAGGAGGGCAGGCCGAGCGGACCGACCGTCGCGGCGGCGCACACCGCGAGCATCGCCCAGGCCAGGGCGATCACGTTGGCGCGTGCGTGCCAGGAGACATGCCGTGGCAGCGGCGGCGGCCGGTCGGGGCGTTCGATACGCACGAACGTTGCGGGCATGAGGGCTCCGTTTCCGAACAGGGGAGGGCCGCGCGGGCGGCTTGACGTTCCGGCCCGAGGGGCGTGTGCTCCGGGGCACGGTGGGCGAAGAGCTCCCGGCGCACACGGGGTGGTTCAGCCTTCGGGTGGGCCGTCCTCGCCCCGTTCGCGTAGTTCGGCCACGCAGTGTCCCGGGGTGGCGAAGGGGCGCAGCCGCACGGCCTCCACCGGCGCGCGCATGCGTTCCAGGGCTCCGCGCATCATGCCCAGGTGGACCCCGCAGACCACGTCCGGGGCGGCTTCGGCCAGCTCTCGGAAGGGGCAGTGGTGCAGGTCGATGTGGATGCCATCGGGGGAGGGGCGGGGGCGGAACCCGGTCTCGCGCAGGAGGTCGGTCACCGCGGCGCGGGCGGCGTCCGCGCCCACGGGAGGGAGTGGTCCACGGGAGTCGACCAGCCGTTCCCCCTGGGCCCGCCCGGCCCGCAGCGCGGCCTCGCCCCGATCGTCCTCGATGGCGGACAGGTGGGCCACCAGCGCCTCGGCGAGCATCCGGTAGTCGCGTTGTTCGTCGTTGTCGGCCGGGGTGTACAGGGTGCGCGGGCGTCCGGGCCGGTCACGCACCTCGGGGGCGGCCACGACCAGCCCTCGGTCGGTCAGCAACGACAGGTGCGAGCGCACGGTGTTGGCGTGCAGTTCGACCACCCCGGCGATCTCGCGGACGTCCATCGGACGGTCGGATCGGCGCAGCGTCTGCAGGACGGCGACCCGGCTGGGGTCGGCCAGGACCCGATGCTCGCCGGGATCGATCCCCGTGGTGCCGGCGGACGTTCGTCCTTGGTGTCTGTGGTCGTTCACAACTTGTGTTTACACGGTCCGAATTGTAAATACAACGTAGGGAGTGAAAAAGCACGTGGGTGTGCGGATGCACGTGCGACGGGCGTGGGACCTAAGGCCCCCCACCTGTACAGACTTTCGCGGGACGATCCCGGACTCACGACTTTGGTCCGGTTGCCACGGCCACTGGTGGGGTGGAAGAGCAACAGGTCACCGAGACGGCCGCAGCCGGCCGTCGAAGGAGAGAGGACCTCAGTAGTGACCCGCTACAATCCGCGCGAAAACTCCGAAACCGGGCCCGCGCCCGGTATGGACGGTCCGGTCTCCGAAGCACTCCTGCGCACCCGCAGATTCCTCCGCCCACAAGAGGTGTCCGAGGACCTTCGGACCGTCCACCGAGTCGGCGGCCGCGACGCCGACGTCTTCTACCGGGACCGGTGGAGCCACGACAAGGTGGTGCGCTCCACCCACGGGGTGAACTGCACCGGATCCTGTTCCTGGAAGGTCTACGTCAAGGACGGGATCATCACCTGGGAGGGACAGCAGACCGACTACCCGTCGGTGGGCCCCGACAGCCCCGAATACGAGCCCCGAGGCTGCCCGCGTGGCGCCGCGTTCTCCTGGTACACCTACTCGCCCACCCGTGTGCGCTACCCGTACGTGCGCGGTGTGCTGCTGGAGATGTACCGCGAGGCCCGCAAGCGCCTCGGCGACCCCGTTCTGGCCTGGGCCGACATCGTGAAGGACCCCGAACGCGCCGCCCGCTACAAGCGCGCCCGCGGCAAGGGCGGGTTGGCGCGCGCGAGCTGGGAGGAGGCCCTGGAGATCGCGGCCGCCGCCCACGTGCACACCGTCGCCGAACACGGCCCCGACCGCGTCGCCGGATTCTCCCCGATCCCGGCGATGTCGATGGTCTCCCAGGCGATCGGCTCCCGCTTCTACGGGCTCATCGGTGGCTCGATGCTCTCGTTCTACGACTTCTACGCCGACCTTCCCGTCGCCTCCCCGCAGGTGTTCGGGGACCAGACCGACGTGCCCGAGTCCGGTGACTGGTGGAACGCCGGCTACCTCATCATGTGGGGCTCCAACGTTCCGGTCACCCGCACCCCCGACGCCCACTGGATGGCCGAGGCCCGCTACCGGGGCCAGAAGGTCGTCGTGGTCTCCCCGGACTACGCCGACAACACCAAGTTCGCCGACGAGTGGTTGGCCGCCAGGCCCGGCAGCGACGGCGCGCTCGCCATGGCCATGGGTCACGTGGTGCTGCGCGAGTTCTTCGTGGAGCGCACCACCCCCTACTTCGACGACTACGTGCGTCGCTACACGGACCTGCCCTTCCTGGTGCGCCTGGAGGAGACCGACGACGGCCACCGCGCCGGCAAGTTCCTCACCGCGCGGGACCTGGGGGAAGAGGGCGAAAACACCGCGTTCAAGACGGTCGTCCTGGACGAGAAGACCGGCGAGCCGGTGGTCCCCAACGGTTCGCTGGGCTTCCGCTACGGCGAGGAGGGCGAGGGCAGGTGGAACCTCGAACTCGGTGACACCAGGCCCCGACTCACCATGTACGAAGGCCCGGACGGCGAGGCGGTCGAGGTCCACCTGGCCCGCTTCGACACCGAGGGCGCCCTGCCCTCGCGCCGCGGCGTACCCGTGCGCCGGGTCGGCGGGCACCTGGTCACCACCGTCTTCGACCTGCTGCTCGCCCAGTACGGCGTGGGCCGCGAGGGCCTGCCCGGCAGGTGGCCGAGCGGCTACGACGACCCCGACGAACCGGGCACCCCGGCCTGGCAGGAGACCTTCACCGGCGTCCCGGCCGCCCGCGCCGAGCGGATCGGCCGCGAGTTCGCCGCCAACGCCGAAGAGTCCAAGGGCCGCTCCATGATCATCATGGGCGCCGGCACCAACCACTGGTTCCACTCCGACACCATCTACCGCGCCTTCCTGACCCTGACCACCCTCACCGGCTGCCAGGGCGTCAACGGCGGGGGCTGGGCGCACTACGTCGGCCAGGAGAAGACCCGCCCGCTCACCGGCTACAACCAGATGGCCTCGGCGGGGGACTGGTCGCGCCCGCCCCGCCAGATGGTGCAGACCGCGTTCTGGTACCTGCACAGCGACCAGTACCGCTATGACCGCTTCAGCGCCGACCAGGTCTCCTGCGGTCTGGGCAAGGGCCTGTTCCAGGGCATGAGCACCGCCGACGTCATCGCCCAGTCCGCGCGCATGGGATGGATGCCCTCCTACCCGACCTTCGACCGCAACCCCCTGGACCTGGCCGACGACGCGCGCGAGGCCGGACTCCCGATCGCCGAGTACGTGCCGCGCGAGCTCAAGGAGGAGCGGTTGCGCTTCGCCTGTGAGGACCCCGACGGGCCCAAGAACGCGCCCCGCGTGCTGACCGTGTGGCGGGCCAACCTGCTGGGCAGCTCCGCCAAGGGCAACGAGTACTTCCTCAAGCACCTGCTCGGCACCGACTCCTCGTTACGGGCCGAGGAGGCACCACCGGGAAAACGCCCCCGGGACGTGGTCTGGCGGGAGCAGGCACCCGAAGGCAAGCTCGATCTGCTGCTGTCCCTGGATTTTCGGATGACCAGCACCACCGTCTTCTCCGACGTGGTGCTGCCGGCCGCCACCTGGTACGAGAAACACGACCTGAACTCCACGGACATGCACCCGTTCGTGCACCCGTTCAACCCGGCCATCTCCCCGCCCTGGCAGGCCCGCACCGACTTCGACGCCTTCCACGGACTGGCCCGAGCCTTCAGCGCACTGGCCGTCGACCACCTGGGAACGCGCCGCGACGTGGTCGCCGTGCCGCTGACGCACGACACCCCCGACGCGATGGCCACGCCCAACGGCACCGTCCGCGACTGGAAGAGCGGTGAGTGCGAACCCGTCCCGGGCGTGACCATGCCCAAGCTCGTGGAGGTCGAACGCGACTACACCGCGATCGCCGCCAAACTCGGAGCGCTGGGCTCGCTCGCGGACAGCCTCGGCGTGACCACCAAGGGCATCACCTACAACGTCGACAAGGAGATCGACCACCTCGGTCGGGTCAACGGCACCGTGCGCGGTGGACCGGCCGACGGACGGCCTTCGCTGAAACGCGACTCCCAGATGTGCGAAGCGATCCTGGCGTTCTCGGGGACCACCAACGGCCGACTGGCCACCCAGGGCTTCCACACCCTGGAAAAGCGGGTGGGGACCGAGCTGGCCGACCTGTCCGCCGAGAGCGAGGGCAAGCAGATCACCTTCGCCGACGTGCAGGTCGCACCGGTGTCGGTGCTCACCTCACCCGAATGGTCGGGCAGCGAGAGCGGTGGACGCAGGTACTCGCCCTTCACCATCAACGTCGAACGCATGAAGCCCTGGCACACCCTCACCGGCCGCCAGCACTTCTTCCTCGACCACGACTGGATGACCGAGGCCGGCGAGAACCTGCCCGTGTTCCGCCCGCCCCTGAACATGCACCGGCTCTTCGACGAGCCCGAGGTGGGGGACAACGGCGAACTCGGCGTGACCGTGCGCTACCTGACCCCGCACAACAAGTGGTCCATCCACTCCGAATACCAGGACAACCTGCTCATGCTCAGCCTCTCCCGCGGTGGCCCGGCCATCTGGATGAGCGGTGCCGACGCCGACAAGATCGGCGTGCGCGACAACGAGTGGATCGAGGCGGTCAACCGCAACGGCGTAGTCGTGGCACGCGCCGTGGTCTCCCACCGCATGCCGGAGGGAACCGTGTACATGTACCACGCTCAGGACCGGCTCATCGACGTCCCCCGCGCCGAGACCTCCGGCAAACGCGGTGGCATCCACAACTCGATCACCCGGTTGTTGGTCAAGCCCACCCACCTCGTCGGCGGCTACGCCCAGTTCAGCTACGCCTTCAACTACATCGGTCCCACCGGTAACCAGCGCGACGAGGTGACCGTCATCCGTCGGCGCTCGCAAGAGGTGCGGTACTGATGCGGCCGATCGGAACGGGGGAGGAACACAAATGAAGTTGATGGCCCAGATGGCCATGGTGATGAACCTCGACAAGTGCATCGGGTGTCACACCTGTTCGGTCACCTGCAAACAGACCTGGACCAACCGTGCC
>NZ_DYZD01000031.1 GCF_020741345.1 Nocardiopsis listeri
GGGGCTCGACACCGAACGGATCCGTGTGTCGAGCCCCCTCCAGGTCGTGGGGTCGAGGGTCAGACAGCGTTCTTGCGGCGCCGACGCACGGCCTCGGCGAGGTTGGTCAGCACACCCTCGGTGGTCTCCCAACCCATGCACTTGTCGGTGATGGACCGGCCGTAGGTCAGCGCGGCCGGGTCCCCGAGCTTCTGGGCGCCCTCCTCGATGAAGCTCTCCAGCATCACACCGATGATCCCCTTCTGCCCCTCGGCGACCTGTTCGGCGATCTCCCGGGCCACACCGACCTGTCGGACGTGGTCCTTGCCGCTGTTGGCGTGGCTGGCGTCGATCATCAGCCGCTGCGGCAGACCGGCCTTGCCGATGACCTCCAGGGCGGAGCCCACCGAGGCCGTGTCGTGGTTGGGGCCGCTGCGCCCGCCGCGCAGGATGACGTGGCAGTCCGGGTTGCCCTGGGTCTCCACGACCGAACCGGCGCCGCTGGGGTCCACACCGAAGAAGGTGTGCGAAGCGGCTGCCGCGCCCACGGCGTCCACGGCGACCTGCACGTCGCCGTCGGTGCCGTTCTTGAACCCGACCGGGGTGCTCAGGCCGCTGCTCAGCTGACGGTGCACCTGGCTCTCGGTGGTGCGGGCGCCGATGGCGCCCCAGGACACCACGTCGGCGATGTACTGCGGGGTGATCGGGTCGAGGAACTCGGTCCCGGCGGGCAGTCCCAGCGCGTTGATGTCCAGCAGGAGCTTGCGGGCGGTACGCAGACCACGGTGCACGTCGTAGGTGTCGTCCAGCCCCGGGTCGTTGATCAGACCCTTCCAACCCACGGTCGTGCGAGGCTTCTCGAAGTACACGCGCATGACCACGCACAGGTCCGCGCTGATCGACGGCACCAGTTCGGCCAGGCGGTTCGCGTAGTCCATGGCGGATTCGGTGTCGTGCACCGAGCACGGACCGACGACGACCAGCAGACGGTCGTCCTCCCCGTCCAGGACACGCTTGACCTCGGCGCGCGAGCTCTCGACCAGGGCGGTGCTCTGGTCGCTGAGCGGAAGTTCCGCGAGCAGGTCCCGGGGCGCGATGAGCGGCTTGTAGCTCGCCACCCGTGTGTCATTGGTGCTCGTCATCGTTTCCCTGTTCCCGTCCGGTCGTTTTGTTGCGGTGCTGAAACCGTAGCGCGGCACATCGGTGCCGGCACGGTGACGTGAGTTTTTCCACCGGATCACGGGGATGGGAAACGACACATTCGCGCAATTGCCCGGACCTCGTCTCAGGTGCTGAGACGAAAAGGCGGGGTCGCAATTATTCGGGACCTCGCGGGCGTGGAGGGATCATTCCTTCAACCCGGGGAGGTCCTCCTCCCAGAACTCACGCGGGTTGCGCGTGCCGTCGGTGACCGTGCCGCGTTCGGCCTCGGCCCGGCGCAGGCGCACTCGTCGGATCTTACCCGAGTGGGTCTTGGGCAGGTCGCCGAACTCCAGGCGACGGACCCTCTTGTGCGGTGAGAGTCGATCGCGTGCGTACTGAAGGATGGACCGCGCGCTCTCGGAGTCGGGTGCCACCCCGTCGGCCGTGGTCACATACGCCTTGGCCACCGACAACCGCAGCGGGTCGGGGGAGGGCACCACGGCCGCCTCCGCAACGTATTCGTGTTCGACCAGAACACTTTCCAGTTCGAATGGTGAGATGCGGTAATCCGACGCCTTGAACACGTCGTCGATTCGGCCGATATAGGTAATGTAACCGCGAGAATCCACCGAGGCCATGTCCCCGGTGCGGTACCGGCCCGTGCGGGTGCTCCGCCGGGTGCGCTCGGGATCGTCGGAGTAGCCGCGCATCGCGCCCACGGGTGCGTTGCCCAGGTCCACGCAGATCTCGCCGACGTCGGAGGGTTCGTCGGTGGTCGGGTCGATGAGCGTGATGTCGTATCCGGGCAACGCACGGCCCATGGAGCCGGCGACCACCGGCTGTCCGGGAGCGTTGCCGATGAGCATGGTCGTCTCGGTCTGTCCGAACCCGTCGCGCACGGTGATCCCCCACGCCTCCTGGAAGTGGCGGATCACCTCGGGGCCGAGCGGTTCACCCGTGGCCACGGCCTCGCTCAGGTCCACCCGGTACGCCCCGGGGTCGGCCCGGGCCAGCATCCGCCACACCGTGGGTGGAGCGCACAGGGTGTCCACCCCGTGGCGCGTCAGCGCGTCGAGGAACCGCTCTGGGTCGAATTTCGCCTGCTTGACCACGAGCACGGTCGCCTCGGCGTTCCACGGGCCGAAGAAGCTGCCGAAGGCGTGCTTGGACCACCCGGGCGCGGACACGTTGAGGTGGATGTCCCCCGGCCGGACCCCCAGCCAGTACATGGTGGACAGGTGTCCGATGGGGTAGGACCGTTGCGTGTGGGTGACCGGTTTGGGCGCGGCGGTGGTCCCGGAGGTGAAGTACATCAGCAGTGGATCGTCCGGGGCGGTGGGTCTGGGCTGTTGGAAGTCCAGTCCGGCGTGCTCGGAGTCGGGGTAGCTGAGCCAGCCGTCCATGTAGCCCACGCAGATCCGTGTCCAGTGGCCCCTCAACGGGTCGAAGCGTTCGGTGTCGGTGGGGGAGCAGACCACGTGCGAGATGTCGCCTCGGTCCAGCCGGTCCACCAGGTCGCCCTCCGAGAGCGCCGGAGAGGTGGGACAGACCACCACGCCCAGCTTGATCGCGGCCAGCGTGATCTCCCACAGTTCGACCTGGTCGCCCAGGGCCACCATGATCCGGTCGCCGGGGTGGACACCCTGAGAGAGCAGCCAGTTCGCGACCTGGTCGGAGCGCTCGGACAGCTGCCGGTAGGTGTGGCGGGTCTCGGTGCCGTCCTCCTCCACCAGCCACAACGCCGTCCGATCCGGCCGGGTCGCCGCCACGTGGTCGAAGTGGTCGAGCGCCCAGTTGAAGTGTTCGGGCCGGGGCCAGACGAACTCGCGGTGGGCGGTCTCCTGGTCCTCCCGGTGCTGCAGGAGCAGGTCCCGTGCGGCACGGAACTCCCGTGCGCCCTCGGACATCCCTTTCGACATCGAAGACCTCCGGTTCGGGGGCGGCACGCGCCGCGCGCCGTCCACGGGCCGCCACCGCCATGCGGGCGGTGGCTCGGGGTGTGCCCGAGGTTCTACCCGCGACGGCTCCCGGTGACGCCTGGACGGCCGCCCGGAAGCGCGCCGAAGCGGGCTTTGTGTCGTGGGTCGTCCCCTCTAGGGTGGTGGACCATGGAGGAGCTACACGGGCACCACGCGATCTGGCGCTTCGACGAAGAGCGGGTACGCGTCGGTTTCGGGACCGGGCGCAAGGTTCCACAACTGTTCAAGGCGCTGGGACACTGCACGGTGCCGCTCGCCGCGGTGCGCGAAGTGGAGTTCGACCCGGGCGACCGCAAACGCGGTTGGCGGTTGCGGCTGCGCCTGGTGGACGGAGCCGACCCCTACGCCGACCTGGACACCACGGGGTCCGCGTCCACCCCGCTGTTGCTCACCGGGGCGCACGATAAGGAACTGGTCGCCGAGTACTTCTCCGAACAGCTCACCGCCTCCACCCGGTTCGCCCGTGAGATGACGCAGGAACCGCCGGACCCCGCCTCGATCGCCCGGGGGATGGTGGCCCGGCCGCCCCTGCAGGTGCGCACCGCCGAGGGCTCCGCCTCCTTCGACGGGGATCGGGTGCGGTTGCAGTGGGACGGGTGGATGACCAGCACCCCCAAGGAACGCGAACAGTTCCGCGAGTACCGACTCTCCGAGATCGACCGCGTCCACTGGACCCCGCAGGTCGACTTCAGCGAGGGTTTCCTGAGGGTGGTCCTGCGCGGGGTGACCCTGACCGAGACCTCCGACCTGGAGAACGACTTCTTCACCCTGGTCTCGCACGGCGCCAAGGGCAGCGACGAGACCCTCCTCATGGCGGCCACCGTCAACAGCCACACGGTGTCGGTGGAGGAACCCGCCGCGCTGGAGGCCGCCGGCGACGACGGCGAAGCGATCTTCGTCAAGATCCGTGAGCTCGGTCGCCTGCACGCTGAAGGGCTGCTGACGGAGGACGAGTTCAGCACCAAGAAGGCGGAGCTGCTGGACCGGCTCTGATCCCGGTCCGGAGCCCGCCACAGTCACGAAAGGCCATGCCTTGCGCACCTTGTACCCGCCGATCGAACCGTACGACTCCGGGATGCTCGAAGTCGGTGACGGCGACCGCGTCTACTGGGAACTGAGCGGCAACCCCACGGGCAAGCCGGTGGTGTTCCTGCACGGTGGCCCGGGCGGCGGCTGCAACCCCGGCCATCGCAGGCTCTTCGATCCGGACAAGTACCGGATCCTGCTCTTCGACCAGCGCAACTGCGGACGTTCCACCCCGCACGCCGGCGGCATGGACGTGGACCTGTCCGCCAACACCACCTGGGCGTTGGTCGGGGACATCGAACGACTGCGCGAGATGGTCGGGGTGGACTCCTGGCAGGTCTTCGGCGGCTCCTGGGGCAGCTGCCTGGCCCTGGCCTACGCCCAGACGCACCCGGAGCGGGTCACCGAGCTGATCGTGCGCGGCATCTTCACCCTGCGCGATCAGGAGATCCGCTGGTTCTACCAGGAGGGCGCCTCCAACCTCTTCCCGGACCTGTGGGAGTCCTACCTGGCCCCCATCCCCGAGGAGGAGCGCGACGACCTCGTCGCCGCCTACGCACGTCGTCTGTCCTCCCCGGACCGTGAGGTGCGTCTGGAGGCCGCCCGCGCGTGGAGTGTGTGGGAGGGCTCGACGATCACGTTGCTGCCGAACCCGTCGCTGCGCGAGAACTACGCCGACGAGGACTACGCCCTGGCGTTCGCCCGGATCGAGAACCACTACTTCCACAACAAGGGTTTCTTCACCCCCGGACAGCTCATCGAGGGCGCCGAGCGCATCCGGCACATCCCCGGTGTCATCGTCCAGGGCCGGTACGACGTGTGCACCCCGATGCGCACCGCCTGGGACCTGCACCGTGCCTGGCCGGAGGCGGAGTTCCACGTCGTCGACGACGCCGGGCACGCGGTCAGCGAGCCGGGCGTCCTCGACCGTCTCATCGAGGCCACCGACCGGTTCGCCGGGTAGAGGCTCTGCGGGGGAGGGTCCGGCCCCTGCCCGGGGCCGGACCACACCGTTAGGGTGTGCCCATCCCACAAGCAGGGGCGCCCGCACGCCCCGGGACCGGAGAGAAGGTGGCGAACGTGCGCGTCGAGGTGGACTTCGACCAGTGCGAGAGCAACGCCCTGTGCATGGGCGCGGCCCCCGAGGTGTTCGAGGTCGGGGACGACGACTTCCTGTACCTGCTCACCGATGAACCCGCCGAGGAGCTTCGCGAGAAGGTCCGTCAGGCGGAGAGGCTGTGCCCCAAGCAGGCGATCACGCTACGGGACTGATCCCCGCGGCGGCCAGGGCCTCGTCCCACGTGGTGGGCTTCTCCAACAGGCCCCGGTAACGCATGGTGCGCGGGGTGGAGCGCAACCCCAGGACCCCGGTGAGCATCCCCCCGCGTCCCAGGAACGCCACGAACTTCCGGTCCTCGGGGGAACCGTGCACGAAGGCGACCCGATCCGCCGGAGCGCCCTGTCCCAACAGCTGGATCTTCTTCCTGTACTGGTCGGACCAGAAATAGGGGACCGGGGTGAAGGGGGCACGGCCCGAACCGGCGAGCAGGTTGCGGGCCGCCGCCTCGCCCTGCTCGCTCGCGTTGGTCCAGTGCTCCAGACGTATCCGTCCGCCGTAGCGGGGGTGCGGCCAGTTCGCCAGGTCCCCGACGGCGTAGACGTTCGGCACCGAGGTCGCGGAGTACTCGTCGCAGAGCACCGACCCGTCCGGCAGGAGCTCCACGCCCGATCCGCGCAGCCACTCGGTGTTCAGGTGCACACCGATCCCGACCACCACCAGCGACGCCTCGATCGTCGAACCGTCCGACAGGCGCACCCCTTCCACCCGGCCCTGACCCTCGTATCCGGTCACGCTCACACCCAGGCGCACGTCGACGCCGTTCTCACGGTGCATCTCGGTGAGGACCTCGCCGATCGCGGGGTCGACCACCCGGGTCATCGGGGTGGGCGCAGCCTCGACCAGGGTCACCTCCATGCCCACGGTGCGGGCACTCGCGGCCACCTCTGCGCCGACGAATCCGCCCCCGACCACCACCAGACTCCCGGTGGAGTCGAATGCGGAGCGCACCGCCTCTGCGTCGTCGAGGGTGCGCAGGACGTGTACCCCGGCCAGATCGGTGTCGGGCCGCCTGGCCCGCGCGCCGGTGGCCACGATCAGCCCGTCGTAGCGAAGGGAGGCGGCGCCCTCGGGGCCGTCCAGCCGGAGTTCGCGAGAGGCCGGATCGAGGCCCACCGCGCGGGTCCCCAGACGCAGGTCCAGGTCCAGGCCCTTGATCACCTCGTCCTCGCGAAGACGTAGCGCACGGTGCCCGACCAGCCACCCGGCCTCACCCGAGGCGGGGTCCATGCCGATGCCGGTCAGGACCTCCTTGGACAGCGGGGGACGCGAGTAGGGCCCGTGGGGCTCCTCGCCCACCAGGGTCAGGCGACCCTCGAACCCGCGCTCGCGCAGGGCCTCGGCGGCGTGCAGCCCCGCCATCCCCGCGCCTGTGATGACGATCCGGTCCAGGGTGTCGGACACCGTGCGTTCTCCCTCGTGTGGTGTGCGGCCGTTGGGTTCGGGGGTGTTCCCGCTCTACAGCGCGCCGACGTGGCCGACGACCCCTCCACCACCGTGGACGTCGGTGGTGAGGTGGTCGGAGATGGGCTCGACGTCCACTCCCAGGGCACGCAGGGCGGTGACGCCGACCAGCGTACGCGCCCGCAGCTCGGCGTCACCGTCGCTGATCTTGACCGCGACGGTCTCGCCGGTGGGAGCGCTGAGCACCAGCACCCCGTCGGCGCCGACCTTGGAGACCAGGCCGGGCACGCGGCGCATCAGTTCGGTGTCGATCCGGTCCGTGCCGGAGACGTACTCGGGATGGGTGCTCATCGCCTCCAGAACGGAGCGTTCGGGGGTGCCCTCGGGTGACAGGCGCATGCTCTGCACGCCGCGGGCCAGGCCGACCAGGGTCACCGCGAGCTGGGGCGCCCCGCAGCCGTCGACGGCGGTGTGCGCCACCTGTTCGCCGCACATGTCCTCGATGGCCTCGCGCACCAGCTGTTGGAAGGGGTGTTCGGGGTCGAGGTAGTCGTCGGTGTCCCAGCCCTTGGCCGCGCAGGCGGCGAGCATGCCGGCGTGCTTGCCCGAACAGTTCATGTACAGGCGGGAGGGGGAGCGCCCCTCGGCGTGGAAGGCCCTACGGGCGGCGGTGCCACCGGGGACGTCCTCGGGGCAGCCGAGGGCGTCGGCGGTGAGCCCCGCGGCGGCCAGGATGCGCTCGGCCTCGGCCACGTGGATGTCCTCTCCGCCGTGGCTGCCCGCGGCGATGGCCAGGGAGGAGCCCCTCAGGTCGGCGCCCGCACGCAGCATGGCCAGGGCCTGGAAGGGTTTGGCGGCCGAACGGGGGAACATGGGGTCGTGCACGGGTCCGCGGGCGTAGGCGATCTCTCCTACGGGGGACAGGCCGACGACGGCTCCGTAGTGGACGCTCTCACGCATCCCGGAACGCACGACCTCCGCCAGGGGGACGTAACCGGGGATCGGGGCCTGGGTCATGTGGGGATCTCCTCGCCATCGGGGCCGATCGGGTGACTGTTCCCGGGCCATGGGGGAGATCGGTTCCCCCGACCTTTGCCGGGCACGCGTCAAAACGTACACAAGAGGACGATTCTTCCCACCCCTCAGGGTTCCGCCCTGACGGACCCGGCTGTCCGACCTGGGCAGTAGGGTCGTTGCCGGCGGTGAGAACGCCGCGACCGAGGGCTGATTCGAGGAGTGGGGCACACGATGGGAACGCTGCGAACGGGCGCGCTGACCCGCAGACGGGTCGGAACGCGGGCGGCGGACCTGGAATACGCGGTCATCGACGTGGAGACCACGGGCCTGGACCCGCGTGAGGGCGCCCGGTTGGTGGAGATCGCCGTGGTGCGGGTGCACGGTGACGGTCGTGTCGTGGACGAGTTCAGCACCCTGGTGGACCCCCGGGCGCCGCTCGGCGGCCAGGAGTTCCACGGGATCGGTGAGGGCGAACTGATCGGTGCCCCGCGCGCCGCGGAGATCGTCCCCCGGATCGCCGAACTGCTGTCCGGGGCGGTGGTCGTGGGCCACAACCTGGACTTCGAGGAACGGTTCCTCACCGCCGAACTGGTGCCCGCCGGGCTGTCGTCCGGGCAGTCGGGCCTGTGCACGCTGCGGGCCCTGCGCTCGCAGCTGGACCTGGCCCGTTACTCGCTGCCGCGCGCCTCTCACCTGCTCAGCGGGGACTGGCCCACGGGTCAGCACACGGCCCTGGGCGACGCCCGGGCCTGCGCGAAGCTGTTGGTGGAGATGATCGCCAACGCCCCCGGCGAGCTGTACTACACCGGTCCTTCGCCGAGGTTCCTTCGGGCCGACGCGCCCGAGGAGGAGCCCGTGCGGTTCAAACCGCGCACCACGCCGGGCACGAGCCCGCGGCTGCCGATGAAGCCGTGGACCTTCGCGCGCTGGCGGCCCCGAGAGTTCGATCCGGTGCTCTGCGGCGGCCCCTTCGGTGACTCCGAGCGTGAGTCGGCCGAGGCCGCCGCCCGGCGCGCGTCGCAGCTGCGCGAAAGGGTGGGTCGGGCCGCGGTGGTGACCGGCGGCATCGCTGCCACGGTCGCGGGCGGTCTGCTGGTCCGTATGGCCGGCGGACACTCCTCCCGTCCCTGACCGGGAGCGGCCTCCGGCCGGCGACGAGTGGGTCCGAGCACCGGCGGAGGCGCCGAAGGAGACCGCTAGAACCCGGACAGGGCCAGGAAGAACGCGATGATGAGCGTGCTACCGCCGATGGCGGTGAACACGGCGCGTCCGTTCTCGGTGAGCCGCGCGTCGGCCAGGCGCAGCCGGGGTGGCGCGGCGGTGCGCTGAGCGGTGGCGACCCCGCCACCGGTGCGGGGCGGGGCCGGGCGCTCGGCGACGAGGCGCGGCAACTTGTTGAACAGGGCCACCGACACCAGGACGGCGCCGAGAGCGATCAGTACG
>NZ_DYZD01000032.1 GCF_020741345.1 Nocardiopsis listeri
GCGGCCAACACCTCACGGTCCCCGCGTCTGCGCCTTCCACCACCTTGAGGCCGGGTGGGCACCTCGGGCACCACCCGTTGGAACAGCTCCCACAATCCGTCCGGCACCAACCGCTCAACCATCGACACTGGGCCAGGCTACCGAGGATCCAAATGAGATGAGCTCTAAGTGGAGAGAGCGTTGATCACCTGTGGCAGGAGCACCCACCGGAGAGGGGGGACCAACCCCCGGAAGTGGCTTCGGGACGACGCGTGGGGGGATCGCCCCGACATTCGGAATGTTTCCGAAGGGTCGACGGGACCCGATCCCCCCGAACGGTCGGGTCACCTCAATACGCGGTGACGAGTTCGCGCACGGTGTTCATGTCGTCGAAGGGCAGCATCTCGTCGCCGACGATCTGGTGGCTCTCGCTGCCCTTGCCCGCGATCAGTACGACGTCGCCGGCCCGGGCCACGGACAGGGCCCGATCGATGGCGGCCCTACGGTCGGCGATCCGGGTGAACGGAGTCCCGGTCTCCTCGATGCCCGAGGCCACCTGATCCATGATCGACTCCGGGTCCTCGTGGCGCGGGTTGTCCGAGGTGAGCACGCAGCGGTCGGAGTAGGTGCCCGCGATCCGTCCCATCTCGGCTCGCTTGGTGGTGTCGCGGTCGCCGCCACAACCGAAGACGGTGAACACCCGGCCGGGGGCGAAGCCGCGGATCGTGTCCAAGACCTTGTCCAGGGAGTCCGGTGAATGGGCGTAGTCGACGATCACCGAGATACCGCGCGGAGCCTCGAATCGCTCGAAGCGCCCCGGGATCCCCGGCATCCGTTCCAACGCCGCCACCAGTCCACCGAGCTCGTGCCCCTGGACATGGCAGGCGGCCAGCGCGGCGAGCGCGTTGGACACCGAGAAACGTCCCGGGATCGGGATCGCCGCGGGGTACTTTCGGCCATCGTGCCGAAGGACGAAGCGGGTACCCGCGGCGTCCACGACCAGGTCGGTCGCCTGATAGTCGGCGGGCCCCTCGACCGAGTAGGACACCGTGGCCCCGGGCATCATCGCCGAGATGGCGGCGCCCACCGGGTCGTCGACGTTGACCACGGCCTGGCGGCACAGACCCTGGAACAGCCGTAGTTTGGCGTCGCGGTAGTTCTCCATCGTGCCGTGATCGTCCAGGTGGTCCCGAGTCAGGTTGGTGAAGATCCCGACGTCGATGTGGGAACCGTCCACACGGTGTTGGAGCAGGCCCATGGACGTCGCCTCCAACACGACGCTCAAAGCGCCCCGAACGCGCATGCGGGCCAGCAGGTACTGAAGGTCCGGGGCCTCCGGTGTACTGAGCAGGGTGCGGGGCATCGGAATCGGGTCGCCTCCGGTCCGGGCCCCGGAGGTACCGATCACCCCGACACGGGCGCCGACGGCGATCCGCAGCAGGGACTCGTACATGGACGACACCGAGGTCTTGCCGTTGGTGCCGGTGACCGCGACGACGTCCATGTCCCGACCGGGCTCACCCTGGTGGCGCGCGGACACCAGGGCCGCGGCGACCCGGGCGTCCCCGACCCGGACCACGCACGACCCCGGTGGCGTTTCCGATTCGTCGAGGGTGAGGGGTTCCTGTACGAGGACGGCGACGGCGCCCCTGGTGAAGGCGGCGGCGATCCCCTCCGGACCGCCGTCGGGGTGCCCTGGGAGCGCGAGGTAGAGGGAACCCGGCGCCACTCGATCGATGTCGACACTGGGTGCCGACGTGATGGGGATATCGGGATCCCCGTAGATGACCTGGTGGGCATGGCCGTTGAGCAATGCGCTCAGTTGCAGGGGATGTCCCTTCGAAGACGGCACGACCGCGGACGCGGTCGGCAGCCGCTATGCCCGGAGTATACGTCTCGCTCCTCGACGCAACGGTCTCACCTCACGTTCCGGACCACGGGTGGTCCCGGTCGAAGCGTTCCGAGACGCCCGCCGCCGGCGGACCGTGCCCAGGGTGAGAGCGGTGAACAGGATCGCGCACGGAAGGGCGTAGGGGCCCGGGCCGAGGAAGAGGGAGATCGGGTCCGCGCCCATGGCGAGGGGCGCGAACCCGATGATGGTGAGCGCACCGGTCGAGACCGCGGCCGTCCCACCGACCCACAGCGGCCAACGTCCCCGGGCGCCCCGGGGAGAGGCCAGGGCCGATGCCGCGGCGGAGAAGACCAGGGCGACCAGGACCGGGATGAACACCCAGGCCAGGTAACCGACGGTGGGCTCCTGCGCGCCCGTGAACAGGAAACCTCCGGTGATGACCAGGTGTGCCGCGCCCAGAACCATCGCGGCGGCCGCGGCGGCCCGGCCCCATCTGCGTTGTGCGTCCATGGTCCCCTCCTCCGATCCGGTGTCTCGTACACGAGTCTGGCGAAGGTGGGCCCGCGGCGCCTCCCCCGGACGGGGGAGCTCGTTGGTCCGAGGGAGTGAGATCAGAGCACGCTCGGGCAGGTGGTGTCCTCACCCGGGAGCCCACCGCCGAGCAGGTAGGTCTCCACGGCCTCGTCCACACAGGCGCGGCCGGCCCCGTAGGCGGTGTGGCCGCCGCCCTCGTAGGTGAGCAGGGTGGCGGAGCCGAGCTGCTCGGTCAGTTCCCGCGCCCGGCTGTAGGGGGTGGCCGGGTCGCCCAAGGTTCCCACGACCAGGATCGGCGGGGCCATCGGAGCGCTGATCCCGGTGGGCATCGCCTCGGTGTCGGGCCAGGTGGCGCAGGGCAGCATCCGCCACACCTCGGTGCCGCCGAAGAGCGGTGAGGCGGCCTCGGCCTCGCGGACGCCCTGGAGGTAGGCGTCGATGCCGGTGGGCCGGGGGTGGTCGGCGCAGCGCACGGCGATGTGCGCGGCCTCGTCCGCGCCGGGCGGTTCGTCGGAGTCGTCGTCGCGCAGGCTCGACAGGTAGTCGACGACGAACCCGTCGCGTTCGTCGGCCGCCAGGCCCGCGAGCAACAGGGCGGTGCCCGGCCACAGCTGTTCGGTGTACAGCGAACCGCGCAGCAGGTCCAGCAGGGCGTACCTGTCCAGGTCGCGCCCGTCGACGCGCAACGGCTCGGTGTCGAGGCCGTCCAGGAGGGCCGCCAACTCCTCGGAGGCGGTATCCATGCCGGTGAACGGGCATTCCGGGGCACTGTCCAGGCAGTAGGCGACGAACGCCTCCCAGGAGGTCTGGAGCCCGGCGGTCTGTTCGACGGTGTCGGTGATCAGGTCGTCCTCGATCGACACCGCCCCGTCCAGGACCAGCGCGCCGGAGCGTTCGGGATACATCTCGGCGTACAGGGCGCCGATGGAGGTTCCGTAGGAGTAGCCGACGTAGTCCAGCCGTTCGTCTCCCAGGGCGTCGCGCACCAGGTCGAGGTCGCGGGCGACGTTCACCGTGCCCATGTTGAAGAGGAAGTCCTCGCCCACGGCGTCGACGCAACCGGTGGTGAAGGCGTGCGCGACCCGCCCCAGCTTCTCCAGGGCGCGTTCGGGCAGGTCGTCGGGGTCGATGCCTCGAATTCGGGCCAAAAGACCGTCCAGGTCGGAGTGGCCGCGGCAGGTGAATCCGCCGCTGTCGCCGACGCCCCGGGGGTCGAAGGAGACCAGGTCGAAGTTCTCCCGTACCCCGCGGCCCAGCGGCAGGGCCCCGGCGAGGAAGGTGTCGATCCCGGAGACCCCCGGACCTCCGAAGTCGAAGACGAGCGAGCCCCGACTCGCGCCTTGGGCGGGCCGTCGGATCAGTGCCAGTTCGAGGAGTTCGCCCTCGGGGTCACCGTGGTCGACGGGGACGGTGACGCTGCCGCACTCCAGTCGGGCGTGCCAGTCCGGGTCACCCTCGGCCGGCCCGGCCTCGGCGAGTTCGTCCTGGTCCGAACAGGGTTTCCAATCGATGTGCTGTCCGTGGAAGGGGTGGGGACCGTCCTTGACGTCGGCGAGCGGCGCTCCGGGTGTGATCGCCAGGACCGTCGCCAGCACTCCGGCACCCAGCAGTCGCCGCCTCGCCCGCACCCGCACACCGGACCTCACTCCGAGTAGTCGAACCCTCGACTTCCCATACTCGGAGTGAGATCGTAAACACACATGGTGAACATGCCGTGGCCGGGGTCAACAGTGCGTCCCGACGTGTTTTACCCGCCCGGGCAGGAGAGCCCGGTCTCGGGAACCTCCCCGGCCAGGAGGTAGGCGTCGACGGCGCCGTCCACGCACGGGTCGCCGTAGCCGTAGACGGTGTGTCCGGCGCCCTCGTAGGTGAGCAGGACCGCGGTGTCGAGCTGTTCGGTGAGTTCCTCGGCCCACGCGTAGGGGGTGGCGGGGTCGCCGAGGGTGCCGATCACCAGGAGCGGCGGGGCGTCGGGGGCGGTGAACCCGGTGGGGGTCTCCTCGGTGTCCACCCAGTAGGCACAGGGCAGTTGTTCCCAGACCAGGTCGGGGCCGAAGAGCGGGGAGTGTTCGGCGACCTCCTGGGCGGCCCTGCGGTAGACGTCGGGGTCGGTGGGGTCGTCGCGATCGGCGCAGTTGATCGCGGTCAGCGCGGCCTCATCGTCCGCCTCGACCGCCCCGGGTCCGTCCCCCTCCTCCTCGTCCTCGTCCTCGTAGAGACCGAAGGTGCCGTCGTAGAGGGCGTCGAGTCGCTCACCCGCCCCGTGCGGGTCGGCGTCCACCGCGGCCAGGGTCCTCGCCAGTTCCGACCAGGCGTCCTCGTAGTACAGCTCCTGGGAGATCATCGCCAGCAGGGTGGGACCGTCCACGGGCATGCCGTGGGTGCTGGGCGGGTCGGCGTCGAGCCGGGCGGCCAGGTCGACCATCTCCGCCTCGGACTCGGCCACCCCGGTGAAGGGGCACTCGTCCTCGTCCGCACAGTCGGCCACGAACAGCTCCCAGGTGTCCCGGAAGCCCTCCGCCTGGTCGAGGGCGATCTCCACGTTGGGCCGTTCGGTCTCCACCGCACCGTCCAGGACCATGGCCCGGGTCGAGTCGGGGTGGCGGTCCGCGTACAGGGCACCGATGTGTGTGCCATAGGAGAACCCGACGTAGGTCAGACGTTCGTCGCCCAACGCCCGACGGATCAGGTCGAGGTCGCGCACCACGTCGGCGGTACCGATGTGGGCGAGGAGATCCTCCCCCACCTCCTCGGCGCAGGTGTCGGCGTAGGCGCGGGCGGTCCTTTCCAGTTCGGCGAGTTCGGCGTCGGTCACCCGGGTGGAATCCTGTACCGCGCGACGGGCGTCGTCCATGGCGAACCAGTCGCCGCAGGCGAAGCCTCCGCTGTCGCCGACCCCGCGCGGGTCGAAGGAGACCAGGTCGAAAGCGGCACGGATGTCGTCGTCGAACATCGGGTGGTCGAGCATCTCCACCCCGGACTCACCGGGCCCGCCGGGATTGATCACCAGGGACCCGATCCTCTCGCGCGGCGAACCCTCGGCCGGGCGGCGCACCAGCGCCAACTCCAGCGTCTCCCCGTCGGGGTCGGCGTGATCGAGCGGCACGTCGAGGGTCCCGCACTCCGGCCCCTCCTCCCGTTCCGGCCCCTCCGGACACACCCGCCAGTCGACGCTCACCGTCGCGGCGCCCTCCGGCTCCGACGGGGCGCACCCGGCCAGCAGCAACGTCGCGACGACCCCGAAGGCCACACCACCCGTAATACGCACGTTCACCCTCTTTTCCCGGATGCCATCATGGCGCACCGTTCAAAGAAGGCCGACGTCGGTCTCCAACAAGGCCGGTGGCGCCGACGGGTCGACCTCCACCACCAGCGGTCGGGTGGGGTCGCCGAACCGGATCCCTTGATCCCCCGCGCCTTCGGAGGTGCTCTCGGCGATCCAGTCCACCAGCTCACCGGCCCGGGTCACGTCGCGGCCGGGACGGGTCAGCGCCAGCAGGGTCCCGGCCACGTCGCAGCGCACGCCCAGGTGCGTGGTCGCGGCGAACACGCTCTGTGCCCACCCGCCGGGGCTCACCTCGCGACGCGGCCCGCCCGGGGTTCGGCGTCGTCGCCAGGAGGGGGCGGCCAGACCGACCGCCCGGTCGTCGAAGGCCAGCACCAGGGAGGGCCGCTCCCGCGCGGTGAGGAAGGTGGACCCGTCGGCCAGGGAGGGATCCCACCAGACCCGGCAGGGGCCCGACGCCGCCCCGGAGAGCCCGCGCGCGACCAGGTCCAGCAGTTCCACCTCGACCTCGTCCAGCACCGGCCCCTCGACCACCTCGGCCAGGTCCGACGCCAAGGGTTCGTACCCGCTGAGCACCAGCGACCAGTCCGGCCCGGCGCGACCGCGCAGTCGGTGCCGGCCATGGCGCAGGCACACCACGGACCGGTCGCGGGCCAATTGGTAGGTGGCGCAGGCCCCGCCGTTGAGCGCGGCCTTGGTCAGTCCCAGGCTCATCGCCTTGGTTCCGGTGGTGAAGTCCACGACCACGGGGCGTTGCCCGTCGCGTTCACGGCCGATCCACTCCCCCACCGTCGCCGCGACCGCCTCGGGGTCGAAGCCGTTCACCGGGTCGGCGGCCAGGCGCACCCGGTCGCGGTACCCCTCGGCACGCAAGGCATCGGCGTCGGGGGCGGGCAGGCCGGGGTTCTCGACCGCGAACAGGGTACGGGCGGCGGCCTCGCGCACGTTGGCGCGCAGGCTCTGTTTGGAGGGCAGTACCAACGTGCGAGAGGGCCGGTGGGCGTGCAGCGCGGTCAGGGCGCCCAGGCGGCTGCCGCCCAGTGGGGTGACCAGGAGTGGGCCCTGTTCCGGGCCCGGGTGGTCGGGTGGTCCGGGGGACGGGGCCAGGGGTACGGGTGTGGCCGGCACGGCTCCGCGTCCGCCGTCCAGGGCCGGGAGGAAGGCCTTGCACAGGGCGTCGAAGGAGGTCACCCGTTCGAGGAGGGCGTCGGCGTGCCACACGTGCACGTTTCGGGCGGACAGCGCCGGGTTGTAGGCGGTGATGCGTTCACGCAGGTCGTCCACGACCGGGCCGGTGTAGACGAACAGGACCTGGGTGGCCCCACCGAAAACCCGACGTGACTTGGCGACCGTCCAGCCGGCCCGGGCGATCACGTCCTCGGCGCGGCTCTTGACCTCCACGCACAGGACCCGGTGGCGGTGACGCAGCAGGGCGTCGAAGTCGGCGATGGAACCACCGGACCGGTAGGGGTCGACCACCCGACGGGCGCCCAGGACCTCGGTGTCGGGCCTGGCGCCGGTGAGTCGGCGCAGGTGGGCCAGGACGCGGCCCTCGGCGATGACCCCGTTGAGTTCGCCCGCGGGCAGTCGTGGATAGGCCTCGCGCAGCGCGTCCTCTCCACCGCCGAGGTAACGGCGCACCGGCGCGGGGTCGCGACGTTCCTCCCAGCGGGCCCCGTGGATCGCGGCCAGGGTCGCCAGGTCCACCCCGAGCCGTCCGGGCGGGTCGCTGTGGGGATCGAGGTAGTGGCGCAGTCCGTGCGCTCGGGAGGGGAGGGAGCGTTCGTGGTGCAGTGCGGCCGCCACGCTCATGACCTTGGTACCGCCGGTGTAGTCCAGGTGCCAGGGGCGTCCGGCGAGCGCATCGCGCACCCGGTCCAGGAGCGCGGTGACCGCTTCGGGATCATGCGGGTCCGGACCCACGCTGAGGACGCGTACGACACGCTTCTCGCGCAGCCGCCCCACCGCCTCGGCGACCCGTCGCGCCACGGGCACGGTGCCGTCGCTACAGACCAGGAACAGGTGGTCGACCGGAAGGGTCAGCGAGGCCGACAAGGCCGGGGTGGGGTTCTGTCCCACGAGGACGACGGCTGCGGAGGGTTCGTCCACGTTGTCCTTTCTCATTCCTCAGGCGACCGTTTCCACCACTTCCCCATCCCTCGCGGATTCGGACATGATGACGAAAGAACGGCAGGCGGTCACCACTCCCTTGCTGTCCCGTACCAGGTCGGAGGGGACCAGGAGATCGCAGCGCTCGGGATGCGCGGAACTGACCACGGAAGAGACGATGTACCAGACCCCTTCCTCGGGGTCGGGGAGGTTGGCGGCACGGGTGCGTTCCTCTGACAGGAGGGGGATCCCGTCGATCTCACGTAGTGGTACCCGGTCGGTCTCGACCCTAGCGGGCCGTGGCGCGCTCTTCCAGGTGCGGATCACCCGCGCCTGCGCGTCGACCACTCGTACCTCGTGCGGCGTCAGGTTGATCACCCTCATACGTCGGACCTCCCGTTTCCTCTCGCCGACGTGCCCGTTCCAAGGTCTTCACCGCAGTCTCTCGGACACATGCGGCCAGACCCCTGCACCACTCCCCCTTGTTCTCTCTGTGACGGCTGTTTTCTCCTGACCGATTTCAGAACAAGAATATGATTCGCCTCTTCAGAGACGATCGTCGACAATTGACTTTCCTCCCATAGAAGCCCTATTTTGTTGTACGACCTCCCGTTGACGCAGGAGTGTCATCCGCTCGCTCTCGACTCGCACGCGTTTCCCCGGAAGGGCTGGGGGAGCGTCCCGGCCCCGGACCATCCGGGGGAGAAGAGTTCGTGAGCAAGCACCACTGCTCCGCCTGGGAGTTGTACGGGTCGACCACCTTCCTGCGCGTGTTCACCCGCGCGCTGGGGTGCGGCCCCTGCTCCACGGACGGAACCGCTCAGGGCTGCGCCGGCCACACCGAGCAGTTCTGGGATTACATCGACCTGTGCGTCGAGCACTGCCCGTGCCCCGAGCACGGCGGCGACCCGCACGGGGTGATCGCCGTGCGCATGACCCGCGCCCTGCCCACCGCCACGGGGGTGGACCGCACCGCCGCGCACCGACTGCGCGACGCGCTGGACGACGTGCGCCGCGACCGTTCCTACAAGAACCTGCGTCGGGTGTACCCGAGCCCCGCCCCCAACGGCAAGGACCGTAGCGCCTTCTCCGAACGTCCCCGCCGATGGGCCCAGCGCCGCGACGTGGCCCGGGTGGCCACCGACGTGGTCGAGCAAGAGGCCCTGGCCATGCTGGTGCTGACCGCCGGGCGGGGCAACCCGGCCGCCGACCTGCCCGAGGACATCTCCCCCGGTGAATCCGTCTCCTTCACCGAGGACGGCAGCGCCGTGCCCGTGGCCGACCTGCACGGGCGCCGGATGAGCGCCGTGTGCGAACCTCCCTTGGTCTCCACCGCCACCGGTGACTACCTGCTGCGCAAGATGACCGAGCTCGCCTCGGGCCGGGACGCCGACCCCGCTCGCACCCCCGACCAACGCCGTCGTCTCCTGCTGCGCGGACTCCTGCCCGAGATCACCGGTGAGGACCTGGCGCGGCGGCTCACCGACGTCCTGTCCCGGATGGCCACGCTCATGCCCACCCACTTCACCCTGGTGCAGCAGGCCCGGGGACGCGCGCGCAGCGCCCCCTACAACCCGGTCCCGGAACCGGCGCCGGACGACGAGGAAGTGCCCAGACGGGAGGTCCTGGCCGACCACGAACGCCGTTGGTTGCTCTGGCTGGGCCGGGAACTGGCAGCCGAGGCCCATGGCCACCGGTCGGCCTTCGGGGCCGACCCACAGGGCACGCTCGAAGCCCTGCTCGGCCGACTGTTGAAGACCGGCCCCGCGGCCCCCGAACGCTGGCGCGAGGCCCAGGACGACCCCGACCTGAGGGCCGACCTGTTGGACGCGCTGACCGAGGCGATCGTCTTCGGCGACCGCTCCGGCTGAGCGAAGCGCTCATGTTCTCCTCCGTCGGAACCGGTCCACCAGCGGCGGCAGGACCGGGTACTCGGCGAAGTCGCGAAGCGACATGACCGCGGTCTCCTCCAGGGACAGCCGATACCGCCAGCGGGTGGCCAGACACACGTCGACGACCTGGTCCACCTCGCGCCAACGCTCGGCCTCGGCCGGTCCGGGAAGCCGGTGACCGGCCAGGGCGACGGAGAAGGCGTCCAGGAACGACCGGACGCGCTCCTGGTCGGCGCGCGCCACTCCGGCGTCGGGGCGCAGGGACAGGTCGGCGGCGCGGGCGCCCCGGTCCACCAGGTACAGCTCGGGGTGCAGGTGGACGCTGCCCATCCCCAGCGACTTGCCCATCCCGACCTTGTGCGCGTGTTCGGGGTCGGTCGGGTCGCCGCCGTCCACCGGGTTGTCCAGCAGCAGCGCCCGCATCAGCGCGCCGAGTTCGGCGTCGGTGAGGTTGGTGAAGGTGACCCGGGATCGCAACACCAGTCCTTCGCGCAGCGGCACGATGTCGCGTTGGGTATCGCGCGGTGGCGGGGCGGACCCGTCGGTGGGCACCACCTCCAGGTCGAGTTCCTCCTGGGCGCGTTCGTCGTAGGGGTGCGGGCCGTCGGTGGGCCGGTGTCGGTGCAGGTAGACCTTGTATCCGCCCAGGCGCACGTCTCCCTCGTGCGACCAGGTGACGACGTCGGGGCGGTCCCCCGACGCGGCGTCGGGTCCCTGCACCAGGTAGTTGGCGAAGCAGCCGCGTTGCGGGGACAGCAGCCGCACCCGAAGCGCGGTCAGGTCGGCGTCGATCTCCTCGGCGACGGCGTTGCCGAACTCGATCCGGCCCTTGAGCGCCCCGGCCTCCCCCGCGAACACGTCGGTGTCGCCGAACATCGCGCGGCACACGTCCACGGTGCGCCCGGCCCGCTCCGAACGACGGGGCTCGCCGTGTTGAGGTCCCAGTACGGGCGCCGGGACGGCCCGGCGGACGGGATCCGCGTCGCCCACGGCGATGCGGTAACCGCCCGAACGCCCGAAGGAGACCACCCGACCGGAGTCGTCCACGTCGAACCACACCGGTTCCAGGCTCTGTCGGGGCAGCCCACCGCCCGGAGTCCCCGCCACCGGTGGTCGGGCCGGATCACCGCCGCTCGCCGAGAGGGTGTCGGGGAAGGCCGCCCGTTGGTAGCCGGTGATCTGCTCGGCCGACTCGAACAGGTCCACCAGGGAGTCCGGTACGGGGTGTCTGCCCCCGCGCAGGTCCGGTGGACGGGGGAAGAGGTAGGCGTTGCGCCGCTCCCCCGCCGCCGCGCCGGTCAGCACCAGCAGCGCCCGGATCACCCCGCCCCCGGCCGCGCTCGCCGCCGGGTGGGCGCGGGCGTCCTTCTCGGTGGGGGCGACGGCGACCACGCCTCGCCCGTGGTGGACCGCGTGCACCCAGCGGTGCTGCAACCGGCCATGTTGTTCGTGGGTGGTGGGCACGTAGCCGGCACCGCGTGGCGGATCGGGGAACTTCTCCACTCCGAAGTCCCACGTGGCCACGCTCTCGCGCAGCACGTCGAAGGACACCTTGAGCGCCCGCCCGGTCGAGGGTTCCGGCTCGGTCGCCGGAAGCTCCACGACGTACCAGCGTTCGTCCTCCGGTGACCGGTACATGAACCCCTGGGCGGTGCGCAGACCGGCCCGGCGTTCGCGGTAGTGGGCGTGCCGGCGGGCCATCACGTGGCGTGCCCGGGTGGACAGCGAACTGTCGGTGTTGTCCGGGTCGATGCGCACCGGGGCGCGGAAGAACAGCATGGGGGTGTTGACCGGCCCGGTCTCGCCGCCGGTGAGCATGCGCACGGTGTTGCGGACCAGGCCGCGCAGGGTCGTGCCGGGCACGGTCGGCAGCGCACGCCCACCGCAGGGGAGCCGGAGCGAGCGGGCCGCCCCGCCGCCGCGTCGGGTCCGCCCGACGAACGTGGGGGTCAGTGTGGTCAGTGTCAGGTCGATCCAGCCGGTGTGCGTGCCCGGGATGGTGCGGTCGTGCGAGCGCAGGAGCTCGTCGGTGTCGTGGCCGGGGTGCAGGGCCTTGGCGGGTACGGGTTCGTCGGCCAGGCGGACCAGCCCGTAGGGCGCCGTGGCCCGGTACCGGGGCCGCGGCCCGACCTTGGCCATCCGAGGCGCGAGCTCTCGGGGATCCACCATCAGCGCTCCTCGATCCGGTCCCCGGTGCCCACCTCGAACTCCGGACCGGTGGGCTTGGGTCCGGCGCACATCCCGGTGAGCCGGTGGAAGGCCACCCCCACCGCACCGGTGGCGGGGTCGGCGGCCCAGTACTCGCGGACGGTCAGCCAGGTTCCGGTGCTCTCCAGGGCGCTGCGTCCCGGCTCCGCCAGGGGGCGCAGCCGGCCGGAGAACTCGGTCCAGGTCACGGGCAGGACCGCTTCTGTGCCCGAAGGTTCTCGGGTGATCGTCATCGGTACCTCCCCATCCAGGACGCTCCGGTGTTCGGCGCCGACCCACCCCTGGAGCAGGAAGGAACGATCGCGGGGGCGCAGCCACTCGGGGAGGTCCCCGCCCCTGTCCGTGGCGATCCACCCGGACCCGGCACCCTCGCCCAGGCGGATCTGGGCGTGCGCGGCGAAGACCAGGACCTCCAGGATCCGCCATCGGTCGGCGACGTCGCCGTCGGAGCGCCGCCAACTCTGCCGGGGACAGGCCCCGGTGACCCGCCCGTCGCCGAACTCGGCCAGGAGCCATTGGGGGCCGGGCGGGGAGCCCTCCAGGGCCCGGTCCAGCTCACGGCAGCGCACTCCGTGATCGAACACGTCGGCCAGGACGGCGTCGATCCGTTCGGGGGTGAGCCGTTCGACGTCGACCCCCACGGGGTCGGGTGGTTCGTGGGCGCGGACGTTCACGGGGGTCCCTCCTCGGTGAGTCGGGTGTGCAGGGCGCGCAGCCGGCCACGGACGATCTCGCCCTCGGGGCCGTCGGGTTCGTCGAGCGCCGCCATCAGGTCCACGGTGTCCGGCTCGTCCTTCGAGCGGCCGTGGGTGACCAGGCCGGCACGGGTGACGGTGAGCCGGCCGTTGCCCCCTCCCGCTCCGGCTCCCAGGGTGTCCAAGGGGACGGTGGACAGTTCCCGGACCACCAGGGCGAGTAGGCCGAGCACGGCGTCGTCGGGTTCGGCCACGTCCAGGACGACCTCGGCCCTCCCCCCGCAGTGCACGTCGGTGGTGAACAGGCGGCCGTCCACCGCGTCGCCGAACAGCGAGTCCACGGTCATGCGCGTGGTGGTCAACGGCGCTCCGCCGGTGAGGGTGGGGGTGGCGCGCAGGCGGATCCGGGACGGTCGGGGCGCGCCCTGGTCGGCGGGGTCGGCGCCCCACCAGTGACCGTGCCATCGTCGCCACCGCCCCGCCGGTGCGTCCAGGTGTTCGGCGGCGTCCCGGACCAGGCGACCGCCGATCCGTTTGAACAGGGCGAACAGGGCCGTGTCGCCGAGCACCGGCGCCCGGCGCACCCTCCCTTCGTCGGTGACCGTCGGCCGCCATCGGTGGGCACGGTCGACCTCGGCGAGCCGATCGGACTCGGGCACGTCGCCGATCATGAGCAGACCCGGGCGCAACGGTCCGGGCGCGAGGGGGTCGGCGCGTTCGGCCACGCACAGTTCCAGCCGCAGCTCGGCCCGGTGCCGCGGGTCGGGACGGGTCGAACCGACCCCCACGTGCGCCGCGACCGCCTCGCGTCCGTTCTCGCGCAGCCGGGTGTCGAGGAGTTCGGGAAGATCGCGCGGGGGATCGGTGAGGGCCTCGGCGCCCTGGCCCGCCCGTTCGTCCCACGTGCGCGCGTGGAAGTCGAACCACCCGCCCGGGTCGGTGAGGTCGTGCCGGCGGGCCGCCCAGTGGGTGGCCCGGACCGCGCCGTACCCGCGGCCGGTGCGGCCACCGATGCGGATACCGGGCCCCTCCCCCGCCAGGCCCCGGGTGGCCAGGACCAACAGGGTGAGCAGGCGCGCCTCGACGGCGGGTTCGGGAACCCACAGACGCAGGTGACAGGTGAATTCGGTGCCGGCGGGGAGGACCTCCCACTGCCACATGCGGCCGGGGTGCACCGTCCCGGTTGCCGGGTCGACGCGGGTGCCCACCCGTACGGTCACGGAGGTGTCGTCGGGCAGGACGGCCTGGGCGTCGTCGAGGTCCAGGGCGCTGGGCACCGGGGCCGCCTCCCCCGCCCCGAAACCCGAACTACCGTCGTCGATTCCGAACAGCGAGGTCACCGTCGTCCGGTCGGTGCGGGCCAGCAGCTCGTGACGGAGCAGTCCGGCCAGCGTGGTGGCGCGCAGCCGGGGCAGGCCGCTGTACGGGTCGCGGTCCAGGGTCAGGTCCACGTCGCTCTCGGCGGCGTGTCGAGGTGTGGCCCGGGCCGCGCCCACGTGGGCGTCGCCGAGCAGGAGCAGGCGGGTGGTGAACTCCCACACCAGACGGTTCACCGTGTCCCACCTCCGTCGGGGGCCGTCCGCAGGACCCGCGCGGCCTCCGCCATCCAGGAGGAGACCAGTAGCAGGCTGAGTCGTGGCGCGGCCTGGCGTTCCCATTCCTCGGCCCGGGGCGACAACCCACTGTCCCGCGCCAGGTCGGGCAGGCCGTCGGGGCGGGCCAGGTCCACGGCGGCCAGCGCACGGGGGTAGGCCGAGTCCGGCGCGTCACCGGGACGGTGGGAGCGCCACCACGACACGGCCCCCTCACCACCGGTCAGATCGCTCAGCCAGCGATGGACGGTGATCCGTCCGCCCCGACCCGGACGCCTCAGGCGGGCTCTTTCCAGGGCGCGCACCGCACGTTCGCGCAGTACCTTGTGCGCGCCCTGTCCCGGGTCCCCTGTCAGGGTGGTGTGCAGGACCGTCAACGCCTCGTCGGCGGTGCGGTGCGGGTGGGCGACCACTTCGCGCAGCCGGCCCAGCAGGCTGGGGGTGAGCGGTGCGAGGGTGGCCCCGGAGGCGCGGGCCAGGTCGCGGGCATGGTCGCGCACCGGTTGCGCGGCGGCGTTCCACAGCAGCGCGTCGTACAGGACCGCCAGGTGCGGGTCGGCCGCGGGGTCCGGTTCCCCGGGCTCGGGAAGGGCCCTGCCGTCGGTCAGGGTCACGGTCCCCGGTCGGCGGGCGGGTATCGGCGCCGAGGGCGGCGCGAACGGTTCGGGGGCGCGCGGCGGCGGATCCAGGAGGACGAACTGGCCGTACCCGTCCACCGCCCTTTCGCCCAGCGGATGCGCCTCCAGGTCGCGGACCTGGGCGGTGCTCAGTTCCGTGATCGGTCGCAGTCGCACCACCGAACCCGCGGCGGCGGCCCGGCGCTCGGCCATCGGCCCCCGATAGGCGCGGTGGTAGGCGCCCACGAGCACGGGTTCGACGTGCGCGGCCACCACCTCGG
>NZ_DYZD01000033.1 GCF_020741345.1 Nocardiopsis listeri
GATCTCATGACCACACCACGGACGGAGGGGCGCTTGCCCTTCCACCGCGAGCGACCGGCCTTGCCCCAGCTGATGTTGGACTGCTCGGCGTTGCCGACCTGGCCGACGGTGGCGCGGCAGGAGATCTCCACCATGCGCATCTCACCGGAGGGCATACGCAGCGTGGCGTAGTTGCCCTCCTTGGCCAGGAGCTGGATCTGCGATCCGGCGGAGCGGCCCAGCTTGGCACCGCCGCCCGGCTTCAGCTCGACCGCGTGCACGAACGTACCCGTGGGGATGTTGCGCAGCGGGAGGCAGTTGCCCGGCTTGATGTCGGACTGGGGGCCGTTCTCGACCTTGTCGCCCTGTGCGAGGCCGGCGGGCGCCAGGATGTAGCGCTTCTCACCGTCCACGTAGTGGAGCAGGGCGATACGAGCGGTGCGGTTGGGGTCGTACTCGATGTGAGCGACCTTGGCCGGCACGCCGTCCTTGTCGTGACGACGGAAGTCGATCACGCGGTAGGCGCGCTTGTGGCCACCACCCTGGTGACGAGCGGTGATACGGCCGTGGCCGTTACGACCACCCTTGGAGTGAAGCGGACGGACCAGGGACTTCTCCGGCTCCGAGCGCGTGATCTCGACGAAGTCGCTCACGCTGGAGCCGCGACGACCCGGCGTCGTCGGCTTGTGCTTACGAATGCCCATCTTCTTCGCGCATTCCTTTACGTATTACTTGATGTGCAGCGGCAGGACCCGGAAGGTCACTGACCGAAGATGTCGATGCGGTCACCCTCGGCGAGGCTGACGATCGCGCGCTTCGTGTCAGGACGCTTCCCGAAACCGAAACGGGTCCGCTTGCGCTTGCCCTTCCGGTTGATCGTGTTCACGCCGGTGACCTTCACTTCGAAGATCTTCTCGATCGCGATCTTGATCTGGGTCTTGTTGGCGTCCGGGCGAACGATGAACGTGTACTTGTTCTCGTCCATGAGCCCGTAGCTCTTCTCGGAGATCACCGGCTCGACGATGATGTCCCGGTGGTCGGCGATCCTCACTGGTCGTCCTCCTCGGACTCAGCGGCCTTCGAGGTACCGGCCGCGTGGGCCAGGAACTCGGCGTAGCCCGCTTCGGTGAAGACCACGTCGTCCGAGTACAGGACGTCGTAGGTGTTCACCTGGTCCGCGTCGAGGATGTGGACCTCTTCGAGGTTGCGCAGGGCGCGCCGGTTGTGCTCGTCCTCACGAGCCAGGACGACGAGAACCTTGTCGGACTCGGTGACCTGGCGCAGCGCCTTGAGGGCGGTCTGCGTGAGCTTGGTGTCCACGTCCTCGGCCACGAACCGGCTGACGACGTGGATGCGGCCGTGGTTGGCCCGGTCGGAGAGGGCGCCACGCAGGGCGGCGGCCTTCATCTTCTTCGGGGTCCGCTGGCTGTAGTCACGCGGCTGGGGGCCGTGAACGACGCCGCCACCCACGTACTGCGGGGCGCGGATCGAACCCTGACGGGCGCGACCGGTTCCCTTCTGGCGGTAGGGCTTCTTGCCACCGCCACGGACCTCGCCGCGGGTCTTGGTGGCGTGCGTGCCCTGACGGCCGGCGGCCAGCTGGGCGTTCACGACCTGGTGCAGCAGCGGAATGCTGACCTGCTGGGCGAAGACGCTCTCGGGAAGCTCGACGCTGCCCTTGGAGCCGCCCTCGGGGTTCTTGACCTCGATCTGGGCCATGGCTTACTTGTCCCCCTTCACAGCGGTGCGGACGAGCACCAGACCGCCGTTGGGACCGGGCACAGCACCCTTGACCAGGATGAGGCCCTTCTCCGCGTCCACGGAGTGAACGGTCAGGTTCTGGACGGTCTTGCGCACGTTGCCCATGCGCCCGGCCATCCGCATGCCCTTGAAAACGCGGCCGGGCGTGGCGCAGCCGCCGATGGAACCGGGAGAGCGGTGGGTACGGTGCGTACCGTGCGAGGCGGTCATACCGGCGAAGCCGTGCCGCTTCATCACACCGGCGAAGCCCTTGCCCTTGCTCTTGCCCGTGACGTCGACCTTCTGGCCGCTCTCGAACGTGGCCGCGTCGACCTCCTGGCCGAGCGTGTACTCGGAGGCGTCGGTCGTGCGGACCTCGACGTAGTGACGGCGCGGGGTCAGTTCGTGCTTGCGCAGGTAGTCGCCCAGGGGCTTGTTGACCTTGCGCGGGTCGATCTGCCCGTAGCCGAGCTGGACGGCGGAGTAGCCGTCGGTGTCCGGAGTCCGGATACGACTCACGACACACGGACCGGCCTTCAGGACGGTCACGGGCACCATCTGGCCCGCGTCGTCGAAGACCTGGGTCATGCCGAGCTTTTCGCCCAGGACTCCCTTGATCTGCTTGGTAGCCATTGTCTGTGCCCTTACAGCTTGATCTCGATGTCAACGCCGGCCGGAAGATCGAGTCGCATGAGCGAGTCGACCGTCTTCGGGGTCGGGTCGATGATGTCGATCAGCCGCTTGTGAGTGCGCATCTCGAAGTGCTCGCGCGAATCCTTGTACTTGTGCGGCGATCGGATAACGCAGTAAACGTTCTTTTCCGTCGGCAGCGGCACCGGGCCCGCGACCTGTGCGCCAGTTCGCGTCACGGTCTCAACGATCTTCTTCGCCGAGCTGTCGATGACCTCGTGGTCATAGGCCTTTAGCCGAATGCGGATCTTTTGTCCCGCCATGTGGCCTGTTCGTCCTTCGCTTCAGTGTCCGTAACGGTGAGCAGTTCCGGTCACAGACGCCCAGGCCCGTCGGCGAATCCGCCGGCTTCTTGGCCTTGAGCCCCTATTCCCTTGAGAAACCGCAACAGGGCTTGCCCCTGCGGTGCGTCACCGTCACAGAGCCCGATGACGTCTTGTCAGTGTGGTGGGTGGGCCACCAGGAAGCGGCCCACCCACCACGCCGGGGTGGTTCCATACGGGACCACCCCGGCGTGTGTACTACTTGAGGATCTTGGTGACGCGACCCGCGCCCACGGTCCGGCCACCCTCACGGATGGCGAACTTCAGGCCCTCTTCCATGGCGACCGGCTGGATGAGCTGGACGGTCATTCCGGTGTTGTCACCGGGCATGACCATCTCGGTGCCCTCCGGCAGCGTCACGACGCCGGTGACGTCGGTGGTGCGGAAGTAGAACTGCGGGCGGTAGTTGTTGAAGAACGGCGTGTGGCGGCCACCCTCGTCCTTGGACAGGATGACGACCTGGCCCTCGAACTGGCTGTGCGGGGTGGTGGTGCCGGGCTTGATGACGACCTGGCCACGCTCGACGTCCTCGCGCTTGGTACCGCGCAGGAGCAGACCGACGTTGTCACCGGCCTGGCCCTGGTCGAGGAACTTGCGGAACATCTCCACACCGGTGACGGTGGTGGTCTGCTTCTCTTCCTTGATGCCG
>NZ_DYZD01000034.1 GCF_020741345.1 Nocardiopsis listeri
CTACCGCCACCAGCAGGGCCAGGCTCGACGCAAGACCGTAGGCGATGGCCTGTTCCGTGTCCCCTCGCGCGGTCGCGACCACCAGCACGACGCCCAGGAGTCCGGCGCAGACCGCGACCCACAGCCGCCACCTCGGCACCGTTTCGTCCTCGGCCCCTTCCGGGCGCAGCGCCTCCAGAGGTGCCACCGCCGCGCCCTTGCGGGAGGCCCCCAGGACCCCGGTGACCGCCGTGGCGAGTCCGATCAGCACCGACACCAGGACGGGCAGGGCCACCGAACGCACCTCCCGGTAACGGGAGAGCAGTCCACCGTCGATCATCCACCCGCCCAGCAGATGTGCCCCGAGGATCCCGAGCCCAGAGCCCGCCAGGGAGGCGCCCACCCCCACGATCGCGGCCTCCCCGAGCAGCATTCGACGCACCTGACGCGGGGTGGCGCCCACGGCGCAGCAGCGCCAGTTCACGACGGCGCACCGAGACCTGGAAGGTGAAGGTGGTGCCGACCACGAACACGGAGACGAACACGGCCAGCGCGCCGATCAGGACCAGCAGCTGTTGGCCGCCCCAGTTGTTGGACGCGTCGAACTCCGACTCCATCGCGCCGCGTTCGTCGTCGGTGTACACGTCCGAGGCCGGGCCCACCACGTCCCGCACCAGGTCGCCGATGCTCGTGGTGTCGGCTTCGGCCGCCGTGACCACACCGATGAGGGACACTCCGGCCGCGCTCTTCTCGGCCAGAGGGTCCGGGACCAGGACGTCGTCGCCGTCGGTGACGCCGGAGACGGTCATGGGCCGTTCGGCGCCGGCCGTCAACACGTCGACGGTGTCGCCCACCGAACGCCCGTAGGAGGCGGGCAGCACGACCTCGTCGTCCTCGGACGGCCCCGCGCCGTCGAGCAGCTTCGTGCGAGTAACGCTTGGTCACGGAGTCGATGCGCAGGGCGTCACGTGTGGCGCCGAGTGTCGCTTTCATTTACCGAGCACATCGGATCGGGCGGGTCCCGCGCGGGTGCCCGTGGTGGAGACTCGGAGGTAGACCCTGCTCTACCGCGCGATCGCCCTCGTGCGGGCTACCGTCGAGCGGGTGAGCCCCCCGAACCTGCGTGCGGCGATCACGCTCGCGCCCCACCGCTTCCTGCTGTCGGCGTGGCCGTGGCGGGCCCTGGCGTACGTCTCGGCCGGCACCGTGGGCGGCGTGCTCATCGTCGCAAGCGTGGATCTCCTGCTGAGATACACCACCATCACCGAGTGGCCGTGGTACTGGGAGCCGGTCGTGATCCTCGTGGTCCTGGTGGCCGGCCCCGCCGGTACACCGCTGGTGGCGCCTTGGGGTCGGCTCTGTGAGGGTTTGGTCGGGGAACGGCTGGAACGGCCGACGGCTACGGGCTCCTCACCCCGCCTGTGGCGCGACCTCGTGTACACACTGCTGAGCCTCACGGTGCTCTGCGTGCTGGACCTGGCGGTGATCGTGGTGGCTCTGGGAGTCCCCCTCGCGGGTGTGCTCAACTTCGTCGACGCCCCACACCTGAACGTCCACGAACGGTGCGCCTCCGTGTTCGGATGGGCCGTCCTGTGGCCGGTCGGGCTCTACCTGATCGCGGGATGGGCGGCGACACGTTCGGAGATCGCCCGCGCCGTGCTCTCCCCGCGCGAGGGCCGTCTGGTCGCGGAGCTGCGCGACGTCACCAGTTCCCGCGCGGCGCTGGCCGCCGCCTTCGACGAGGAACGCCGACGCATCGAACGCGACCTGCACGACGGTGCCCAACAACGCCTGGTCGCGGTGAAGACCACTTTGGGCTTGGCCCGGCTGGACCTGCCCGCCGACTCCCCGGCGGCGAACGCCGTCAGGGAGGCTCAAGCACAGGTGACGGAGGCACTGAGCGAACTGCGGGACCTGGTGCGCGGCATCCATCCCCAGGTGCTCACCGAACGGGGGTTGCGGGCCGCCCTGTTGGATGTGTCCGCCCGCTCCGCGTCGGAGGTGGAGATCGATCTCGACCTGGCCGAACGTCTTCCGGGAGCGGTGGAGTCCACCGCCTATTTCGTGGTCTGCGAGGCCATCGCCAACGCCGGCAAGCACGCGCCCGACGCCACCGTTCGGGTAACGGGCGGGGTACGGGACGGAGGACTGTGGGTGGACGTTACCGATGACGGACCCGGAGGCGCGAACCCGGACGGTGGCGGGCTGAGCGGCCTGCGGCACCGGCTGGCGGTGCTGGCGGGCGAGTTGACCGTGGACAGCCCGCCGGGCGGGCCGACCACCGTGCGATTGGAGATCCCGGAACGATGACGCGCGCACTGGCCGTGGTGGTCGCGGACGACTCCGTCCTGCTCCGCGAGGGTGTGGCGGGGGTGTTGGGCAGGTTCGGGCACGAGGTGGTCGCCGCGGTCGGCGACGCCGACGCCTTGGAGGGGGCGGTGCGCGAACACGACCCGGACCTGGTGGTCACGGACGTCCGCATGCCTCCGGGTTACGCCGACGAGGGGCTGCTGGCCGCGGTGCGGATCCGCCGCGAACGTCCCGGTCTGGGGATCATCGTGCTCAGCCAGTACGTGCAGCCCGCCTACGCTTCGGACCTGCTGGAGATCGACGCGCCGGGAGGGGTGGGCTACCTGCTCAAGGAGCGTATAGGCGACGTGGAGGAGTTCGCCGAGGCGGTCACCAAGGTCGCCTCGGGCGGCACGGTCCTGGACCGGGAGGTGGTCCGGGTGATGCTGGCGGCCCGCTCCAGCCCGCTGAACCGGCTGGCGCCCCGGGAACGCGAGGTGCTGTCCCTCATGGCCCGGGGAGAGTCCAACGCGGCCATCGCCCGCCTGCTGGTGGTGTCGGACGCGGCGGTGAGCAAGCACATCGGGTCGATCTTCACCAAGCTGGACCTGGACCCCCGGGTGGACGGCCACCGTAGGGTCCTGGCCGTCCTCGCCTACCTCGACCGCTGACCCGTCCAGGGGGCGGCGACGACCGCCGGGACGGTCGGGATCGCCCGGGCGCGGGTGCTCAGGCCCGCTCCTGGTGGCCTTGCGAGTCCGAGGCGCTGTCGGAGGTCGAGGGGAAGGCCAGGAAGCGGGTGACGACGGTACGGGCCCCCTCGGGCATCTGCTCCGGGGCGCGTTGGTAGCGCTTGAGCAGGGCGATGTACTCCTCGAAGAAACCGAACAGCTCCTCCGGTGTCACCTGGATGCTTCCGCTGGAGAAGGGGAACGCGTCGCCCCAGGCCCCGTCCTCGGCGGTGGCCTCCAAGGCACGGTTGAAGTCCTCGAAGTCGCGGGTGAACGTGGACCGGGCGTACTCGTCCAGCGCCTGACGGAAGGCCTCTTCCTGGGCGCTGCGCGGTGGGAAGCGCAGGTCGTGCCGGGGAGTGCGCCACCAGCGCTCCCGGCCGTGTGATCCCTCGGGCGGTTCGGTCTCCTCCACCAGCCCGTTCCGGGCCAGTTCACGCAGGTGGTAGCTGGTGGCGCCGGTGTTCAGACCGAGCTCGCGGGCAAGGGAGGCCGAGGTCGCGGGACCGTGCTCGCGCAACCGGGCGAGGATGCGTTGCCGACGTGGATGCGCGAGCGACTTCAGGACCGACGGGTCGTCGATCGTCCTGGGTTCCGAGGCTGGGCTCATGGGGCTCAACGTAGTTGTGCACAGGTTTCTGTGCAAGCCCTTGACCAAGAGCGCGAGGTGTGCACAATAAGTTGTGCAAAGAGTTTTGTGCACGGGTGTCCGTGTGCGAGATCCGAGTGGAGACGAGGTGACCCCATGCCCGCCCCCCGTAGGCGAGCGGCGCTTTTGAAGGCGCTGCTCCCCCTTCCGGTACTGCTCTTGGGTGTGTTCCTGGCCCTGCCGGCCCGAGCCGCCCCCGGCGATCCCGGTGACGTGCCCCGAGGGGAGGGGAACAAGGAGGAGGCGACGGGAGTGACCAGGGAGGAGGTGGAGTTCATCGCGGGGGAGCGCACCGTGCGCGGGGCGGTGCTCGCCCCGGAGGCCACGACGGAGACGCACCCGGGAGTGGTGCTCGTCGCCGGCTCCGGCGAGGGCGTGCCGCTGGAGGCGTACCTGCCCATCGCCGAGGCCTTCGCGGCGGCCGGGGTGGTCACCCTGGTCTACGACAAGCGGGGGGAGAGCGACGGATACGGCCTCTTCGGGGCCTCCCTGCCGGACCTCGCCGATGACGCCCTCGCAGGGGTCCGGCTCCTCCGTGAACGTTCCGACGTCCGTTCCGATCTGGTCGGGGTGCACGGCCACAGCGAGGGTGGATGGACCGTCATCGAGGCGGGGGTCCGGTCGGCGGAGGTGGACTTCGTGGTGGCGGCCGCTCCCAGCGCACTGCCGCCGGACCGCACCCAGATCTGGATGAACCAGGTCCAGCTGCGGCACGCGGGGGTCTCCGATCGGCTGCTCGACGACCTGGGCGGACGCCTGACCCGTCACGTGGTGGGTGCCGAGGCCTTCCGCCTGGCGGGCCACGACCCTCTGCCCGACCTCGCCCGACTCGAACAGCCCTTCCTGGGGGTGATCGCCGAACACGACCGCAGCACTCCACCGGGGCAGACCCTGGAGCTGTACCGGGACACCCTGTCCGGGAGCGGGCACCCCCACCACACCCTCCGAGTGATTTCGGGGGTGGGCCACGGGATGGAACCGAGCCCGGACGGCTTCGTCGAAGGCGATACCGATCTGGATTCGCTGTTCGGGGACCTGGCACCGGAGTACGTGGACACGGTCACCGGCTGGGTGCACGGTCTGGCCGCCGGTGAACCGCCGGGTGGGTCGGACGCGCCACCCGCGCAGGACCTGGAGAGCGTCGAACAGCCACCGGCCGGCTCCGGAGCGCTGTGGCTCCTCGTCGCTTCCGGTGGCGGCACCCTGGTCTGCTTCTCCGCCTACCTCGGGACCGGCTTGATCGGCAGGATCCGTGGGCGCCGGAGCCGGCTGCCCGCGGCCGGTGCCCGGCGGGTGCTGGCCGTCCTCGGGTTGTCGCTGCCACCCCTGACCGTGGTCTACCTGGGGTGGATCATGATGACCGCCGGAACCGAGGTCGGCGCGGTGGTGTTCGGCCGACCACTGCCCTGGCTGGGGTTGCAGCTGGGTGCGTTGACCGCGCTGGGCGCCACCGCGGCGCTGCTCCTGGCCTGCTGGAGCCGACCAGACCGCCTGACCGGGGTCGATCGGGCCCGACTCGGTCTGCTGTTGGTGGGCGCCACCGCCCTGCTTCCCTGGGCGGTGACCTGGGGGCTGCTCACCCCATGAGCCCCCCGGCACGACGACGGCGTTCGGCCTCGGCGATGCCTCGACGGCAGGATCGGGCCAGGGAGCGGTGGTTGGAGTAGCGTTCCAGGAGGCTGTAGGGAGGCAGCGGGCCGGCGGGCCCTTCGCCCACGGGGGTGCCCTCGGCCTGGTCCACCAGCAGGGACTCGCCGTTGAGCCGCCCCGAACGGGACCAGCGTTCCCAACGTTCGAAGTCGGGGCTGTGCTGGTGAGAGAAGACGAAGACCGGCTCGTCGGCTCCCGCCAGAAGCCCTCCACCGCGATCCCACAACTCGATGTTCGACCCCGATTGGTCGGACCACCGGTCGGCCGTGACCACGCCGACCTCCGGGCGACCGTGGTGGTCGCGCACCAGGAGCGCGTCCGTGGCCCGGGTTCGGGGATGGAGTTCACGGGTGCTCTCCACCGAGGCGAGCGTCACGATCATCCTCGGGACCCACCACCAGTTCTCCCGGCGGGCGATGAGGCTGTCCCCACGAAGCCGGGTGGGCGGGTGCTTGAGCGCCTCCTGCTCGACCAGGGACTCCGCGAACTCCCGCCCCTCCAGGTCTTCGAGCACCTCGACGGGTCCGCTGCCCGCCAGCCCCACCTGACCGCCGGCCCCCTGGTCGGTCACGCTGAACGCGGCGTGCCGGCCATCGAGGGTGAGGGCGAGGTCGGCCATCGAGTAGGGCAGGGCGACGCACACCCGGTCGCGCAGCGTCAACGGGACCACCGGGATGCCGGTGGGTCCGGACGGAGAGATCCAGCTGAGTTCCGCGACGGTGGATCGCTGCCAAACCGTGATCAGGTCAGTCAAGGTCAGACCTTATAAGTGAGGAATGTCGCATGTTAATTTCTGGTGACCCTAACCCATGGTCCGATCAGGCGTGATCACCGGGCGACGGGTCCGAGTCGACGATCACGCCGAGTCTCGGGCCCGGAATGCGGAAGGTAGGCCACGGCCATGCCCGCAGCCCTCGTCCTACTCGCGTCCGTGGCGGTGTTCGCACTCGGCTACCGCTACTACTCGCGATATCTCGCGGAGAAGGTGTACGCGCTGGAACCGGGGTTCGTCACCCCCGCGCACACCTACAAGGACGGCATCGACTTCGTGCCGACCAACCGTCACATCGTCTTCAGCCACCACTTCATCTCGGTCGCCGGCGCCGCTCCCATCGTCGGTCCGGCCGTCGCCGTGTTCTGGGGGTGGGGACCCGCGCTCGCGTGGATCCTCCTCGGTACCGTGTTCGCCGCCGGTGTCCACGACTTCGGTGCCCTCGTGGTGTCCGTCCGGCACAAGGCGCGCAGCATCGGCACCCTGGCCGGAGACGTCATCAGCAAGCGTTCACGGACGCTGTTCCTGGTGATCATCTTCTTCCTGCTGACCATGGTCAACGCCGTGTTCGCCGTGGTCATCTCCAACCTGTTCGTGAACTACCCGGCCGCCGTCCTCCCGGTCTTGGTGGAGATCCCGCTCGCGATCGCGGTCGGACAGATCGTCTACAAGCGCCGCACCGCGGCCCTGGTGCCGTCGATCATCGCCCTGGCGTTGGTGTACGTGTGCATCCCTTTGGGGGTGATGTTCCCGATCGACATCACCGGCGTCTCCGAGGCGATGGGGATGACCCCCAACACTGTGTGGATCATCCTGCTGTTCGTCTACGCCTTCATCGCCTCCCGCATTCCGGTGTGGATGCTGCTGCAGCCGCGTGACTACATCAACCTGCACCAGATGATGCTGGCCTTCGTGGTCATCTTCCTCGGCGTCGTCGTCGGCTGGGACACCATCGTCGCCCCGGTGATCAACAGCGACATCCCGGCGGACTCCCCACCGTGGTTCCCGTTGCTGTTCATCACCATCGCCTGCGGTGCGATCTCCGGATTCCACAGCCTGGTGGCCTCCGGTACGACCGCCAAACAGATCGACAAGGAGACCGACTCCCGATTGGTCGGGTACATGGGCGCCGCCGGTGAGGGCACGCTCGCGGTCTGCTCCGTCCTGGCCTGCACCGCCGGTGTGGTCGCCGCCTCCACCTCTCCGACGGCCGACTGGAACGGTCTGTACAGCGACTTCGGTTCGGCCTCGGCGGGGGCCACCGGCAACTTCGTCGAGGGTGTGGGGCGGTTCGCCAACAACCTCGGCGTTCCGCTGGAGATCGGTGTCATCTTCGCCGTCGTCGTGGTGGTCAGCTTCGCCGCGACCACCATGGACACCGGTGTGCGCCTTCAGCGCTACATCGTCCAGGAGATCGCCGAGATCGTCCGGTTCCGTTTCCTGGCCCGCAACCTCACCGTGGCGACGCTGATCGCCACACTCGTGCCGCTGGGTCTGGCGCTCATCCCGGGTGACTTCGCCTTCGGTACGTTGTGGCAGCTGTTCGGCACCACCAACCAGCTCACCGCCGGTCTGGCGCTCGCCGTCATCGCGGTGTGGGTCACCAAACGCCGCCGCAACCCGCTGGCGATCCTCATCCCACTGGTGTTCCTACTGGTCATGACCTCGTGGGCGCTGATCGTCAACCTGATCGCGTTCGTGCGCTCCGACGACGTCATCGACCGTTTCCTGCTGGCGCCGATCGACTTCGTCATCTTCGCGCTGGCCATCTGGCTGGTGGTCGAGGCCTCCATCGCGCTGCGCAAGGCCTTCGCCGCGCGCCACCTGCCGCAGACCGAGGCCACCGAGTCCGAAGAGACCACCGAGACCTCCGACCCGAAGGAGAAGTAGGACGTGAACCCGCTGGGTGCGCTCTCTCGCGCATACGACGCCTGGAAGAGGTTGGAGGCCTTTCACGAGGAGGTCTTCACCGCGAAATGGCGGCAGGAGGTGCGTCGGGAGGCGCGCACCCAGCACGACACGCTGCGCGCCCTTCTGCTCCTGGAGACTCTGGGGGTGGAGGGGCCGGTCTCCTATGAGACCCTCGACCTGATCCCCTACATGGTGGCCGACCTGCACGAATGGCACCAGCGCATGGGGCGGGACGACCTTGGCGGACCGGGGGTGTGCTGTTGAGGTTCCGTCGGTCCGCACCAGCGAAGAAGGACTCCGACACCCCCGATACCCCGGTGGCACCCTCCATCGTCTTCTTCGGCGGCAAGGGCGGGGTCGGCAAGACCACCATGGCCGCAGCCCACGCACTCCACTTCGCCGACCGCGGCCTGCGCACCCTGCTGCTGTCCACCGACCCCGCGCACTCCCTCGGCGACGTCCTCGCGACGCCCCTCGGTGACACGCCCGTCCAGGTCGGCGAGAACCTGTGGGTGCGCGAACCGGACGCCGACGCGGCCCTTCGCCGCAGGGTCCGGCGGATCGGTGACGACGCCGCCCGAGCGTTGCCCCGCGAGATCCTGCCCGCGGTCTCCCGCCACCTCGATCACGCCGCGGCCGGCCCCGGAATGGCCGAGTCCGCACTGGCCGACCTGCTCATGGACACCATGGAGGAGGTCCCCGACCGGTGGGATCGCCTGGTCGTGGACAGCGCCCCCACCGGTCACCTGATGCGCCTGCTCCACCTGCCCGAACTGCTCACCCCCTGGGTACAGGGGTTGGCCCGCCAACGCGAGCGTGCCGTCGACGCCGACCGCTTCGCCGTCGGTGTCATCGGCGGCACACGGGAGGGCGCCGAGGACCCGCTGTTGGAGAAGCTGCACGCCCGCCGCCGCAGACTCGAACGCGCGGCGGCCCGGCTACGAGAGGACGCCGAGGTCCGGCTGGTCCTGGTGCCGCGCCGTATGGTCCTGGCCGAGACCGACCGCGCGGCCAGGGAACTCGCCGACACCGGTTTTCGCCTGGGCACCGTCGTGGTCAACCAGGTCCCCGCCGACGTCGACCCCGAGGTCATCGGGGACGTCCGTGCCCGCTTCACCGAACAGGGCACCGTCGAGTCACCGCTGACCGACCGCGAACCCATCGGCCCCGATGCCCTGCGCGACCTCCTCACCCACCTGGCCTGAGGCCGGTACCCGTGCGTGAGGGCCCGCCACCCCGAAACGGGAGCGGGCCGCCCCAGGACAGGGCGACCCGCTCGCGACACGGTCCAGTGCCTTCCTCAGCGTGAGGACATCAACTTCTGGATGTGCTTGTTGGATTCCTTGCTGAACTCACTGCGCTTGTTCAACCGGGGGAAGGACGTGTTCGGCACGGGGACGTCCAGGAACTCGCAGAGCGGCTCCCATCCCTGCCCCAACTCATAGACGAGGAGGCGATCCGGGGAGATCGTCGCTCGGACCTCGGCGATGTGCCGCTCGAACACCGAGATCATGTGCTGCTTGTCGTGGACCGAACCGCCGAAGACGCGGTCGACCACACTGGCCCGGTCCATCCGGAGGAACGCCCTCAGGTCAGGGCTCTGCCGCTCCGCGAGCCAGGTCAGCGGTCGGACCCAGGGGTTCCGCTTGAACACCGTCTGCTGGGTGCTCTCGTACCACTTGTTCGGATCACGGACGGTGAGCACGACCTTCGCCTCGGGGTAGTGCTCCGAGAGTTCCCGCCAGTAGGCCGCCGTGGGCCAGTCGACGCCGCTCTCGTACCCGGCGAACAGCGAGTCCCAGTCCTCGGAACGGCCCTCGACGACGTCGAGCCACTTGTGGATCCGCTCCGGTCGCTCGGCGATCTCGTACATGTGGTCGCACGGACCGAACCCGATCTGCTCCAGCGCCACCTTGAGGGAGTAGGTTCCGGTACGGCCGAACCCCGCTCCAATGACCTTCATGCCCGACCACCCGTCCACGTTCTCGGGGTGTTCGCGCCGTCCGAATCCCTGCGGTGCCGGTGCGTCAACCGTTCGAGGTCGGCCACGATGTCGTTCGGGGTCGCCGTCATCACCATCTGTTGTTGAAGGTCCCAGGCCTTCTCCCTGAAGGAGCGCTCTTCGAGGAGTCTCGTCAGGGACTTTCGGATCGTGCCGGTGTCGGCCTCCAACGCGTGGTGGAACAGTCCGGCGCCGGCCTGGGCCAAGTGCTCGGCCCGCACCCACGCGTCCGCGTGCCTGATGGGAAGGAGGAGCTGGGGTACGCCGTTGAGGGCGGCGGTGGAGGCGGCACCGAACCCACCGTGGTGGATCAGGACGGAGCAGGTGGGCAGGAGCATGTGGAACGGTACGAAGTCCACGAGACGGATGTTCTCCGGTACCGTTCCCAGCTGCTCCCGCTCGTCCTCGCTCAGGACGGCCACGACTTCGACGTCCATCTCGGCCAGGGCCTCGATGGTCGCCTTGACCGGGAAGATGCTGCTGTTGAGTTTCGCGTCGAGTGACCCGCGACCGGAGAGCGCGACCCGGGGCCGCACGGGCTGTTCGTGGATCCACGAAGGGGCGGGGCGCCGCGTGTGGAACGGCACGTAGCGCACCGGAAGGCGCGGTGTCTCCAACTCGAACTGGAGGGAGTCCGGAACCAGGTCGATGGTCCACTGACCGGTCAGGATCTCCTCGGAGAACTCGGCTCCGACCTCCTGCAAGGCGGGCGTGAGCCAATCCCGAAGGGGGTCGTGCCGCTCCTCCGGAGGCTGTTCCATGCTCAGCCGCTGCCAGGTCCGGTACATCGTCGAGTAGATGTCGACCGACCACAGCAACCGGGCGTGCGCGGCCCCGACCGCCTCCGCCGCGACGGCTCCCGCGTAGGTGAGCGGATCCCAGATCACCAGATCCGGTTTCCACTGCCGCGCGAAGTCGACCAGGCCTTCGAGGATCGGGTCGTTGTAGGGCTGGAGCCCGTACGGCACCGAGGCCTGGTACTTGATCAGCACCTCCGGCCAGGTCAGGGACTCGTCGAAGGGGTGGCTCCAGTCGGCGATCTCGTTCTCGATCGACCCGCCGGCCTCCGACTCCGCTGCACGCAGCAACTCGTCCATGCCGTGGTCCTCGCCGACCGCGACGGGCGGCAGCCCGGCGGCGGCGATCAGGTCGGTCATCGCCGGTCCGCTGGCCACCCGTACTTCGTGGCCCGCGGAGATCAGTGCCCAGGCCAGCGGGACCTGGGGGTCCAAGTGCGAAGGTTCGCCGATGGTGGCGAAGAGAACACGCATGAGGCAAGTTCCGGTTTCTGTCGGAGGTCAGGCGGCACCGAGGACTTCGCGCATGGCCTTGATGACCTGCTCCTGACGGTCCTCGGGAAGGGAGGGGTACATGGGAAGGGAGAAGATCTCCCCGGAGAGCCGCTCGGTGACCGGAAGCGAACCCTTCTCGTAGCCCAGGTGGGAGAACCCCGTCATGGTGTGCACCGGCCACGGGTAACTGATGTTGAGCGAGATCCCGTGGGATCGAAGCTCGGAGATGATCTCGTCGCGTCGCGGATGCCGGACCACGTAGACGTAGTACACGTGCTCGTTGCCGTCGTTGACGTGGGGAAGGACCAGTTCGGTGTCGGAGAGGGCCTCCGCGTAACGACGGGCGACCCGACGGCGCCCTTCCGTGTAGGCGTCGAGCCTGGTCAGCTTCCGACGAAGGATCTCGGCCTGGACCTCGTCCAGACGGCTGTTGTGGCCGGGGGTGTCGACCACGTAGTACTGGCTCTCCATGCCGTAGTAGCGCAGTCGGCGCAGCGACGCTTCGGCCTCATCGTCGTTGGTGAGGACCGCGCCCCCGTCACCGTAGGCACCGAGGACCTTGGTGGGGTAGAAGGAGAAAGCCGATATCTTCCCGAAGGTGCCGGCCAACCGGCCCCATCGGCGCGCTCCGTGCGACTGGGCGCAGTCCTCCAGGATCGGGATGCCGTGCCGGTCGGCGATGGACTGGATGGTGTCCATGTCCGCGCACTGACCGTAGAGGTGCACCACCAACAGGCACCGGGTGCGTTCGGTGATCTGCTCTTCGATCAGGTCCGTGTTCACGAGGTAGTCGGCTTCGTTCACGTCGACGAACACCGGCTTCGCACCGATCTGGTCGATCGCGATGACCGTCGGCGCGGCGGTGTTGGAGACGGTGATGACCTCGTCGCCCGGGCCGACGCCCAGGGCGCGCAGGGCCAGGACCAGGGCGTTGGTCCCGTTGTCGACGCCGATGCCGTGCGGCAGGCCGTGATAGCCCGCGAACTCTTCCTCGAACGCGCGGACACTGGGTCCCATGATCAGCTGTCCGGACTCGAACACCTTGACGACGGCGTCGAGGATTTCTTCCTTCTCGCGCTCGTACTCGTCAAGGTAGTTCCACACGTAAATACTCATGGATCCCCTAGCCTGCCTGAATTTCACTTCACCCTTTCGTGAGGGCACACTCATGAAAATATATGGATGACCACCTGGACATTTCCAGGCCCGTGGGATTTTTAAGGGCCCCTAGGAAGCGTGGGAGGGGACGGCGTCCGAAGACTAGGGGGTGCAAGGGGTTCCGGTCGTGGTTTCGGCTGTGCAAGCCTACTTTTGATCTGGTCGCCTTGAAGATTGATGGTGTTCTGGTGGAGACAGGAGTAGTCGTACGGTTCGACGAGGAACGCGGTTATGGATTCATCGAACCGGACTCCGGCGGCGAGGATGTCTTCATCCACGCCTCGGGGCTGGAGGAGGAGCTGAAATCCGAACTCCAGGCCGGACGAAGGGTCCGGTTCGACGCGGTCAACGGGCACCGTGGCCGAAAGGCCTTCGAGGTCCGATTGCTCGAACCCACCGACGAGGACGTCGGCCTACCCGCCGGCGTCACGAACGGTGAGTCGGGTGTGGGGTCCGCGACGCAGGGGCCGGACCTCTCCCGGGACGAGCTACGGCATCTGCTCACCGAGGAGTTCCTCGAAAGGGTGCCCGACCTGAACGGTGCTCAGATCGTGGCTCTGCGTGAGGTGGTCGGCGAGATGGCGCTGGAACGAGGCTGGGTCCGGTGAACGGCGCGGTCCCGGCACATGGCCGTTCAGGTGCCGGAGAGGACACCCCATGAAGGGCATCCTTCTCGCGGGTGGGTCGGGAACCCGGTTGCACCCGGCGACGATATCGATCTCCAAGCAGATTCTGCCGGTTTACAACAAGCCGATGATCTACTATCCGCTTTCCGTCCTGATGCTGGCCGGAGTGCGGGATATCCTGATCATCACGACGCCCCGCGACATGGCGCTTTTCAGGGGCCTGTTGGGCGACGGATCCTGGTTGGGGATCAACCTGACCTACGCCGAACAGACCAAGCCTCGGGGGATCGCCGAGGCGTTCGTCCTCGGAGCCGATCACGTCGGTGACGACAGTTCGGCGCTGATTCTGGGCGACAACATCTTCCACGGTCCGGTCTTCTCGTCCATCCTCCAGGACAAGGCGCAGGATGTCGACGGATGTGTTCTCTTCGGCTACCCGGTCAACGATCCTTCGCGGTACGGGGTCGGCGTGACCGACGACCAGGGCAGACTCACCGATCTCCAGGAAAAGCCGGCCGAGCCGCGTTCCAATCGCGCCGTCACCGGTCTCTATTTCTATGATTCCACGGTGGTCGACATCGCGAAGGATATTCGACCCTCGGAGCGCGGGGAACTGGAGATCACCGATGTCAACCGTATCTACATGGAGCAGGGACGGGCCGAAATGGTGGACCTCGGTCGAGGGTTCGCCTGGCTGGACACGGGAACGCACGATACCTTCCTGCAGGCCTGCCAGTTCGTCCAGGTGATGGAACAGAGGCAGGGAATCCGTATCGCATGCCTGGAGGAGGTGGCTTTGCGGATGGGGTACATCGATGCCGAATCCTGTTATCGACTGGGGGCGGCGTTGGGCGGAAACGATTACGGAAACTATGTCATGAGAATTGCAGAAGAAAAGGCGATGGGGAAACTGGAGTAGAAGTCTCATGCGAATCATGGTCACCGGTGGCGCCGGTTTCATCGGATCCCATTTTCTGCACAACCTTCTCGACGGACGTTACCCGGATCTGCCCGCCACCGAGGTGGTGGTCGTCGACAAACTCACCTACGCGGGCGATCACCGGTTGTTCACCGGACGGGTCGACCCGCGCATCCGTTTCGCCGAGATCGACATCTGTGACCCAACGGTCGATGAGCTGATGAAGGGTGTGGACCTGGTGGTCCACTTCGCCGCGGAGTCCCACGTCGACAGGTCCATCGTGGACTCCGCCGCCTTCGTCAGGACGAACGTGCTCGGTACCCAGAACCTCCTGGAGTGCGCGCTCCGGAACGGGGTCGGCAAGTTCGTGCACGTCTCCACCGACGAGGTGTACGGTTCCATCGCCAAGGGCTCCTGGGACGAATGGTGCCCGTTGGAGCCCAACTCGCCCTACGCGGCGTCGAAGGCCGCTTCCGACCTCCTGGTGCGGTCCTACCACCGCACCCATGGCCTCGACGTCTCCGTGACCCGCTGCTCCAACAACTACGGGTCGCGACAGTACCCGGAGAAACTGATCCCCCGCTTCGTCACCAACCTCTCCCAGGGGCGGAGCGTGCCGCTGTACGGTGACGGCTCCAACGTCCGCGAGTGGCTGCACGTGAGCGACCACTGCTGGGGGGTGGCGCTCGTGGCGAAGGGCGGCCGGCCGGGAGAGGTCTACAACATCGGCGGCGGCAGCGAACTCACGAACCGGGAACTGGCGGACATCCTCGTGGAGCACACCGGGGCCGATCCGAGCCTGGTCGTGCGGTCGAAGGACCGGCTCGGGCACGATCTGCGTTATTCCGTGGACTACAGCAAGATGTTCGACGAGTTCGGCTACGAACCGCGTGTGGAGATCTCCGAAGGACTGAGGTCCACGGTGGAGTGGTACCGCGAGAACCAGGACTGGTGGGAGGGCTTCGGGGTGCGCTGAACCGGCCGGACCACGAGGGTGAGCACCCCCTCTCGTGGCCCGGCCGGAACCTTTCGGTGCTACCCGTCGGCCGGTGATCCGTGGAGGCCGGAGAGGCTTCGGACACAGGCGACCAGACTTCGAGCCTGGATGTTCAGGTAGTGGCTGTGCCGAAGAAGGGCGTCCACCTGAGGAAGCGACACCCACAGGTGATCGGGGAGGTCCTCCTCCGGGAGCGGCCGCTCTCCGCGTTCCACCACGAGGTTGCGTGTTCGAGCGTGGAAGAAGCGGCCTCCCTCCTCGGACTGGACGGCGTCGAAGAGGATCCTGGATCCCGCGGCCTTCGACATCCCGTCCGACCACGACCGGCGTGAGCCGGACCCGATCTCGTCCTCGCACTCGAGCTGGAGCGTCGGGCCCAGTTCGACGGTCTCCCGCAGACCGGGTTCGGCGGTCGTCCTCAGGAGCAGGTGCGGGACCCCGTTCGCCCGGCGTGTCACCACGGCCGCCAAGCCGAGCCCACGGGGTTCGATCATCGGTTGCGACCACTTCCTGACCTCTCGGCCCCTCGTCGCCACGTCGACACCGATCACCCTGAAGTGCCGGTCCTCCCGGTGCCTGATCTCCCCCGCCGTTCGGTGCCATCCCTCGATCGTCCGCAACGGTACGGGCGAGGCGGACATGGTGGTCCGTGAGCGGGCCGCGGTGATCGTGCTGAGGATCTCCGACATCGGAAGCAGAGCGCCGTCGTCGGGGTCACGCGTGTGGGACGGCAGACAGGAGAGTACGGTCCTGGTGTCCATGTTCACCAGGTCGTCCTCGGCGAGCAATTCGTGTACCTGCTTCAAGGTCAGCCAGCAAAAGCCCTCCCGCAGCGGGACGTCCTCGTCACCGGCGAGCACCACCATGTTCCGGTTGTGCTTGCGGAGGAACCACGAACCCTGCTCCGACTGGAGCGAGTCGGCGAGGACGCTCCTCGCCGGGGGATCCAGGAAGTACTCCACGTAGGGCACGGACCGGCCACGGTGCACCCCCGTGTAGTTGCTCCGGGTCGCCTGGACGGTGGGGGAGAGCTGGATGAGGTTGACGTTCCCCGGTTCCATCTTCGCCTGCATCAGCAGGTACGGCACACCGTCGAACTCCTTGATCAGGATGCCGAGGACACCGATCTCCGGTTGGTCGATGATGGGTTGGGACCAACCGGGCTCCTCGCGGTTGTCGGGATCGCGGACCTGAAGGCCGCGCACACTGAAGAACCCACCGCTGTGGTGCCCGATGTCGCCGGTGCCCGGCGCCTCGTCCCAACCCTCGAGACCGTCCAGCGGTGCCCTGTTCACCTGTACACCGGTGTGCGCGGCCAGTGCGGAGAACCACTCCCGGACCTCGTCGGGGCCGAACCGCCCGGGTGTCTCCACCGACGCGGAACGGGCGACGACGTCGACGGCCCACCCCGTCAGCGCCGCCATCAGGAGACGGTGACGTCGGGAACGTAGCGGATCCACCTGCCCCCGGATGCCCGGAACCCCTCCTCCTTGGCCATGATCTCCTCGGCGTGGTTCCAGGCGAAGAGCAGCGCGTAGTCGGGGTAGGGGTCGGTGAAGGCCTGTGCGGGTCGCACCGGGATGTGCATGCCCGGAGTGAGCCGTCCCTGCTTGGCCGGCGTGGTGTCGCAGACGAACTCCACCAGGTCGGGGCCGATCCCGAAGTAGTTCGCGACGGTCGCGCTCTTGGCGGTGGCCCCGTACGCGACGACGGTCTTGCCCTGCTCCTTCAGATCCTTCAGCAGGCCGACGAGGTCGTCCCGAATCGCGTCGACCTTGGCGCTGAACGCCTCCAAGGTCTCCAATTTCGCGACCCCTGAGGCGTCCTCCTCGGAGATCAGCTCGGAGACGGCCAGGCTCGGCGTGCGGGCGCCGGCGTGGGCGAGCGTGTAGCGCACCTCGCCACCGTGGACGGGCAGCCGTTCGACCTCGACCAACTCGAGACCGTATCGGGCGGCCAGCGCCTGTACCGAGCGCGCGGTGAAGTAGTAGTAGTGCTCGTCGTAGATCTGGTCGAAGGAGTTGCGCCGGAGAACGTCCCCGAAGTAGGGGTCCTCGAAGACGAAGACACCGTCCTTCGCCAGGAGCAGCGCGATCCCCTGGAAGACGGAGTCGAGGTAGGGGATGTGGCACAGGGTGTTCGCGGCGTAGATGACGTTCGCGGGGCCGTCCTCGGCCATGATGCGTTCGGCGCTCTCCTTCTCGAAGAAGTCGACCAGCACCCGAACGCCCTGCTCCCGAGCCGTCTCACCGACCCCGCCGGAGGGGTCGACGCCCAGGTGGCGGACCCCGGCGTCGGCGATGGTCCGCAGCATCGTCCCATCGTTGCTGCCGAGTTCGATCGCGAAGGTGTCCTCGCCCTTGAGGTGGGTGTTGAGGAAGCGGCGAGCGATGGACGCGAAGTGCTCGCGCATGACGCTCGACCCCGCGGAGACGTAGGGATAGTCCTCGTTGAACATCAGTTCACGGGGCACCTCCTCCATGAGCTGCACCATCGTGCAGCTCTCGCAGATGCCCGTGGCCAGCCTGAAGAAGGTCTCGCCCTCGATGTCCTCCGGTCGCACGAATCGGTTGGACAGTGGTTGGCGTCCGAAGTCGATGAACTCACGCAGTGTTCCGGAACAGATTCGGCATGTGGAGCCCGCGGGCATTTCGTCCTCCTCAGGAGAAGCAACCAGGGTTCGGTCGACCACCGGCCCGGCATCCGGGAAACGGCGCAAGCCGATTTTTCGCACGATCAATGCGCTCCGGTTCCGGAGCGCAGATTCTCGGTTCATGTTTCCCTGGTGGAGGGCTTGAATGCCACCCGTATTTTTCCTTTCCGGGTCCGCGTTCGTTGATAGGGGTCGGCTAGGGGGTCCAAGGTCTTCGGCGGGCTCTCAGGCCCTGGTATACCGAGAGAACCCGATCCGTGTCCTCGCTGGAGACGCGGGTGGGGCAGGGCTCTTCGACAGTGCGTCCTCTACTCCTTGTCCGGAACAGATGATGTTCGTTCCGGTGGCCTGTGCATCGTGATTCGTGCAGGGCGCGCTACACGGGTGACAACGGAGATGACAATCATCATGGTCGACCCGTGATAGACGATCTAGGCGGGTCGGTCGCCGTGACCACATAATCGGTTCCATGGAAAACGGACAGGATAGAGGAAAGGTGCGATCGGTCGTGCGTGTCGGTGATACTCCAGCACTGTACATATCGGGGTTGCGCAAGAGTTACGGGACGGTGCACGCGGTCGATGGCATCGACTTGACCATCGCACCGGGTGAGGTCGTGGCGCTCTTGGGGCCCAACGGGGCGGGCAAATCGACCACCATCGACATGATCACCGGCCTCACCCGCCCGGACAAGGGCGAGGTCCTGGTCTTCGGCGCGGAACCGGGCGAGGCGGTGAAGGAGGGGCGGATCGGGGCGATGCTCCAGGACGGGGCCCTGCTCGACGATGCCACCGTAGGGGAGATGGTGGCGATGGTGGCGTCCCTCCACCGTTCCCCGCTCACCGTTACCGAGGCCTTGAACCGGGCTGGTATCGAGGACCTGGCCCGGCGCAGGTCGACCAAGCTCTCGGGCGGCCAGAAACAGCGTGTCCGTTTCGCCATCGCGATGGTCTCCGACCCGGACCTGCTGATCCTCGACGAGCCGACGGCAGGCATGGACGTCGCCACCCGGAAGTACTTCTGGGAGTCGATGAAGAAGTTCACCCAGAGCGGGCACACCGTCATCTTCGCCACCCACTACATGGAGGAGGCGGAGGAGGTCGCCGACCGAATCGTCTTCCTCCGGGACGGGAAGGTGGCCGCGGACGGGAGCGTCGAAGAGGTCAGGGCGCTCGCGGAGGGACGGACCCTGACGGCCACCGTCCCCGACGTGTCCCAGGAGGAGGTCCTGGAGTTGCCGTTCGTCGTGAGCGCGGACGTGCGCCTGGACAAGGTGGTCATTCTCAGTTCCAACTCCGACAGAACGCTCCGGGCCCTCCTGGACCGCTTCCCGGAGGCGGTGAACATCGAGGTGGTCGGCGTCGGTCTGGACGAAGCCTTCCTCGTCCTGACCGGCAACGTAGATGAGGACGAACAGTCATGAACGTCGGATACCTGAAGCTGGAGCTTCGCCGGGTGCTCAGGGAACCCGGAACCCTTCTCTTCGTCCTCGGTTTCCCGGCCGCTTTCTACGTGCTGGAAGTGATCATCTTCCAGGCCGAGTGGCCCGACTCCCACGACGCCTACGACCCGGCCACGATCCTCATGCCGAGCATGGCCGCCTGGGGCGTACTGATCTCCGGAATGCTCGTCGGCGCGCGAGTGGTCAACGAGCGGCAGGCGGGCTGGCAGCGTCAGCTCCGGCTGACACCCCTGTCGAGTTCGGGCTACCTCTTGGGGAAGGTCTCCGTCGGCATGTTGGTGGCCGTCCCGCCACCGCTGGCGGTCGCCTTCGTGGCCGCCGCCTTCCTGGGAGTGCGTCTCGACCCGGCCGCCTGGGTCTCGGTGACCCTGCTCGTGACTCTGGGAGGGTTGCCCTTCGCCATCCTGGGTCTCCTCGTGGGGCAGGTGGGAACGCGCGAGAACGTCCAGCAGATCACGATCATCGGCATGCTCGTACTCGCGATCTTCGGTGGGTTGTTCATCCCCCTCCAGACCCTTCCGGAGTGGTTCCTCTACGTGTCCTACGTGACCCCGAGTTATTGGTTGGCGGAGTTGGGCAAGTCCGGGATGGCCGCCGCCATCGGTGTGGAGGCGCAGCCCCTTCTCCACTCCGCGGCGGCGCTCACGGCGTGGACGGTGGCTCTCGCCGTGGCCGTGGGCTGGCGCTATCGTCATGACTCCGCACGTACCTGACCGGAACGGCTCTTCATGAACCATCCAGGCGCGCAGGAACGGCCGACCGCATCGCTGGGACGATCCATCGATGAGGTCGGCCGGCGACTTTTCGACCCGCCCTCCCACTCCTCCCATGGCAGCGGGGCACTGTGGGTCTCCGCCGGATTGACCCTGTTGTTCAGCCTGCTGATGCTGCCGTACGGGCTGGCCGTGGCGGAGGGACCGGACACGGAACCGGGCGCGTGGGTCCTCGGGATCGGGTTCGCCTACGTCGTCTCCTATCTGATCTTCGTGATCCTGGGGGAGTCGAAGGCGTGGTTCGTGCGGATGCTCATGTGCGCCCTGCTCCTGGCCCTGGGCGGCGCGCTGGTCACACTCGCCGGGTTGGAGAACGCATGGGTCCTGGTCTTCGCCCTCTGCGTGATCACCGCCTTCTCCCGGACCGTGGTGGCGACCGGTGTGGTGCTCCTGGTGGTCGGTGTCCTCGCCGGCGTCGCGTTCTTCACCGGGGAGATCACCGCGGTGCTCTCCGACCTGGTGCTACTGGCCTCCGTCGGCATCGCGATGATCCTGTTCATCCGCCTGGTGGACGCCAACGGGGAGCTGCGCAGGGCCAGGGACGAGGTGGCGGAGTTCGCCGTCGTGAAGGAACGTGAACGTGTCGCCCGGGAACTCCACGACATCCTGGGCCACAGCCTCACCTCCATCACCGTCCAGGCGGGGGTACTCCGACGTGTCCTCGAACACGCCGGACACGAGCAGGAGGCGCGACAGGCGGGAGAGGTCGAACAGGTGGCCCGGCAGTCGCTCTCGGACGTTCGAGCCACGGTGTCGGACTACCGATCGGTGACGCTGGCGGGTGAGATCGCGGGGGCCGGAGTCGTCCTCCGCTCCGTGGGGATCGTTCCACGCCTTCCGCGAGCGGTCGACGAGGTCTCTCCGGACGCGCAACGGGTGCTCGGCTACGTGGTCCGAGAGGCGGTGACGAACGCGGTACGGCACTCGGAAGCCACGGTGGTCGAGATCCGCCTCGACAGGAACGGCGTGGAGGTGCTGGACAACGGTCCGGGCGTTGGACGCGTGGTCAAGGGGAATGGTCTGCGCGGCCTGGAGGAGAGGATCACGGACCAAGGGGGCGAACTCAGGTTCGGTCGGCGCCCCGACGGAGGGTTCTACGTGGCGGCGGCCCTTCACCCCGAGGACGACTTCGAGGGTGGCGGATCGGCTCCACCGGAGATTGATGGGAGCAACGAATGATCCGTGTCCTGCTGGCGGACGACCAGGCGTTGATCCGCGGTGCGCTCGCCGCCATGCTCGACCTCGAATCCGACATCACGGTCGTGGCCCAGGTGGGCACGGGGGAAGAGGTGCTCGCCGCAGCTCGTGAGACGACTCCGGACGTGGCCCTGCTCGACATCCAGATGCCCGGCAAGGACGGGTTCGCCGCCGCGGAGGAGCTACGCCGAAACGTGCCGGGGTGCCGGGTCCTGATCTGCACCACCTTCAGCCGGCCCGGCTATCTGGTTCGCGCCATGTCCGCCGGAGCCACGGGTTTCATGGTCAAGGACGCACCTCCCGAGGAGCTGGCGAAGGCCGTGCGCAAGGTGAGCAAGGGGGTCAGGGTCGTGGATCCGACACTGGCCGCGGAATCCCTCACCCACGGCATCAACCCCCTCACCTCCAGGGAGAAGCAAGTACTCCTGGGGGTGCTGGAGGGGGACACCATCACCGAAACGGCCAAGCGGTTGTTCCTCAAGGAGGGGACGGTGCGCAACCACCTGTCCTCGGCGATCGGCAAGACGGACACCCGGACCCGGTCCGAGGCGGCCCTGGTGGCTCAGGGCCGCGGGTGGCTGTGAGCGGTGGGGCGCTCCCGGGCCGGGTGCCCTCAGGCCTCGGTCAGGCCCTTCTCCCCGGCGATGGAGTCCTCGTACGTGGGCAGCAGCCCCGCTTCGAGCGCCTTCGCCACCGTGGGGGCCGAAGCGTCACGGGCGGACCGGATGAGACCCGATCCTTCCGGTAGGGGTAGCCCCAACTCCGGATCGTGGACGTCGACCCCCAGCTCGTTCGCGGGCACGTACTCCTCCGAGAGGAGGTAGGTGATCACCGTCCCCTCCTCGAGTGCCAGTACGGCGTGTCCCACCCCGACGGGAAGGTAGACCGCCTTCGGTGAGTCGGGGCCGATGAGCACCGAGTCCC
>NZ_DYZD01000035.1 GCF_020741345.1 Nocardiopsis listeri
CTCCGAGTGCAGGTACTCCTCGCTGCCGGGCGCGGCGGGGGTGTTCTCGCACAGTTCGAAGCCCGAGTAGATCCCCCAGGTCGGGGAGAGCGTCGCGGCCAGTACCGCGCGCGCCTCGAAGGCGGGACGGCCGCCGTTCTGGAGGTAGGCGTTGAGGATGTCGGGGGTGTTGGCGAACAGGTTGGGACGCAGGTAGTGCGCGGTCTCCCGGCTGAGTTCGGTGAGGTGGTCGGTGAGCTCGTCCTTGTCGTTGCGCCAGGTGAAGTAGGTGTAGGACTGGTGGAACCCGACCTTGGCCAGGGTGCGCATCATGGCGGGGCGTGTGAAGGCCTCGGCCAGGAAGAGCACGTCGGGGTCGGTGCGCGCGATGTCGGCGAGCAGACGCTGCCAGAACGCGACGGGCTTGGTGTGCGGGTTGTCCACCCGGAAGATCCGCACTCCGTGGTCCATCCAGTACCGGACCACCCGAAGGACCTCGGAGTACAGGCCCTCGAAGTCGTTGTCGAAGCAGAGCGGGTAGATGTCCTGGTACTTCTTCGGCGGGTTCTCCGCGTAGGCGATGGAGCCGTCGACCCGGGTGGTGAACCACTCGGGGTGCTCGGTGACCCAGGGGTGGTCGGGGGAGCACTGCAGGGCCAGGTCCAGGGCGATCTCCAGACCGTGCTCGGCGGCCTCGGCCACGAACGCGTCGAAGTCGGCGATGGTGCCCAGGTCCGGGTGCACGGCGTCGTGGCCGCCGTCGGCCGAGCCGATGGCCCACACCGACCCGGGGTCGCCGGCGCGCGCGTGCAGGGTGTTGTTCCGGCCCTTGCGGTGGGCGGTGCCGACCGGGTGGATCGGCGGCAGGTACACCACGTCGAAGCCCATGTCGGCGATGGCGGGCAGCCGTTTGGCGGCGGTGGCGAAGGTGCCGGAGAGCTCCTGGCCGGGCACGGTGTCGATCTGGGCGCCCTCCGAGCGGGGGAAGAACTCGTACCAGGAGCCGAACAGGGCGCGTTCGCGGTGCACGACGACCTTGGTCCGCTTGGACCTGGTGACGAGTTCGCGGATGGGGTTGCGCTCCATGGCGGAGAGGACGTCGCCGGTGACGGCGGCCTCGAAGCGTTCCATGGGGGGCAGGGAGGTGTCGCGAAGGACCTTGGACGCCCTGGTCAGGTCGGGGTTTCGGGGGACGCGGCGGCCGGCCTTGGCCAGCAGACGGGCGCCCTCCTCCAGGACGAGGTCCGTGTCGGTGCCGAGGGGTAGTTTCACGTGGGCGACGTGGAGCCAGGTGGTGAAGGGGTCGCTCCACGACTCGACCGAGAAGGACCACTCGCCCTCGGCGGGCAGGCTGATCTCGGCTTCGTAGCGGTCGGTTCCGGGGGCCTTTTCCCGCATCGGGACGAAGGGCAGTCGGCGCCCTTCGGGGGAGTGGACGACGACGCCCGCGGCAAGGGAATCGTGCCCTTCACGGATCACCGTCGCGCCGACGGTGAAACGTTCTTCGGGAACCGCCTTCACCGGGCCGAGAGCGTTCTCTGGAGAGATATCGAGGATGGGCAGTCGTCCGAGCACTGGCTACACCGTCATTGTCGTGGTTCGGGCGTTATGGGGCAGCACGCGGCGACTCGCGTGCGGAATTAATCGGAATTTGATCCAACGAAAAACGGAGTCAACGAAGTGCTGGGTCGGAAACTGTCCGGATTGCGGCTTCGGTGCCCTCCGCTGTCTATCGTCGGCCCTCTGGTGGCGTTTGGAAGAGTGTCGGGGCCGGATAATTAATGTGATCCTCATCACACTGGCCTCGCGGGGGTGGACCTGGTATTTGTCGGGTTTCACCCTGGAAAACCTCGCAAAACGGGCAGTTCGCCACTGGGGATTCAGGGGTTTCTGCGGTCGCTTTCCACTACCTCTTCGTGAAAAGTCGGAAAATTCTTCTCCCATGTTGTGCGCGAGGTTCCTGCGGGTAGGGATGACCGAATGCGTCTCGGGCGAGGCGAGGCGTATTCCGGACATCCCCATGTGTCCGTTGCGCCCCTTGGGGATCACTTGTCACGCATTCGGGGGAAGTGCTGCTCGCTCCGATGAATTCGTCGGGACTCTCGTCTTGATGTCGAGATTAATGTCGGTCGGTTTCTCGTGAACAGTCCACTGTGGCCGTGCTGCGGGGCTTCGGGGTGCTTTGCCGGGGATTGAGGAAGCTTTTCGGTGACACGCCCGATTTGACGGAGTTCCCTTTGCGGGTCGAGTGCGAGTGTGGTCGACGCAGTGCCCAGTGCCACGTGGCGGTGGGCGGCACACGGCCGTAAGGGGGCGACGTGACGGAGTCCAGCCGCATTGGTCGGTTCGGGGACAGAGCCCGGGCCCTGCTGGAGAGCGGAACCGCGAAGTTGGAAGGGGACGGCGGAAAGGATCGACGCGAGTCGATCCTGCGTCTGTCCGGACTCGGACTCATCGCCGGGCTGCTGTCGGCGGCCCTGGTCATCCCCTTGGTCGGTGGTGCCGGGATCGTGGCCAGGGACGCCGCCGCGGGCTTCATGTCCCTGCCGAACCACCTCGAAGTTCCGTACCCGTCATCGCGTGTCCTGCTCACCGACGACTCGGGAGAACCCTTCGGCGAGGTCGCCCAACGCGAACGCGAGGTCGTCGAATTCGACGAGATGAGCCCCTGGATGGGCACGGCTCTGATGGCGATCGAGGACGACCGCTTCTACGAACACAACGGCCTCGACCTGCGCGGCGTCCTCCGCGCGGCCATCCGCACCGTCCAGGGGGACATGCAGGGTGGTTCGACCATCACCCAGCAGTACGTCAAGAATCTCCTCATCGAGACCGCCGAAACCGAGGAAGACGTCGACGAGGCCAGCGCCCGGACGATCACCCGCAAACTCACCGAACTGCGCTACGCGATCGACATCGAGGACCGCTACACCAAGGACGAGATCCTGGAGGGCTACCTCAACCTCTCCTACTTCGGGGCGGGCGCGCACGGCGTCGAGGTCGCCGCCAAGCGGTACTTCTCGACCTCCGCCGCCGAACTGGACCCCGGGCAGGCCGCCACGCTGGCCGGTCTGGTCCGCGCGCCCTCGTACTACGACCCGATCAACAACCCCGACGAGACCAGGGAACGCCGCGATCTCGTGCTGGATCGGATGGTCGCCACCGGCCACCTCGACGCGGAGGAGGCCGCCGAGCACAAGGAGAAGGGTCTGGGGGTGGACTCCACCCCACGCGCGGGCAGCTGCGCCGAGAGCGAGTACCCGTTCTTCTGCGACTACACGATGCGCTGGCTCCTCGAGTCCGACCTGCTGGGCGACACCAAGGCCGAGCGCGAACAGCGCATCGCCCGGGGCGGATTCACCGTTCAGACCAGTCTGCTCCGGGCCGCGCAGGACTCCGCCCAGGAGGCCATCGACCGTCGGGTCCCGCACGAGGACTCCACCAAGTTCTCCGCCCAGGCCATGGTCGAGCCCGGCTCCGGGCGGGTGCGCGCCCTGGCCCAGAACCTGCGTTACGGGTTCGACGACGAGGAGGTCGGCACCACCTCGATCAACCTGGCCGTGGACCAGGCCGACGGCGGCTCCAGCGGGTTCCAGGCCGGATCGACGTTCAAGGCCTTCACCCTGGCCGCGGCCCTGGAGAAGGGCCTGGGGTACGGCACCAGCTTCAATTCGCCCAAGAGCATGTCGATCGGTGGCATGACCAACTGCGAGGGCGGCACCATGTCCTCGTGGAACGTCCGCAACGCCGGTGAGAGCGACGAGGGCGGCCACAACATGCTCAGCGGGACCAAGGGGTCGGTGAACACCTACTTCGCCCAGCTGCAGCGTCGGGTGGGCCTGTGCGAGACCTCCGAGACCGCCGAGGCGGTCGGGGTCCATCGCGCCGACGGTGGCGAGCTGGGGGTGTGGAGCTCCTTCACCCTCGGAGACCAGGAGGTGTCCCCGCTGACCGTGGCCAACTCCTACGCGACCTTCGCCGCCCGAGGCATGCGCTGCGATCCGCGCCCGGTCCGCGCGATCCGCGACGACGGCACCGGCGAACGGGTGACCGCCGACTCCCACTGCGAACGAGTCCTGAAGAAGCAGACCGCGGACGGGGTCAACCACCTGCTCCAGCAGCCCTTCAAGGGCGGTACCGCCAATGGCCTGGACCTCGGCCGACCGGTCGCGGGCAAGACCGGCACCACCGACGGCGCGGCCTACGCCTGGTTCGCCGGGTACACCCCGAACCTCGCCTCGGCCGTGGTCGTCGGCGACGTGCGCGGCGGTGAGGCGAACCCGCTGCAGGGCGTGACCATCGGCGGTCGCTACTACGGCATCGTCTACGGGGGCAGCCTGCCCGGCCCGATCTGGCAGGAGAGCATGAGGGGCGGCACCGCCGACCTGGAGGCCAAGGGCTTCGCGGGTTCGCCCGGGTCCTTCGGAAACCCGAACGCCGAACCGCCCGAGTCCAAGGACGACGACTCTGACTCGGACGCCTGACCTGGGAAGGCGCCGCGAAGGCGTCAGATGAATCGGGCCGTGGGATGGAAACATCCCACGGCCTTCCTTGTTGGCGCATAATGGAGGAGAACCGACAGGGGAGCGCGTGAGCGCTGAGAGTGCGGCATCGGACCGCAGACCCTTACACACCTGATCCGGGTCATGCCGGCGAAGGAAGTCGTGGGAAATCCGTCATCACCGTGCCGTCGGCGCGGGAGACGCTCTCGGCCGCATTCCCCCTCGTCGACCTCGACGAAGGGACCACTTTTCGATGGGTATCGACACCGGAACCGGGCGTGCCGGCACGAGTCGCGGATTCCTCAACCGGATCAAGGACTGGATCCGCACCGAGTTCAGTGCCTGGCGCACCGTGGACATCGTGGTGGCCGCCGTGCTCGGCGCCGCGGTGGGCGTGGTGTTCTGGCTGTGGGGCATGGTCTGGACGATCACCGGACCGCTGTTCGTGCTCTTCCCCCCGGCGCAAGCGATCCTGTACGGGGTCTGGCTGCTTCCGGGCGTCCTCGGCGGGCTGATCATCCGACGGTCCGGCGCGGCCGTGCTCACCTCCATCACCGCGGCCTCGGTCTCGGCGCTGCTGGGCTCCCAATGGGGTGTCACGGTGGTCCTGGAGGGCGCCATGCAGGGGCTGCTGCCCGAGCTGGTCTTCCTGCTCTTCCTCTACCGGCGCTGGGGCATGGGCGTGGCCGCCCTGGCCGGTGCCCTCGCCGGGGTCTCCCCGGCCATCCGTGACGCCGTCGTCTACTACGCCACCTGGCCGCTGTCGCACCAGCTCGTCTACGGCGGCCTGGTGCTGGTCAGCGGCGCGTTGATCGCGGGGGTGGGCGGTCGCCTGCTCACCACCGCCCTGGCCCGGTCCGGCGCCCTGGCACCCTTCCCCTCGGCCAAGGGTTGAACATGGCCGTCCCGAACGCGCGCGGCGCGCGTGTGGAACTCTCCGGTTGGGGATGGAAGCACGCGGGTCGCGCCGACCACGCCCTGCGCGGCGTGGACCTGCTCGTCGAACCCGGCGAGCGGGTCCTTTTGCTGGGCGCCTCCGGCGCCGGCAAGTCCACCCTGTTGCACGCCCTGGCCGGTCTCACCGGTCCCGACAGCGCCATCGGTGGTGACCAGGAGGGGCTGCTCCGGGTGGACGGCGAGCCCGCCTCCCGGGGGCGCGGCGGTGTGGGGCTGGTCGCGCAGGACCCCGAGGCCCAGCTGGTGATGGCACGCGCAGGCGACGACGTGGCGTTCGGCCCGGAGAACCTGGGGGTGGCGCCGGAGGAGATCTGGTCGCGGGTCGAACGCGCCCTGGCCGAGGTCGGGTTCCCCTACGGGACAGGGCACTCCACCGGTGCCCTGTCCGGCGGGGAGAAGCAGCGCCTGGTCATCGCCGGGGCGCTGGCCATGCGGCCGCGTCTGCTGCTGTTGGACGAGCCCACCGCCAACCTCGATCCGGTCGGGGGCGCGCTGGTCCGGGACCTGTTGGCCCGTCTCCTCACCGAGAGCGAGGCGACCCTCGTCCTGGTCGAACATCGCGTCGCCGAGGTCATGGACCTGGTGGATCGTGTGGTGGTGGTCGAACCCGGCGGTGGCGTGATCGCCGACGGGACACCGGAGAGGGTCTTCGCCGAGCACGGGAGGTCCCTGGCCGAACAGGGGGTGTGGGTGCCAGGAGAGGAACCCGCGCCCGACCTGCCTTCGGCCCCGGGCGGAGCGTCCGTGCTGGCGGCGGAGGGGGTGACGGCGCGCACCCCCTTCCAGTTGGGTGTGCGGGCGGCCGCCCCGCGCACCGTCCTCGAAGACGTGGACCTGACCGTTGCCGCCGGGGCCGTCACCGCGCTGACCGGGCCCAACGGTGCGGGAAAGTCCACCCTCCTGACCCTGCTGGCCGGTCTGACCAAGCCGCATCGTGGTCGGGTGGTGCCGTGCGGTGCCCTGGCGCGGATCGACCGGCGTCCACTGGCCCGTTGGCCGGCCCGACGACTGGCCCGCCACGTGGGCACCGTCTTCCAGCACGCCGAGGACCAGTTCGTGACCACCGAGGTCCGCGACGAACTCCGGTTCGCCCCGCTGCGGACCGGTCTGGGCGAGGCCGAGATCGAGGTCCGGGTCGGTGAACTCATGGAACGGCTGCGCCTGACCCACCTGGCGAACGTGCACCCCTACACGCTTTCGGGCGGGGAGAAACGCCGTCTGTCGGTGGCCACCGCGCTCAGCTCCGGCCCCCTGCACGCCCCCGACGTCCTGGCCCTGGACGAGCCCACCTTCGGCCAGGACACCCGCACCTGGACCGAGCTCGTGGAGCTGCTGGCGGACCTGCGATCCGAGGGTCGGGCGATCACCATGGCCACCCATGACGGGCTTCTGCTGCGGCATCTGACGGACGTGAGGGTGCGGGTGGCGGACGGGCGCGCCGTGGTCACGGACGGGACGGGCCGGGCCGACGAGGAGGACGTGTGAGCGAGGCCCCCCGGCTCACCGGGCTCAACCCCGCCGCCAAACTGATCGCCGCACTGGGCATCGGCCTCGGACTCGTTCCGGCCGTCGACGTGGTCACCGGTGGCATCGTGCTGGCCGCCGTCCTGCTGTGCGTGCCCTTCAGCGGAGTGGATCGCCGCACCCTGCTGATCCTGGCCGGCCCCTTCGTGCTCATGGGTCTGAGCAGCGCCGCGGTCAACCACCTGTACGGCGAGCAGGGCCTGGAGGGAGCCATCGGAGTGGCGGTGCGCCTGTTGGCCATCGCCCTGCCCGGGCTCCTCGCCGCCATCACCAGCGACCCCACCGACATGGCCGACGGGCTCGTGCAAAGGCTCAGGGTGCCCGAGCGTCCGGCCATGGGCGTGCTCGCGGCGCTACGTCTCATCCCGCTGCTGGCCGACCAGTGGCGCACCATCACCCTGGCCCGTAGGGCCCGAGGCCTGGAGGCCGGATACAACCCGGCGAACGTGGTCCGACTGTTCTTCGGTCGGTTGTTCGCCCTACTGGTCCGCGCCATCCGCATCGGTACCCTGCTGGCCACCGCCATGGACGCGCGGGCCTTCGGCACCGGGCCGCGCACCCACGCGCGGGTCAGCCGCTGGCGCGTCGGCGACACGCTCCTGCTCGTGGGCGCCGCCCTGCTCCTGGCCGTCGCCTACACGGTCTCGGCCCGGCTGGGGACCCTGGTGCTGCTCTTCTCCTGACCCGCGTGGTTGGGTTGCAATCGAAACCGACACCGACACCGAGACGAAGAGGTGGACAACGTGGGCGAGTTCGTTCGCGTGGAGGCCGACCCGGAGAACCCCGCGGTCGCCGTCATCCGCATCGACCGACCCAAGGCGCTGAACGCGCTGAACGGACAGGTCACCAAGGAGATCGCCGAGGCCGCGGCCCAGGTGTCGACCGACGACTCCGTGCGGGCCGTCGTGTTGTACGGCGGCGAGCGCGCCTTCGTGGCGGGGGCCGACATCAAGGAGATGGCCGACCTCAGCCACGCGCAGATGCTGAACTACTCGCGCGCGCTGCAGAACGCGCTGACCGCCGTCGCGCGGATTCCCAAGCCCGTCGTGGCCGCGATCAGCGGTTTCGCGCTCGGTGGCGGCTGTGAGCTGGCACTGTGCGCCGACTTCAGGGTCGCCGGGACCAAGGCCAGGCTCGGGCAGCCCGAGATCCAGCTCGGCGTGATCCCCGGTGCCGGCGGCACCCAGCGTCTGCCGCGCCTGATCGGCCCGGCCAAGGCCAAGGACCTGACCTTCAGCGGCCGGCACGTGCGCGCGGAGGAGGCCGAGCGGATCGGTCTGGTGGACCGGGTCGTCGCCGACGAGGAGGTCTACTCGGCCGCCGTCGCCCTGGTCGCCGAGTACGTCGAGGGTCCGGCGATCGCGCTGGCCGCGGCCAAGGAGGCCATCGACCGCGGACTGGAGACCGACCTCGACACCGGCCTGGAGATCGAGCGCCTGCAGTTCTCCGGACTCTTCGCCACGGAGGACCAGAAGACCGGCATGCGCAGCTTCATCGAGCAGGGACCGGGCAAGGCGAAGTTCAGCGGTCGCTGAAGGATCTGAACCCGTTTCGGACGGGGCGTCACGGTGTTCGCGTCGACGCCCCGTCCCACGCTTGAACTTCCCTTTGCCGCGTTTTGCCACGACAATGGACCTTCGTCATATTCAGTGGCGTCACGGGCTTCGAGCCGGTCGACCGGATCCGGCCAGAGGGGACGCGGTCGGGGGAACCGCGCACGCTGTTTTTCCGTCATACTCGTCATTGGTCGTCCCACGACGGACGGTTCGTCCGGAGGCCCCGGGGCGCGGTCGGCGCCTGCTCTCCGACGACACCGACAGACCATACGAGGCCCCTCCGGGGTCGAACAAGCCAATGGTGACCCATCCCCCGGCCGATAAGCTGGACGTGGCGGTATGCGGTCTTTTGAGGGGATGAGTTCTCGATGGCAATGTCGGCAGGTTTCCCCACGGGTGAGGAGCTGCCGGAGCGCATCGGCCACTACGTCATCCGTCGCCGCATCGGTGCGGGCGGCATGGGCGTGGTGTACCAGGCCGAGGATCCCCGGACCGAGCGGTTCGTCGCGGTGAAGGTCCTGAAGCCGGAGGTCGCCGGAGACCACATCGCACGTGCACGGCTCGCCCGAGAGGTCGAGACCATGCGCCGCGTGCAGAGCCCCAACGTGGCCGAGGTCATCGACGCGGACACCCAGGCCGAACTGCCCTGGGTGGTCACCGAGTACATCCCCGGACCCACCCTGGACGCCACGGTCACCGACCACGGCCCCCTGCGCGGCCGCGCTCTGACCCGCTTCGTCGCCGGCATGGCCCGGGCGATCAAGGACATCCACGCGGTGGACGTGATCCATCGCGACCTCAAGCCCGGCAACGTGATCATCTCCAACGGTGAGCCGATCGTCATCGACTTCGGCATCGCGCACGCGGTGGACGGCGCCAAGCTCACCCAGACCGGCACGTTCGTCGGCACACCCAGCTACCTGTCGCCGGAGGTCATCGAGGGGACCGACCTCGGCCCGGCCACCGACGTGCACGCCTGGGGCGGCACGGTGGCGTTCGCCTCGACCGGTCGCCCGCCCTACGGCGCGGGTTCGTTCGAGGTCATCTTCTTCCGGATCCTCAACGGCGAGATCGACCTGGACGGGATGCACGAGGCGCTGCGGCCCCTGGTCAACCGGGCGGTCTCCCGTGACATGCGTTCACGTCCGACCGCGGCAGAGCTGGTCACCGAGACGAGCCGGCTCAACCTGGACCTGCCGTGGCAGGAGCCGCAGATCGGCCCGATCGACCAGACCGGTGGACACACCGTGCGCAGCCACACGCCCGGACCGGGCGTGGGCACCGACACGGGTGGTCGCGGCGGCATGGGTTCGGTGCTGGGCGGTGCCGCCGCCGGCGGTGCCGCGGGCTACCTGCTCGGCAAGAGCGCCAGCGAGGGTTGGGGACCCTCGCACACCCGCAGCGGTCCGACCTCGACGGACAGCGCGTGGTCCAGCCCTTCCGCGCCGCAGACGAGCCACGCCCACTCGGGCGCTCGTCCGGTCGACGACGAGGCCACCGACGATCTGAGCGGTGGTCGTGCGTCCTGGGGTGCGGACGACGAGGCCACGAACGACCTCGGTGGCGTGGGTCCGGCCCGAGGCGCGGACGACGAGGCCACCGACGACCTGGGCGCCATGGCGGGCACCGAACGCATCACCCCGTCCTCCCCCGAGGACCTGCACGACCCGCAGGGCACCCAGCGGATCCCGACCGGGCAGGACGACGTCCTGGGCACCCAGCGGTTCGACCCTGGTGAGTTGGCGCGGCGGCAGGAGGACCCGCAGGGCACCATGATGATGGGCCAGGCGGAGGCCGCGCCGCGTGGGCCCGAGGGAGTCCAACAGACCCAGTTCTTCAACTCGCCGCTGGACCCCAGCGCCTTCGAGGACATCCTGACGCCGGTCGGGCAACAGGGGCGCCGGGACACCACCCAGGAGTTCGACGAAGAGGACTACAACGAGCGCGGCGGGCTGCTGGGCCGCTTCAAGCGAGGCGGAGGCGACCGTTTCGGCGATTACTTCCGCGGTCACAACGCCGATGACGAGGACGACGAGGACGAGTACTACGACCAGGCCTGGCGGATGCACCCGCTGGCGCTCATCCCGATCATGCTGTCGCTGGCGGGTGTGGCGCTGTGGTTCCCGTGGTTCGGGATCATCCTCGGCGTCGTCGTCATCGCCGGCCTGGGCGCCCTGGACGTGGTCAAGGCCGAGCACGCGCGGCGTCTGCAGACCCGAGGGCGGCGCAACTCCGACGGCATGGTGGTGGCGCTCAGCTTCCCCTGGGCCTTCGGGCGCATGGTGTTGCGCACGGTCGGCTTCGGCCTGATCTATCTGGTGGCGGGCATCCTGGTCGGGATGGTCTACGCCACGATGATGGAGACCGGCAACGACGGCGCCAACTACACGGGCGCGTTCGCCGTGTTCGTGATGATCCTGCTCAGCTACATCATGCCGAGCGGGCGCGAGGCCAGGCGCCAGGCGGTGTGGCTGGTGGAGCGGATCCGCTTCCACAACCTGTACCTGTACATCGGTGTGATCGTCGGAATCCTGCTGCTGACCCTGCTGATCCTCTCGATCGGCCTGGGCTCGGCCCCGATCTGGAAGATGGGACCGCTCACCGGCCCGGCCGACTGGTTCGGCTAGTCGGGTTCGGACGACCCGGTTCGTGGGGACGCCCTTCCTCCTGTCGGAGGAGGGGCGTTCGTCCTTCCCGGTGGAGCACCGGTACTTCGACGGTGGTGCGCTCGTCGGCGGAGTGGGACCGGTCACTAGAGTGGAGGGGTGAAGCCACCGCCCTTTTGATCGTCGTCCCTGGTGGGCGGCGTTCTGGAGGGGGCATGACGACTTCGGGTCGATGTTTGGTTAGGGTTTCCTAAGTTGAACCCGGATGCCAGGGGTTGGCCTTCAAGCTACTAGCCAGTAACATCTGGTGTATGAGCACATGGCGGACCATGTTGACGTGAACACGGGACCCGCCGTCGGATGACCGAACGGCATTCGGCATTGTTGGCAGTATCGGGGCGCGCCAGCGCCCACCCGCCAGACGGCGGATATGGGAGTGCAGGGAGGTCGGCCACCGGCCATGAATATTGTCGTTTTGGTCAAGCAGGTCCCGGACACGGCGACCGAACGGAAGCTCAACGCCGATGACAAGACGCTGGACCGCGCAGCGTCCGACGGTGTCATCAACGAGCTCGATGAGTACGCCATCGAGGAGGCGCTCCTCCTCAAGGAGAAGCACGGCGGCGAGGTCACCATCTTGACGATGGGCCCGGACCAGGCCACGGACTCGATCCGCAAGGCCCTGTCCATGGGGGCCGACAAGGCCGTCTTCGTCAACGACGACGCGCTGCACGGCTCCGACGCCATTCAGAGCGCCTACGCCCTCGCGCAGGCCCTGGGCACCCTCGAGTTCGACCTGGTCGTGCTCGGCTCGGAGTCCACCGACGCGCGCACCGGCGTCATCGGCGCCGCGCTCGCCGAGTACCTCGGTCTGCCCCAGCTCACGCTGGCCGGCAAGGTCGACATCGACGGCGGCGCCATCAAGATCCAGCGTCAGACCGACTACGGCTACGACGTGGTCGAGGCTCGGCTCCCGGCGGTCGTCTCCGTCGTCGAGAAGATCAACGAGCCCCGTTACCCGTCCTTCAAGCTGATCATGCAGGCGAAGAAGAAGCCGGTCGACAAGAAGTCCGCGGCCGACGCGGGCATCGACACCGGCAAGGTCGGTCTGGCCAACGCCACCACCGAGACCGTCGACTTCGCCGCCGCGCCGCCGCGCGCCGCGGGCACGATCGTCAAGGACGAGGGCGACGGTGGCGTCAAGGCCGCCGACTTCCTCGCCGAGAAGAAGTTCGTGTAGGTAGACGAGAGACTCAGGGAAGGTTAAGGATTATGGCTGAGGTCCTCGTCCTCGTCGACCACGTCGACGGACAGGTCAAGAAGGTCACCACCGAGCTGCTCACCGCCGCGCGCCGCATCGGCGAGCCCGCCGCGGTCTGGGTCGGTGACGGTGCGGAGTCGGGCAAGGCCACCCTGGCCGAGTTCGGCGCCGAGAAGGTGTACGTGGCTCCGGCCGAGGTGAACGACTACGTCGTCGCCCCCAAGGCCGAGCTGCTCTCCAAGCTCGCCCAGGACAAGGGCGCCGCCGCCATCCTCGTCTCGGCCACCGCCGAGAACAAGGAGATCGCCGGTCGTACCGCCGTGAAGCTGGGCTCCGGTGTGCTCACCGACGTCGTCGACGTCAACGCCGAGCTGGTCACCGAGCACAGCATCTTCGGTGGCGCCACCGTCACCCACGCCCGCGTCAAGACCGGTGTGCCGGTCATCGCGGTCCGCCCGAACTCCGTCGTCCCGGAGGCCACCGCCGGTGCCGCCGCCGAGGAGGCCGTCTCGGTCGACATCTCCGACGCCGCCAAGGGCGCCAAGGTCGTCGAGCGCGTCGTCCAGGCGAAGGGTGAGCGCCCCGAGCTGGAAGAGGCCGCCGTCGTGGTCTCCGGTGGTCGTGGCGTGGGCTCCGACGACTTCAGCGTCGTGGAGAACCTGGCCGACTCGCTGGGCGCGGCCGTGGGTGCTTCCCGCGCCGTCGTCGACTCCGGCTGGTACCCGAACCAGTTCCAGGTCGGCCAGACCGGTAAGACGGTCAGCCCGAACCTGTACGTGGCTCTGGGCATCTCCGGTGCGATCCAGCACCGCGCGGGCATGCAGACCTCGAAGAACATCGTCGCGGTCAACAAGGATCCCGAGGCCCCGATCTTCGAGCTCGCCGACTTCGGCGTCGTGGGCGACCTGCACACGGTCGCCCCGCAGCTCACCGAGGAGATCAACAAGCGCAAGTAGTACCGTGCGCTGAGCGATCGAGCCGACGCCCGACCGGGAGGCAACCCCGGCCGGGCGTCGGCTTTCCCGTTTCATCGGGGACCGTGACACGGGGGCCTCAGACGGGGGCGGATGGAAGGTACGGGTGGCGCCCATGCCGGACAGGACGCCGTTGGGGACGAACCCCAGGCGCAGGTCCACGTCGGCCGGCTCCGGGTGGGCGACCGGGACGTCGGGGTCCACCACCGAACCGGTGCTGAGGAACAACCGGTCGTCGACCACGCCCTGACCCCCCGCAAAGGTCCACCTCGAGGCCGTCGCGCCAGACCTCGGTGCCCTGCGATCCGGTCAGTGCCACCGGGACCGGCTCACCCTCGGGGTCCTCCACCGCCAGGAACAGCCCCTCGAACCCCCGCGCCGCCCCCTGGGCGCCGCAACCGCCCAGGTCGATCACGGTCGCTTCGTCGACGTGCGCCAGGTCCCGGATCCCCTCGGCGGCCACCTCGTGGAGTCGCTCGCCGGTGTCGGGGTCGTGGCGGGTTCGCCACCACCGAACCGTCCGCGACCGCACGGTCCCCTCGGCCCGGCGCGTACCACCGGACCGTGGTCGGTCACCAGGGTGACGGTGTCGTCGAAACCGCCGACCCGGTGGGCGTCGTCCCCCACGGCGGATGTTTTGTGGTGATATGAGGCTGTTTGGGCGATATGAAATATTCCGGGTGGTTTTCAGGGTAGGGCCCCGGGTAGACCCGGCGAACGACCGCGCGGAGGCGGTAAGGAAGGGGCAGGTGCGATGCGAACCACGGTGCGGGCGGGACGGCGCAAGGTGGAGGTCAGGAACGCCGACAAACCCCTCTTCGGGGCCGACGGGGTCACCAAGGTCGACCTGGCCGACTACTACGCAAGGATCGCCCCGCTCATGTTGCCGCAGATCAAGGGTCGACCCGTCGCGCTCCAACGTTTCCCCGAGGGAATCGACGGGTCCGGCTTCCTCGTTCAGCACCCCTCCCATCCCCGATGGATCCGCACCGTGTGGACCTCCTCCGGTCGCATGATGGAGTGCCAGGACGCCGCCGCTCTGGTGTGGTGCGCCGACCAGGCCGCCATCACCCTGCACAACTGGTCCTCCCGCACCCCACGGTTGGGAGTGCCCGACCGGATGGTCCTCGACCTCGACCCGGTGGGGGAGGGCCCCGACGCGTTCGATACCTGTAGGCAGGCCGCCTGGAGCGTTCGCGAGGTCCTGTCCGAACTCGGGCTGAGCGCCTATGTGATGACCACC
>NZ_DYZD01000036.1 GCF_020741345.1 Nocardiopsis listeri
GGTGGTGGGAGCCCCCGCCGATGAGACGGATGCGCTCGGCGGCGTCATCGTCCTGGGCGGTCTGCTCCGCGGCGGCCTGCACGGCCTCTTCGGCCACACGCAGACCGTTCTCGGCGACGTGGACGGGCACACCGTGGTCGGTGCGCGGTCCCGTGCGCCCGAGGTCTTCGTCCGCTTCCTCGTTGTCTTCGTCGTCCTTGGAACGGTCGACGGAAGAGGGGGAGACGGGGTCGTCGGCGGCACCGAGGAGCGGCAGTCCCAGAGGACCGCCGGGCTCGGCGACGGAGTCGATCCCGTGATGGCCGACGGATTCGGTCAGCCCTGCGGTGACGCCGTCGACGAGGTCGCCCTCACGCAGCGACTCGTCGGTGGTCCGAACCACGTCCTTGCCGGTTCGGGTGACCTCTCCGACCAGGTCGGAGGCCCCACGAGCGGTTCCGTCGACGGTCCGCGCGGTGTCGTCGACCGCGGTCTCCGCGACGGATCCGACCCGGCTCTCGCGCAGGGCACCGGAGACACCGGTGTCCTCGAGCGCGGTGGCGGGAAGCGAGGCCGTCTGCGGTACGACCGTTTCGGCTACGGACTCGGTGGACGCGGCGGCGTGGGCCGCGGCTTCGGAGACCCGGGTCTGCCGGATCTCCTCGGTCGCGATCCCACCGGTGCGTTCGGCGGCGTCGCCGGCACCGAGCACGGTGTCGACGAGCCCGCCGGATTCGGCGCCGGTGTCACTGTGCGCGACACCGACACCGCCGGCGAGCCACGCGACGGCGACGATTCCGGACAGGAGCAGCAGTCGGGCGTAGACACCACGGGTGTTGCGAGCAGCGCGACTGGAGGACACCAGCCACTCCCGGCTCGCGAGCACCATGGATGCCCCCTTGTCTGACTGCTACTGGACGGTCCCGCGCGGCGTTGTCGCCCACGGTCGATCGTCGGCCCCCGAAAAGACGGGGTCACCTTCGAACTGAAAGCAACCGTAGCATCACTGCGCGTGACCGTGGGTGGGAAAAACGAACCTCGCCGAGAACTTTCCGGCGCTCCCCTTACGCTTCGTCAGGCTTTCGACCGTTAGTTTCGCTCCTCTGCACCCAAATCCTGCGCCAAGGGCTTGTCGATCACGAACATCGGAGCCCCCGCGGAGGCCAGGACCAGCGAGACCATCGCCAGGAAGAGGGGAGGCAACGCATCGTCGTAGGCCGCCACCACCGGGGAGTGGGTGGTCTCAGGGGAGTGCCACCACCGAGTCGGGGCATCGACCCGAAGTCCCCCCGGGAAGGAGTTCTGCACCACGGCTGTCTGAACCTGGAGGCTCGCTCCGAGGGGACTCCGCCGCGGGGCTCCCTGTACCGCCGGTTCGGTTCGCCCTCCACCTGACCACTTCGGGGGCACCGCGAGCACACGGTCCGCGCCGGTGACGCGTCGGCGCGGACCGCACGGGTCCCGGTTCGGTCGGTCCCGTCAGCTCATGTCGATGAAACGGTCCAGAACTCGAACTCCGAATTGGAGACCGTCCACGGGGACACGTTCGTCCACCCCGTGGAACATGCCGGCGAAGTCCAGCTCCGGCGGCAGCTTCAGCGGCGAGAACCCGAAGTTGCGGATGCCCAGCCGGGAGAAGCTCTTGGCGTCGGTGCCGCCCGAGAGGCAGTACGGGACGGCCTTGGCGCCCGGGTCCTCCGCCAGCAGCGACTCCGACATCGCGGTGACCAGGCCACCGTCGAAGGAGGTCTCCACCGCGGGAAGGTGGTGGATGAACTCACGGCTCACCTTGGGGCCGAGCAGTTCGTCGATCTTGGCGAAGTACTCGTCCTCGGTCCCCGGCAGGAAACGACCGTCCACCTGGGCGGTGGCCTCACCCGGGATCACGTTGGCCTTGTAGCCGCCGCCCAGCACCGTCGGGTTCAGGGTGTTGCGCAGCGTGGCACCGATCATCTTCGCGATCGGACCCAGCCGCGCCACCGTGGCGTCCACGTCCTTCTCCTCGAAGGGGATCCCGAACTCCTCGCAGATCTCCTCCAGGAAGGTCCGGACCGTGGGGGTGAGCTGCACGGGGAACCGGTGACCACCGAGCCGGGCGACCGCGGCGGCCAGTTCGGTGACGGCGTTGTCGTGGTTGGTCATCGACCCGTGGCCCGCGGTGCCGCGCGCGGTGAGCTTCATCCACGCGATGCCCTTCTCCGCGGTCTCCACCAGGTACAGGCGCCGGTTCTCGTTGACCGTGAACGAGAACCCGCCGACCTCGCTGATCGCGGAGTCGCAGTCCGCGAACAGCTCGGGGTGCTCGTCCACCAGGTACTGGGCGCCCCAGGTACCGCCGGCCTCCTCATCGGCGACGAAGGCCAGGACGATGTCGCGCGGAGGACGTCGCCCCTCGCGCAGTCGCTGCCGCAGCGTGGCCAGCACCATGGCGTTCATGTTCTTCATGTCGACCGCGCCGCGGCCCCAGACACAACCGTCGGCGACCTCGGCGGCGAACGGGTGGTGCGTCCAGTCCTCCGCGGCCGCGGGCACCACGTCGAGGTGTCCGTGGATGAGCAGAGGAGGACGGCTGGAGTCCTCTCCCGTGATCCGCGCCACCACGTTGCTGCGCCCGGGGTGCTTCTCGTAGATCTCGGACTCCACCCCGACCTCGTCGAGGCGGCCCATGACGTACTCCGCGGCCTTGCGCTCACCGGGACCGGAATGGTCGCCATAGTTGGAGGTGTCGAACTCGATGAGCTCCCGGCACAGATCGACGACCTCGACCTCCGCCGCGCTCGGATCCCTGTGTTCCGCCATGTGGCTCTCCCCTCTACCGGCCGCACCTTTCGCCCTAGACCCTGCCACGCTCTCCCTTCGTCCGGAAGCCGGTCACCCCCTCACCGAAAAACTGGTTCGGGGCCCTTCAGACCTTTGCTATGGTTGAACCTGTTCGGCGCTACGGCGCCAGACACCCACGTCCGGGTGGCGGAATAGGTAGACGCGCTAGCTTGAGGTGCTAGTGGCCGTTAAGGCTGTGGGGGTTCAAGTCCCCCCTCGGACACAATGAAAAGCCCTGTTCGCAGGGCTTTTTTCATGCCCGGGTCGAGGGGAGCACGAAGCCCTTCCGCCGCCCTTCCTTCGGGCGGGCGGCCGACGGCACGGTCCTCATCGGGGTCGGGAGGCATCCGCGCGGCCAAGAGGAGCGGTTCGGGTTCGTGCCCGGCCACGGCTTGGACCATGGCGTCGGGGTCGAACCCGAACCCTCCCCTCCCCCGGTCAGCGTGTCTTCAGCAGGGTGGCCAGGCGGGCCGCCGACGTACCGAGGCCGGTCGGTGCCCAAGCGTGGTCGAGCGGCACGTGGTCGCGCACGTTCTTCGGGGTACGCAGTCGACGCTGCTCCGCCTCGGTGTAACGGACACACCTGCGGTGCCACTCCAAGATCCCCGACATCCACTCCTTCATGTTCTCGGTGTCGCGCAGCAGCGCTCGGGAGGTCGCCTCGTCAAGGTCGAAGTCGGCCAACAGCTTCGGCAGGTCGTTGGCGAGGATGTGCTCGAACTGCTCCATGCGGGCCCGCATCAGGTCCGCCACGATGTCGCGGGCCGTGTGGAGGTCCACGTCGAAGAAGTGCTCCACGATGAGGACGAGGTTGTGCACCTCCCCCTCGAACTCGATCTCCTTCTGGTACGAGAACAGGTCGTTGGTGAAGCAGGCGTAGTCCTGGGCGGCGGTCTCCAGCTCGCGTATGGTCCGGTTCTGGAACAGTGCCGGGTCCACGTCGGGGAAGCTCGCCAGTTTGGCCAGGCTACGCGTCATGTCCGAACCGAACGTGCTCCGACGCATCTCCAGGTAGTCGACCGGGTCGGGCACCCGGTGGTAGGCCTGGTTCTCCAGTTCCCACACCCAGCTGGAGGTCATGTCCTCCACCGCCCGGCGGAACGTCGCCCGGGCCGCCGGGCTCATGGGACCCGCCGTACGCCGCCACAGGTCGGCCAGCCCGCGTTCGATCTGATTGACGGGTGCCGGGGTGGCCCCCAGGTCCAGCGGCATGAACGACGACAACCGTTCGTTGCACACCTTGGCCGCGGGCAGGTCACGCGCCGCCCCGAACACCACGGGGAAGTAGTCGTCACCGTAGGTGCCCCAGGCCAACCAGTCCGAGGACAGGCAGAGCTGGTCGAACTCCGCGTCGGCGTGGATCATCGCGGCGCAGTGGGCCAGGTCCAAACCCATGAACTGCCGTTCGTCCCACACCCCTCCGACCTCCACACCCGGCACCGAGTCGAACAGGCCCATCCGCCGTGCCCAACCGACGGCGTAACTCCGGGCGTCGTCGATCCGCGGGTTGGTGCGGATGGGGTAAGGCATGTACAGGTCGGGCTCCGCCAACTCCCCTACCGGACGGAACGCCTGGTGGGAGTGTTGCCGAGCGCGGTGCCGCATCCCTGGAAGCAGCGATGTGAACACCGGTCGCGCCGCCGACGTGCCCAAGCCGGTGGGGCCCTTGAGTTCCCCGGCCGGTCGGGTGCCCAGGCCCTCGTTCATGTACCGGTTGGAACGCGCGTGCCACTCGTGACCGCCGGCCTGCCAGTCCTGGAGGCCCTTGACGTAGGCGGCCACGCCGGCCTGCGCGTGCCGGGGTACCGCGTGTTCGGTGAGAAGCGCGGGCACCTCGCTCAACGCGGTGTCCTCGAACTGGATGAGCCGTGCGGTGAGCAGGTCGTTGACCAGCTCCGCCGCTTCCTGG
>NZ_DYZD01000037.1 GCF_020741345.1 Nocardiopsis listeri
TGCGCTCTGACCTGCACGCCCTTGCCGGGGTCCCCCGCCGCCTCCGCGATGACATCGAACTGTGCGGCAGCGAAGCCTTCGCCAACGCGATCCGACACTCCCGCTCCCAGCGCCCCGGCGGCACGGTGATCCGGATGCTCTCCACCCCGATCGTGATGGGGCACGAGAGCACCGTGCGCCTGTCGGTCATCGACGACGGACCTCTGAACGACCACCCGATGCGCCCGCCCGCACGAAGCTCCGTCGAAGAGTGGGAACAGGCCGAGTCCGGGCGCGGCCTGCTGCTCATCCACCGACTGGCCGGTGAGTGGGGCACCCAGCGTTGGACCGACCCCACCTCACCGGCCGTGTCGGGCACGGTGCTCTGGGCCGAGTTCGCCTACCCCACACCCGTCACCCCTACCACTACGGCCGGCACCTCCACCACCTGCGCCTGCGGGGGTGGGCGATGAGCACCGAGACCATTCCCATGGACCTGCGTCGGGTCCTGGAAGCTCCCCGAGGCCACCGCTTCAGCCACACCCCACACCGACCCGGAACCCGTCCGGCTCCGCGTCCCTCCTCAGGGACCGCAGCCGACCCGCTTCCGCCGTTGGTCTCCCTGGGCCGCACCCCCAGGGAACGCGAACTCCTCGCCCAGATGCCCGACACCCCCGGCCTACGCCGCCGAATCGAGCGTGGGGACCTGCCCGAACGGATACGTCGGGCCGCCTCCGAGGGGTCCTGTTGGCGGCAGGATCAGCGCGCCGACCACACCTCACGGCCCGAACCCGAGCCGAAGCCCACCCCCAGCCCGAAGCCGGCCCGCGAACCCGACGAAGATCGCGAGTTCGACCGCCCCCTCCAGATCCCGCAACCCCGCCGGGAACAGGTGCCGCCGCCCCCGCTCCCGCGCAGGTCGGACCGGCCCCGCCGACCGGCGAGCCACCGCAAGCCTCGCCGCCGCATCGGCCACCTCATCACCGGCTACGCCCTCGCGGTCATGGCCGGAGCGGTGGGCCGGCACCTGATCACCTTCCTGAGCTGACCTAGCGGGACCCGCCCATGAGAAGGCCGCACCGAGCACACGAAGCCCGGTGCGGCCCAGGTCGGACAGACCACATTCGGTGACCGACGAACGCTACCCGGCCGTGGTCCGGGCCGAGGCGGCGTTCAATTCCTCCACGGTGGGCGGGTCCGCGCCCTCCCGGGTGACCGTGTGGGCCGCCGCCGTGGCCGCGTGCGTCAACAGCGCCTCCAGGTCCGCCTCCGTCAGACCGGCCAGACGTTCCCGGGGCGAATCCCCCAACCGACCGTCCAGGTCCAACCGGTGTAGGAGGGCGCCCATGAACGAGTCACCCGCGCCGACGGTGTCCACCACCTCCGACTTCGGCGCCGGTACCGAGGCCGACACCCCGTGGGAGAGCGCGAAGGCGCCCTCCGCGCCCCGGGTGACCACGACCAGGACCGGGCCGAGGGCCGCCAGTGCCGAGGCGGCCTGTTCCAGGGTGTGGTCGGGATAGAGGTAGTCGAGGTCCTCGTCGCTGGCCTTGACCACGTGCGCCTGGGCGGCGTGTCGCAGGGCCAGGGCGCGGGCCGTGGACCGGTCACCGATCACGTCCGGGCGGATGTTCGGGTCGAGTGTGATGGTCACCCGGCCTCGGCCGTGTTCGCGACGCAGCAGGGCCTCGATGAGGGAGGCTCCGGGTTCCCTGAACAGGGCTATCGAGGCGGCGTGCACCGCGACGACCTCGGGTTCCAGGGTCTCGGGCAGCTCATCGGACCGCCAACGCCAGTCGGCGGCGTCGTCCATCCGGAAGTCGTAGTTCGCCGACCCGTCCGCGGCCAGGGTGGCCAGGGCCAGGGCGGACGGTTCGTCCGCGTCGACGAGTCCGGCCGGATCCAGCCCCTCACCCAGGAGGCGTTCCCGGATCATCGACCCGAACCCGTCGGAGCCGATCCGGGCCAGGAGCCGGGTGGGCAGACCCAGTCGGGACGCCGCGACCGCTGTGTTGGCGGGACCACCACCGGGGGCCGCCCACAGGGTCTGAGGGCCGTGTCGGGTGGGCAGCAGGTCCATGACGTTCTCCCCGACCACCACGAGTCGGGCGGGTGTCGGCTCGTTCACTCGGCACCCCCGTCGACCTCACGGGCGGGCAGGGCGGCCGCGATCGAGGTGGACAGACCGACCTGGGGCAGCAGCACCGCCTGGTAGGCGTGGTAGACGTCCGGTTTGCCCGCCCACACCGATCCCGAGGGCCGGTTCCGCGGATCCAACTCGTGCCACCAGCTCCCGTTCTCCCGGTCCACGTGGTGTCGGTCGGCGTAGGCCCACCAACGATCCAGGTGCTCGGTGTACTTCTCCGCGCCGGTGCGTTCGGCCAGGACCCACGCGGCCATGGTCGCCTCCGCCACCACCCAGTGCATGCGTTGCCGCACCACCGGCCGGTCCTGCCAGTCGAGCGTGTAGACGAACCCCTCGGCCCCGTCGACGTCCCAGCCGCGACGGACCGCGTTGTCGAAGAGGAGTTCGGCGTCGGTGAGCAGCCAGTCCGGCACCGGTTCGCCGGCCCGCTCCAGGGCGAGTTCGAGGTGCACCAGCAGACGGGCCCATTCGAGCAGGTGCCCGGTGGTACTACCGAACGGGCGGAAGGGGTGGTCCGGGTGGTCCCGGTTGTAGTCCGGCAGGGGTGTCCAGTCCGGGGTGAAGTGCTCGGGCAGCCGCCAGTCGTGGTCGGCGGCCACCCCGTGGATCAGGCGCTCGGCGATCGCGAGCGCTCTACGGGTCCACAGGGTGTCACCGGTGACGTCGGCCGCCGCGAGGAAGGCCTCCACGCAGTGCATCGCGCTGTTGGCGCCACGGTAGGGCTCGGTGGTGGTCCAGTCGGCGTCCCAGCTCTCCCGCACGCACGCGGCGTCGGGTTCCCAGAACCTCTCCTCGATGACGCCGAGGGCCTCGTCCAACAGGGCGCGCGCCCCCGGACGGCCCGCGTGCGCGGCGCTGGCGCAGGCCAGGACCACGAAGGAGTGCGGGTAGGCGGCCTTCCCCGGCAAGGCGTGGGAGCGCTCCCGAATCCTTTTGGGATCTCCGCCCTCCGGCACCTCCTCGAACCATCCGCCCAGCTCCGCGTCGCGCAGTGGGCCCGCCAGGGCGGCCAGCCCGTGGTCGGCGAGATCGGCGGCGTCGGGAACGCCGCGCAGGTGCGCCAGGGAGAACACGTGGGTCATACGCGAGGTGATCCAGGCGGCGGTCGCGCGCTCGGGCTCCACCCCGCCCTTCGCGTCCAACCAGCCGAAGCCCTCCGGGACCACGGCCCCGGACGCGAAGCCCACGAGGTCCCGTTCCTGCTCACTCAGCCACGCGGCCCCTCCCGGGACCGGGTGTGTCGATGCGGTCAAACCAGTGCCTCCTCGGGGAGTTGTTCCGCGCGCAACGCTATCCCGCACCGACCACCTCGGGAAAGACCGTGGGGCCGGGTGGATCGGACCGGGCCCGGTGCGGACCGGCCACATCGAGGGGGAACTCCTGGAACCGGTGGTGCCCATGTTCGCACTGGGACGGTTGGGTGAACCGGACGACCCGGCACGGCTGCTGTCCTGGCCGGCCACCGACGAGGCGGGGTGGATCACCGGTCAGGTGATCAGTTCCGAGGGAGGGTTCCGGTTCACCTGATCCGGGCGACCAGCCGATCGGCGGCGTTGCAGGTCCACCTGATGTGTTCGGCCACCGCGAGTGGATCGTCGGCCATCGGGATGTGACCGGCCCCGAGCAACGACACCATGCGTGCCGACGGCACCCGCTCGTGGGCGTGCCGGGCGCTGGAGGGCAGCAGGGTCCGGTCGTGGTCGCCCCAGGCGATCGTGACCGGACAATCGATCGGGCGCGCGACGAAGTCGTACTCGGCGATCTTGGGCACCATGCGCACGTACGGGGCCCCGGGTTCGAGCCCCTGCACACCGAACCTGGTGGCCTTCGCCTCCGGGGACGAGGGGTCCCCGCGCAGGGCGACCCGGGCCGCGGCCCGCGCGGGAGGGGTGTCCGCCAGGCGTTCCTTGACCGGCATCGGGATACGAGTGGCCAGGTTGGCGACCACCCCCACGGTGCGCATGCCCCAACGGGCGAGGTTGTCCGAGAACCCGGCGGGTGAGAACACCGTGACCGAACCGGCGACCCCCTGGACGCCCAGCTCCAACGCGATCGAACCGCCCAGGGAGTTGCCCGCCAGGTGCGGGCGCTGGAGATCGTGCAGCGCGCAGAACTCCCGGATCACCCGCACGAGGCTGTGCACGTCGTAGGGCTCGTCCGTGGAGGGTGCCGGCGACTCACCGAACCCCGGCAGGTCGACGGAGAGCACCTCGTAGTCGTTCACCAACTGCGGCGCCACGGACCGCCAACTCTGCCTGCGATCCCCGAGTCCGTGCAGGAGAACGATCGGTCGTCCACTGCCGTGTCGTTCGTAGGCGATGTGTCTGGGGTCCATTGGTCGTGTCTACCCTTGAGCGCCCATCACGCCACACCGTTCGGGTGTGAATCTGAACAGGAGGTGGATTCCCGTCGACGACCGGTCGCGGCCTCACCCCGCGCTCAGGCGCGGACCGCTTCGCGTACGGCTTCCCCCACCCGGGCACGTGGGGCGGCGGTGAGCAGGAGACCGGAGATGACCGCGATCAGGCCGAGCACCGGCAGCGGACCGAACCCGAGGCCGCCCACCGTGAGGACCAGCAGACCCCCACCGATCAGGGCCGCGGCGGCCAGCACCCGGATCAGGCCGGGGTCGCCCTTGAGCATCCGCGGTGGCTCCTCGAAACGCACCGCCCAGTGCGCCAACGGCAGGATGAGCGGGATCAACACCACCATCCCGAGGACACCCCACAGCAGCCACAGACCGGTCATCGGTTCGGGGGTGTCGATGCCCAGACCGAACACCAGCACACCGGCGACGACGCTGATCGGCAACATGTGCCAGAGGTAGACGGTCATCAACTGCGGGCTGATCCGATCCATCATCCGGGCGAGACCCGGTCGGTTCACCCAGGCGGAGATCACGTCGCGCAGCAGCACGGAGACACCGATCTGCAGAGCCCCCAGCGCCGCCAGGACGAGGGTCGGCGGGGCGACGTTCGAGGTCTCGGCCGCGAACACCCCCGTCATGTTCAGCGAGTACGGACCGAACCAGGCCAACAGCAGGGCGGCGGTTCCGCCCGCACCGGTCAACCAGGCGGCCTGCGTCTTGCCGATCGAGCCGGTCGCGTACCGAAAACCCATCTGGTGCACGCCCAGCCAGACGAACGCCACGTTCAGGAAACCGAGCCACTCGACTCCGGAGTTGAACCGGAGCGTGTCCACGACCACCGCGCAGGCGAGCAGTGCCGCCGGAACCCACCAGCCGAACCGCTCCTGGGCGGCGACCAGCATCGGCGTGGCCATGACCACGATGACGTAGGAGGCCAGGAACCACAGGACCATGCCCGCGGCGCCCGCGCCGACCAGGACCGGCTGCGCCGGCGCACCGCCCAGAACGATCAGGTGGCAGGCCACGATCCACACGACCGCGAGGGGCACCACCGGCCAGGCGAGCCGGCGCAGACGCTTGGCCCACCAGACCCGGGCGGGTTCGCCCCGGTTCGACGCCGCACGCCAACTGAAGTAGTTGGCGGCACCGCCCACGAAGAAGATCAAGGGCATGACCTGGGAGATCCAGGTGAGCGCGAAGCCGCCCTCGGAGCTGAGCACGCTGCTCGCGGACAGTTCCCCCTGGGCCTGCACGCTGAGCACCGGCAGCCACCAGTGCTGACTCACCACCAGGACCATGACGAACAGGCGCAGTACGTCGAGGAAGCGGTCGCGGGTGCGGGCCGCGGGCGCGGTGGCCACGGGTGCGGTGGTGGGCGGTCGCCCACCCGCGGGTTCGACGGTCATGGTCATCGGTATGTCGCTCCTTGGTCGTCCCGCACGACGGTGAGCACACGAGGGCGCCCGTTGGTCGCGGTGACCGGGATACAGGGGGTGTCGACACGTCCCCGCGGAGGCCCTGGTGTGAGACCGCGAGTGGCACTCGATGACGCGTCGTCGAAAACGACCCTAGGCGCGGAGGCCGTTCGGTCGCGATGGCGCAGGTTCCCCTTCTCGGCGGCGGTAGACCCACCCACCGAGGTAGGGCCTGCACTACCTCGCACCCGAGAGCACGAATGCCGGAAGGGCTTGGAGAGAAAATACCCGATCCGCGGCCCGCCGGTCAGAGGCCTGTGGATAACGATGCCGGGACCATCGCGCCACCGACCGGCGGGCCTCCCCGGTGAAGGCGCCCCCCGAAGGGAGCGGTGACGGTCAGGGAGCGGTGGGCATGGCCCGCTTGTGGGCGGTGGATCGGTAACGGCCCACCAGGAGACGGATCACCTCGTCGTCGACGGGCAGCCCCTCCAGGAAGTCGTCGATCTGATCGTAGGTGAGACCGAGGGCCTCCTCATCCGGCTTCTGTGGGGTGAGTGTCTCCAGGTCGGCGGTGGGCACCTTGTGGACCAGGTCCTCCGGGGCACCGAGCGCGGCGGCGACCGCACGCACGCGGCGCTTGGTGAGCCCGGTCAGCGGGACCAGGTCGGCCGCGCCGTCGCCGTACTTGGTGAAGAACCCGGTGACGGCCTCGGCGGCGTGATCGGTGCCGACCACCAGACCATCCAGCCCACCGGCGACGGCGTACTGGGCGATCATCCGTTCACGGGCCTTGACGTTGCCGACGACGAAGTCCTCGGCGGCACCGTCGGCGTAGCTCATCCCGGACCCGGCGAGGGCCGCCGACATGGCGTCGGTGGCGGGCTGTACGTCCACGGTGAGGCAGCGGTCGGGAGCGTCGAACTCGACGGACCGGACGGCGTCCTGCTCGTCCTTCTGGACGCCGTAGGGCAGGCGCATGGCCACGAACTCGGCTTCGTGCCCGGACCTACGGGCACGGTCGACGGCCAGTCGGCACAGCCGGCCCGCGGCGAGCGAGTCGACACCCCCGCTGATGCCCAGCACCAACGCGCGCGCTCCGGTCGTGGTGAGCCTCTCGGCGAGGAAGGCGACTCGACGCTCGATCTCGGCGTCGACGTCGAAGTCCGCGGGAACCCCGAGGTCGCGGATGATCTCATCGCGCGCCCGGCTCGGATCGGTCTCGGTCACGTGTGCTCCCTCGATGTACCGCTGCTGTTCCCCTCGATTATCGCCCGCCTCGTGTTACGTGCGGGTTTCCAGGGTCGGCGCTTCGATGATCCGGCTCCCAGCGCCCGTTCGGGCGGCTCGGGTCCGAGTGATCTTTGCGGGTAGGAACGCGTTGTGGTCCTCAGGTGCCGGGGTGGAGTCGGCGGGCGAAGCGTTCGTAGTCCACCACCACACCGTTCCCGTCCACGGACATCCGGTACTCGCCGTGCAGGGGGTCTCGGTAGGTGTACCACTCCAGGCCGCCCTCGGCCGCGTGACGGATGTAGCGCTGACGAACACGTCTGATGCGCAGGGAGGGGACGTCGATCCACACGACAGTGATGTCGCGGTGCTCCCCCGGGCGCAGCCCCAGCCTGCGAATGGGGAGGGTGTTGGTGAGCGGTGTGGCGGCGACGTCGACGTCGAGGCAGCCCACCAGCTCGGGCAGTTCACGACCGTTGCCGTCGCTCCAGTGGCCGTCCTGGGCCCGGAGGGCGACCGATTCCGTGCCGCCCGCGGAGAGGACCTCGGCGCGGACCTCCGTGGTCGCCCAGGCCAGGTCCGTTCGCACGGTGAATCGGGTGAAGAACCGCCCCTCCTCCTCGACGACGGTCTCCCCGGCCTCCAGGCGGAAACCATCGGGCTCGGGCAGGAGGGTGCCGAGCCCCAGCCCTTCGGGGACGTCGGTGCGGGTCCAGGCTGCCGGGTGTTCCGTCGGTGACGACATGTCACCGTTCTACCGTTCCGGGACCGGCCGACGCCAGAGCGCGACCGGGCCCGTGCCGTACGTGACACGGGCCCGGAAGCCTTTCGTTACAGGGCCTGTGGACTCTTGGTGGTCCGGCGCCCCGACGGGCTCAGACGGTGGCGGTGGGCTCCTCGTCCCTTCCACCGTTCTTGACCTCGGCCTCGACCCGGTCGAAGTCGGCCTCCATCTGCCGGCTGACCTTGCCCAACCCGTTGAAGGCCAGCATGCAGACGAAGCTGAGGATGACCGCGGGGACCATGGCGTACAGGCCCCAGCCCAGGAAGGCCTCGTCGATGTAGTCCCAGAGGATGGCCATGCCACCGCCTGCGACCATGCCGGCGAGGGCGCCCGCCCAGGTCATCCGCTTCCAGAAGACGGCCATGAGGAGCACCGGGCCGAAGCCCGCGCCGAACCCGGCCCAGGCGTATCCGACCAGGTCCATGACCGAACTGTCCCCGAACAGGGCGACCAGGGCGGCGACGATGGCGACCACCACGACGGTGGCGCGGCTGAGCCACATGAGGAAACGGGGGTCGGCGTCCTTGTTGAAGAAGCCCTTGTAGACGTCCTCGGTGATGGCGGAGGAGGCGACCAGCAGTTGGGAGTCGGCGGTGCTCATGACGGCGGCCAGGATGGCGGCCAGCAGGAAGCCCGCGACCCACGGGTTCATCAGGGCGTCGATCAGCCGCGGGAAGACCTGTTCGGGGTCCTCCAGCGGGGTGTCGAAGTAGGAGATGCCGACGTAGCCGACGAGCACCGCCAGCGCCATGGCGGTGATCGCCCAGGAGACGCTGATGGTCGCGGCCTTGGGGATGTCCTTCAGTGAGCGAATGCCCATGTAGCGGGCGAGGATGTGCGGCTGGCCGAAGTAGCCGAAGCCCCAGGCCAGACCGGAGAGGATGACGACCCAGCCGAGGGTCTCGGAATCGACCCAGACACCGTCTTGCAGGGTGCTGCCACCGAAGGCGGACATGAGGTTGTCGCCGCGCTCGTTGACACCGTCGACGACACCTCCCAGGCCGCCGATGACGGAGATGGCGACCACGGGCACGATGAGCAGGGCCAGCCACATCATCATGGCCTGCACGACGTCGGTGACCGAGACGGCCAGGTAACCGCCGATGACGGTGTAGGCCACGACGATGCCGAGGCCGATGACGACCGCGAGCACCGGGTTCAGGCCGAAGACCTGGTCGAACAGCGACATCATCGCGGTCATGCCCGAGGCGACGTAGAAGAAGTAGAAGACGATGATGATGGCCGCCGAGATCCCGCGCAGCAGGCGGGTGCGGTCGTTGAAACGGTTCTCCAGGAACGCGGAGAGGGTGAGCGAGTCGGAGTCGCCGCCCTTGTGCGCGTCGGTGACGCGCTCGGTGTACACGCGAAGGCGCGGGGCCAGGAGGATCCAGCTCCCGAGGAAGCCGGAGGCCAGACCGACGGCGATCCACGCCTCGCCCAGGCCCGACGCGTAGATCGCACCGGGCAGGCCCAACAACAGCCACCCGCTGAAATCGCTCGCGTTGGCGCTCAGGGCGGTGACCAGACTGCCCAGTCTGCGACCGCCGAGCACGAAGTCCGACTGGGACTTCGTCTTGTTGTAGAAGTACAGCGCCATGACGACCATCAGACCGAGATAGATCGTGAAGGTCACGATCGGACCGGCCAAGGAGTCGGGATTCACCCGCCCCCTCCTTTCCCCGGAAAACGCCAACGTCGGATCGCTATGCGTCACTCATATGGAACAGACAGATCATCACCTCGGGCCGCCCGGATCACAATGCCCTGTACGCGGAAAAACATCCGTTCGATACCTCACCGAGTCTTCGACCAGGAACAATTGTCCGGCCCGCCATTGCCCGGACATTTCCTTTGTCTGATCGGACATACGAGTCATCACGTCATGGGATCTCAAGACGATACGGGTCACGGGCCGGACGGGCATGTGCGCGCTTCGAACGACCCGGCGGCGAGCCGTTCGGGTCAGCCCAGCAACGAACGCAGTCGCCCCTCCACCGTCGAGAGGTGACCGCCCAAGGCGCGCCTGGCCGCCTCCGGGTCGCGTTCGGCCACCGCGTGTGCGATCGCCCGGTGCTGCCCGTCGCTGTCGGCGATCCCGTCCTCGTTCGGGGGGACGGTGTCCATGAGCCGGTTGACCCGCATCCGCGCGTCGGCGAGGGCGGTCGCCATCTGGGGCGATCCCGTCATCCGGGCCAGGGTGATGTGCAGGACGGTGTCACAGCGCCGGTAGTCGCCCGCACCGGCCGCTTCGGTCTCCGTCAGACGTCGTTCCAGCAACAGGGCCTGTTCGGCGGTGAGTCCGGCCTCCGCCAGTAGGACGACCGCGCCCGTTTCCAGGCCGCGCCGGTAGGCCAGCAGGCCCTCCAGGTCCGTGCCCGACTCGGCGAGGTCGCGCAGCGCCTCGTCGGGGGTGGGGCGGGGCGGCATCTTCGCCACGAAGGTTCCGCCGCGCCGGCCGCGCCTCGATTCGACGTAGCCCTGACGTTGCAGGTGCCTGATGGCCTCGCGCAGGGTGATCCGACCGATGCCGAATCTGACGGCCAGGTCGCGTTCGGCGGGGAACCGCTCACCCGCCGCAACCACGCCGAGTCTGATGGCGCACAGCAGGCGTTCGACCGTCACCTCCAGGGCGTTACCCGCACGGACCGGCCGGAACACCGCCTCGGCCGCGGGATCGCAGGGTGGAACCACACGACCAGCTTAGGTCGTGTTCGGCCCGCTCGCCCGGAAAAAGCCGATCCGTTCGGCGTTCTCCGAAGAAGGGCGGGCCTCTGGTCGGCCTTCGTCGACCGAGGGTGGTGAAAGAGGGGTGAGCGCGTTAACGTTGCCGCATGGACGCACAGCCCGCCGCCATCCGCGCCCGCAGCATCGGACCATCGGGGATATGTCCTCGCGGTGAGCACGACTGGCAGCCTTCCTCACCAGGCTCGGCCCGCCATCTGTGCACCAAGTGCAACTCCATGATGATGCGCAACTACGAACCCGAGCCCGCTTCGGATTGACGCGCCTGCGGTGGGGACCCACTCCCTTCCATTCCATTTCCACGGCCCGGACTCCGTATTTTCGGTTGGCTCCACATCTCCTTTTTTGCGTTGCGAAATCGCACGCCCGGTCCGGTTCCTTTCGTTTCCGGGTCTCGTTCCGGCAACCGTCGTCCACAGGCTGTGGACGACCATCGACAGGAACGAGAGCAGAACCTAGCCTGGAATCAAGCGCCCGTTGTCGGCCCCGTCCACCCGCAGCGGGAAACCCACCCGGCCCGGTGATGGTCTTCATGTCCACTGGGCCCGTCGTCACGCGAGGCATGGGGATCACGCCATGAACCGGTGCCCCGGACCCCGAGGGTCACGGATCACGCGGGCGGTGGACGGACACCGCGCGTCCCCCCGCCATGCCCCGGGCCCGCTCCCCCGCCCGGGGAACACTCCTGCGCGCGCACATCCTCGCGGCGGCGCGCGCACCACATACCCCTCTCGGGACTCACCCCGGGTTCCGGGCCCGACCCGGCCCGTCCGTGTGTTCGACCCGTGACCGTCCGAGAGTCCCCGGTGAACGGTCATCCCCGGCCCACGTCGCCGGGCCCCTCGCTCAGCGCCACACGAGAAAGCTGGTGGACCGATGACGACCGGCCGCCTCCGGAAGAAGGACGACACCCGTCTTCCGGTGATCGGCGGGGTTCCCCGCGCCAACCCTGACTTCACCGGTAGGGAGGCCATCCTGGAGCAGATCCACGAGGTCTTCTCCCTGCCCGGATCCCGATTCCTGATCGGCGGGGGGAGCGGTGTCGGCAAGAGCCGCATCGCCACCGAGTACGCGCACCGCTACGCGAGGGACTACGACCTCATCTGGTGGATCCCCGCCTCCACCGACATCGACTCGCACCGCGCTTACCTGCGGCTCGCCGAGCACATCGGCCTACCGGTCGCCTACGAACACGTTCCCCGCGCCGTCCAGACCGTGCGCGACGCCCTCTCCGGCGGCCGGGCCGTCGGCCGCTGGCTCCTGGTCTTCGACGACGTCACCGACGTAGAACGTCTGGCCACCGACTACTTCCCCACCGGAGGGGACGGCGACATCCTCGTCACCTCCCGCGACCACCACCGGACCACCCGGACGCTGCCCGCGGGCCGCTTCGACGGACAGGTCGTCCCCAGACTCACCAACGCCGAAAGCCTCTCGCTACTGCGTCGGCTCTGCCCGGAGCGCCTCGAGAACCCCCGGGACGGTGAGCGCCTGGCCGAGCTGCTCGAGTACCTGCCCCTGGCCCTGAACCAGGTCGGCGCGTTCCTACGGGAGTCGACCGTTCCCACCGAGGAGTTCCTGGACACGTTCGAGGAACGCTACAACCGAATGCTCTGCTACTCGGGCCCCGACGACCACACGATCCCCTTGCAGGTGGCATGGGGCATCCAGGCCGAGGAGCTGGCCTCGGGCGGAGACGAACACGCGACCGAGCACATGGTCCTGGAGCTGATCCGGCTCTGCGCGTTCTTCGCACCTCGACCCCTGGGGCGCGCTCTGTTCTCCCGTCCCCCCGGCCTGGGCCCGACCCCCTCGGGCACCGCACCGCTCGGCGACGACGCACTCCTGGATCGGGTCCTCGACTTCATGAGTCGCCACCACCTCGCCTACCTCGACCACGAGCGGAACACCCTCCAACTGCACGAGCTGTTCCAGTCGGTCATCCGCGAGTCCCTCCCCCACGCCGAACGGGTGCGGTACCGGGACCTGGCACACCTGATCCTGGCGCGAAGCGACCCGGGCCACCCCACCGACTCGGCCTACCGGACCATGTACCTAAGGCTGTACGCGCACGTGAAGGCCTCACAGGCCTGGCTGAGCCGGGACCCCCGGGTGCGCGGCCTGGTACTGAACGTGGTCGATCTCCTCACCGAGGTGGGCGACTACTCCAACGCCACCAGCCTGGTCGAACAGGCCGTCAACTCCTGGTCCGACGACCCCGCCCTGCGTATGCACGCGCGGCTGCGCCGCAACAAGATCCGGCGCATCCACGGCGAGTACGTGACGGCCCTGGCCGAGGCCGAGCAGATCCACGCCGACCAGGTCGAACGCGAGGGCGGCGACAACGACGAGTCCCTGGAGTCGCTGCGCGCGGTGGCCATCTCGTTCAGCGGCCTGGGCCGCTTCGAGGAGGCGGGAGGACACTTCCGCCGCATCCTCGAACACCGGCGCGCCGAGCACACCGAGTCCGCCCCCCGCACCTTGGAGGCCGCGCACGACTACGGCCAGGTCCTCCAGGAGCAGGGCCGGTTCGAGGCCGCCCTGGCCATCGACCAGCACACCTTCCAGGGGCGACGTTTCGTGCTGGGCCCCAACGACGTGCACACCCTGCGCAGCGGCCTGTCGGTCGGCCTCAACCTCATCCTGCTGGGCCGTCTGGAGGAGGCCCGAACCCAGATCGAGGAGTGCATGGACCGCTTCGCCTCCGCGGCCCAACCGGACAGCGTCCACGCCATCCAGGGACGGATGCTGCTTTCGGTGGTCTACCGCAGGCTCGGCTCCACGGAGGCGGCCCTGCGGGAGGCCCGGCGGTCCATGTCCCTGTACAACCGCAAGTACCCACCGGCCGGACGACTGCTGTTGTACCTCCGGGTCATCCACATGGTGACGTTGGCAGGAACCGGCTCCATGAGCGACCTGGAGGAGGCGGTCCGGGACGCCGAGCTGCTGCTGCGGCCCCTGGACGAGCGTTACCCGGACGAACACCCGTTCCCCGCCACCGCGCGCCTCAGCGCGGCCATCGTGCTACGGGCGGCGGGTCGATACACCGAGGCGCTCAAACTGGACCAGCAAGGTCTGGAGCGGGTGCTGCGTATCCATGGCGCGGGTGCGTTCAGCTGCCTTCCCGCGTCATTGAACGTGGCCACCGACCTGTTCCACCTCGACCGGATCGAGGAGGCGCGGCAACTGGACTCCATGACGGAGGCGGACTGCCGGAACCGACTGCCCGCCGACCATCCGATCCTGTTGACGGCTCGCCGGAATCACCTGGTGAGCAGGCATGCCGCCGGTGAGAAGGTGAACCCGGAGTGGGAGGGCCTACGCGAGGGGTTCTGCGCTCGCTTCGGCCCCGATCACCCCGGGACCACGTCCATGTCGACGTTCACACGACAGGACTGCGACGTTTTCCCGATCGCTCCCTTGTGATCGAGGGATCAGAAAATCCCCTTGGAAACCGCGAGAAAGGTCGTCCATTCACGGTTCTCGAACTTGAGCCGTGCATCATCCGGGTGCACCGAGTCACGGAAGTACGATTCACCGTTGGTGAGGTTGAGAACCTCACAGCAGGTGCCGATGTCGTACGAATAGGGTGACTTGCGCCAGCGACCGAAGAAGTCATGGGTGTCCTCGGTGCGATTTTCCATCATGTGCAGCCCTGTCTTTGAGCGTTGCCGATGAGCGGCCGGTTCGGACCGGGCGACACGGGGCACTCCTGCAAAGAGTCGATACAGAAGCGACGTTCGCGACGCGCGTTCCTCCGCGCGCACGCGCGCGACCAGCGAGAATTCGCTTGAACGCTAGCGCAGGCCCCGACCGCCGGGCGAGCACCCCGCACACTGAAAACGATCACGATTTTCTAAACGAATGACATGCGGTGATCAGCGTGTTTCGATCCTCGGAGACTTCTGGCATCGAGTGTCATTCTTCGTGCCCCTTTGGTGGCATTTTCAAAGGGCCTACCTTTGACTCGACCGGCGGGGGCGGTCCCTTCCCCTCCCACCCCCGCACTTCGTGTCAGCCCACAGAGAGCAATGGCTCCGGCACGGTCCTCGACCGGCTCGCCAGCCGTTCGGACCACTGTCCCTTGTCGGTGCCCAGCGCGGCCTCGCCCAACCGCAGAAGCTGGACATCGCTCGTGCCCGCCGGCGCGAAGATGTGGTGGGCGTCGCGCAGGTACCGCTCGACGGGGCTGTCGGTGTACAGGCCTCGGGCCGCGTGGACCTCCATCGCGTTGCGCGCGGTGTCCAACGCGTACTCAACGTTGACGAGCTTGGCGTTGATCAGTTCGTGGTCGCAGGGCACTCCCCGGTCCAGGAGCGACACAGCGTGGTAGAGCGACAGCCTCGCCACCATCAACCGGGACTGCATCCGGCCCAGCTTGAGCTTGACCGCCGGGACCTCGCACAGCGGCTTGCCGTAGCGGTGCTGTCGGGAGGCGTAGGCACAGGTCTCCTCGACCAGGGCTCGGTGGATGCCCAGGGCCACCGCGGCCAGGTTGGCCCGCCCGTACAGGACACTGGACGAGTAGGCCACCGACAGGCCGTCGCCCTCCGAGCCCAGCATGTTGGCGGCCGGTACCCGGCAGTCCTCGAAGCGCAGTTCACCGAAGCTGAACCCGTGCAGCCCCATCGTGCCCTCGTGCGGGCCCAGGGAGAACCCGGGGCGGTCCGCCTCGACCAGGAACGCCGACAGGCCCTTCGATCCAGGGCCGGTCCGGGCCACCACACCGTGCAGATCGCCGACGTGGCTGTTGCCCACGAACACCTTCCGGCCGTTGAGCACGTACTCGTCACCGTCGCGCGTCGCGCTGGTGGTCATCCCGAGGACGTGTCCGCCGGAGCCGTACTCGGTGACCGCGATCGTGGGCAGGCAACGACCCGCGGCCACCTCGGGAAGCCAGGCCGAACGTTGTGCCTCGTCCCCGAAGTGCACGATCTTGGCGACCCCCAGCTGGGAGGCCTGGACCATGGCGCCCATCGCCCCGCTGACCCGGGAGAGCTCCTCGATGATGATGGTCTTGGCCAGGTGGCCCAGCCCCATCCCGCCGTAGTCGCGGTCCAAGGTCACCCCGAGCCAGCCCTGCGCGGCGATCGACCGGGAGAGCTCCTGGTCGACGCAACGGCGCCGTTCCATCTCGGGGACCCGAGGTTCCACCTCACGCAGCGCGAACCCGCGTACCTCCTCCCGCAGCCTCCGGTGTCGTTCACCGCCGAAGTGATGTTCCACGTCGCTCCCTTCCGCGCCAGGAACTTCCTGCTCGCACCCGGTTTCGACGCAGGCGACGCGACTTCGTTCGGGTTCTGACCTCCTCCGGTCAGAGCGTTGCCGGAACCGGTCAGGAACCGGGCCCCGTGCTCGGACACGCGAACGGCCCGGGGCGCGCGCCCGCCCCGGGCCGTGGAGGGAGAGGTCTCTCCCGGGAAGAGGATCTAGTCCCAGTCCAGGCCGCCACCCGTCTGGTACTCGATCACTCGGGTCTCGAAGAAGTTCTTCTCCTTCTGGAGGTCCATCATCTCCGACATCCACGGGAACGGGTTCTCCGTCTCACCGAAGATGGGCCGCAGGCCGATCTGCTCGGCGCGGCGGTCGGTGATGAAGTGCATGTACTTCTCGCACAGCTCGGCGTTCAGCCCCAGCACACCGCGCGGCATGGTCTCGCGGCCGTAGGAGACCTCCAGCGCGCAGGCGTCGATCAGCATCTGCCGGACCTCGGCCTGGAAGTCCTCGCTCCACAGGTGCGGGTTCTCGATCTTGATCTGGTTGATCACGTCGATGCCGAAGTTCAGGTGGATCGACTCGTCGCGCAGGATGTACTGGTACTGCTCGGCGATGCCGACCATCTTGTTGCGACGGCCCAGCGACAGGATCTGCGCGAAGCCGGTGTAGAACCACATGCCCTCGAAGATCACGTAGAACGCGACCAGGTCCCGCAGGAACGCCTGGTCGGCCTCGGGCGTGCCCGTACGGAACTCCGGGTCCTCCAGGTTCTGGGTGTACTTGAGTGCCCAGGCGTCCTTGGCCGTGATGGACGGGACCTCGCGGTACATGTTGAAGAGCTCGCCCTCGTCCAGGCCCAGGCTCTCGCAGATGTACTGGAAGGTGTGGGTGTGCACGGCCTCCTCGAAGGCCTGGCGCAGCAGGTACTGGCGGCACTCCGGGTTGGTCAGCTGGCGGTACACGGCCAGGACGATGTTGTTGGCGACCAGGGACTCCGCGGTGGCGAAGAAGCCGAGGTTGCGCTTGAGCATGAGGCGCTCGTCGTCGGTCAGCCCGTCCTTGGACTTCCACAGCGCGATGTCGGCCTGCATGGCGACCTCGGTGGGCATCCAGTGGTTGTTGCACCCGGACAGGTACTTCTCCCACGCCCACGTGTACTTGAGGGGCAGCAGTTGGTTCACGTCGGCGCGGGCGTTGATCATCGCCTTGTCGTCGACGTTCACGCGCTCGGCGTCACGCTGGATCTCGCCGAGGCCGGTGGATGCGGCGTTGTTCTCGGAAACCGCGGTCATGCTCGTGTTCCGTTCTCCGGTCGTACCGGTTCGTCTACGGGAGTGGAGGGGCGAGGAGGGGCCGGCGGGGGTCGCCCGCCGGCACCGGACACTCCTACTGGCAGGCCTCGCACTCGGGGTCATCGATGCTGCACGCCTGGTCCTCGACGATCTCGAACTCGTCCTCGGGCTCCGCCGGCTCGGTGACCGGGGCCGGGCGGGGGCTCGGAGAGGGGCTCGGGGTCGCGGCCGGGCTCGGCGCGGCGGCCGGCGTCGGGGTGGCCGACACGGCGTTCAGGCGACCGTCGGTGCCCTTCAGCGTGCTCTTCTCCACGTGCGTGGCGCTCTGCGAACGCAGGTAGTAGGTGGTCTTGAGCCCGGAGCGCCAGGCGCGGCGGTACAGGGTGTCCAGCTTCTTACCACTGGGCGCGGCCATGTACAGGTTCAGCGACTGGGCCTGGTCGATCCACTTCTGACGACGCGAACCCGCGTCCACCAGCCAGGACGGGTCCACTTCGAACGCGGTGGCGTACAGCGCCTTGAGGTCGTCCGGGACCCGGTCGATCTCACCGAGGCTGCCGTCGTTCATCTTCAGCGCGGACACCATCTCGTCGTCCCACAGGCCCCGCTCCTTGAGGTCACGGACCAGGTAGTCGTTGACGACGGTGAAGTCGCCGGACATGTTCGACTTGACGAACAGGTTCCGGTAGACCGGCTCGATCGACTGGCTCACGCCGGTGATGTTGGCGATGGTCGCGGTGGGCGCGATCGCCATGACGTTGGAGTTGCGCATCCCGGTGGTCTTGACGCGCTCGCGCAGCGAGTCCCAGTCCAGGGTCTCGCCGCGGTCCATCTCCAGGTCACCGCCGCGGGAGTCGGCCAGCAGCTTCAGGGAGTCGATCGGCAGGATGCCGCGGCTCCACAGCGACCCGTCGAAGCTCTCGTAGGAACCGCGCTCGGCGGCCAGCTCCATGGAGGCCTCGATCGCGTAGTAGCTGATCAGCTCCATGCTCTCGTCGGCGAAGTTCACCGCGCCCTCGGAGGCGAAGGGCGTGCGGATCTTGAACAGGGCGTCCTGGAAGCCCATGAGGCCCAGACCCACGGGGCGGTGGCGCATGTTCGCGCGGCGCGCCTCGGGGATCGTGTAGAAGTTCACGTCGATGACGTTGTCGAGCATGCGCACGGCGGTGCGGACGGTACGACGCAGACGCTCGACGTCGACGCCGTCCGGGCCCACGTGCTGGGGCAGGTTCACCGAACCGAGGTTGCAGACCGCGACCTCGTCCTTGTTCGTGTTCAGCGTGATCTCGGTGCACAGGTTGGAGGAGTGCACCACGCCGTTGTGCTGCTGCGGCGAACGCAGGTTGGACGGGTCCTTGAAGGTGATCCACGGGTGGCCGGTCTCGAACAGCATGGTGAGCATGCGGCGCCACAGGTCCACGGCGGGCATCTTCTTGGAGACCTTGATACGGCCGGCCTCGGCCTCGGCCTCGTACTTCTCGTAGGCCTCGACGAAGTCCTTGCCGTACTTGTCGTGCAGGTCCGGAACCTCGTCCGGAGAGAACAGGGTCCAGGTGCCCTGCTCCTCCACACGCTGCATGAACAGGTCCGGAACCCAGTTCGCGGTGTTCATGTCGTGGGTGCGGCGGCGCTCGTCACCGGTGTTCTTGCGAAGGTCGAGGAACTCCTCGATGTCGATGTGCCAGGTCTCCAGGTAGGCGCAGACCGCGCCCTTGCGCTTGCCGCCCTGGTTGACCGCGACCGCGGTGTCGTTGGCGATCTTCAGGAACGGGACGACGCCCTGGCTCTTGCCGTTGGTGCCCTTGATGTGGGAACCCAGACCACGGACCGGGGTCCAGTCGTTGCCCAGCCCGCCCGAGTACTTGGACAGCATGGCGTTGTTGCTGATGCCGTGGAAGATGTCCTGCAGGTCGTCGCCGACCGTGGTCAGGAAGCAGGACGACAGCTGCGCGCGCACCGTACCCGAGTTGAACAGGGTGGGCGTGGAGGCCATGAAGTCGAACGAGCTCAGCAGCTCGTAGAACTCGATGGCTCGGGCCTCGCGGTCGTCCTCGTTGAGGGCCAGTCCCATGGCCACGCGCATGAAGAACGCCTGCGGCAGCTCGTAGCGGACCTCGTCGCTGTGCAGGAAGTAGCGGTCGTACAGGGTCTGGATGCCGAGGAAGGTGAACTGCTCGTCGCGCTCGGGACGCAGGGCCTTGCCCAGACGCCCCAGGTCGAACCGGGCGAGGGCGGGGTCGAGCTGCCCGAGGTCGATGCCACGACCGACGTAGGCGGCCAGGTAGCCCGCGTAGCCCTCGCTCATGTCGGCCTGGGTCGCGGTCCGGGGAGCGCCGCCGATGAAGCTCAGGGCCTCGGTGCGGAGCTTGTCCAGCAGCAGACGGGCGGCCACGTAGGAGTAGTTCGGGTCGACCTCGACGAAGCTGCGGGCGGCCATGACGAGGGCGAGCTCGACCTCGGCGTCGGCGATACCCGGGTAGAACCCGCGGCGCGCCTCGGTCAGGACCTTCTCCGCCGAAACACCGGAGAGCCGCGCACAGGCCTCGGCCACGACATGCTCGATCCGGTCGATGGCGGCGGGACGGCCGCCCTCGTTGTTCGGCCCGGGCCGAACGGATGCGGGCACGGCCTCGACGTCAAGGGTCATACAGCGGCTCCAACCTCGGTAAAAGAGTCCCGGTGGGGGTGCGGGGGCACAAGTGACAAGCGTGCGGCTCACAACGATGGATCGCCGCACCGGATGCGTGCGGTCCATCGCCGGGTCGCGGCGGCTCTCCCTCGAAGCCCCGACGTTGTACACACCTGGGGTGTGTGCCGATGGCAGGTTTTCGGACTCGTGGGCGCCCTACTGTGCCGCCGCTTCCCAGGACCTTCGGGGGTTCCCAGTGCGTGTGACGACCTTCGTTCCCACTCACCGCTGCGGGGCAGTCCCGGACTCTCACCGGGTTCCCTCTCTCGTCACCAGGCTCTTCCGAACCTGGTGAACCACCAGCGGGACAGATACTACATCTAGGGGATGGCGGCTTGGAACACCGCAAGATGATGGCGTGTCGCTGATTTATCAGATTCTTCGACGATCGTCGAACACACGCTCCGGGCGTGGTATGAAAGCGCCAGAACGGGGCTGTGCGGCGGTATCGGGAGGGTCCCCGAAAGGGGGCGCGTCACAGCCTAGGACGTTCCCGGGGCGAACGCACCCGGCCTCTCGCCCGGGTGTCCACCACGGCACGTGTGGGCGGGGTAGGAAACCTCACTCGTGGCCGGCCCGTTTCGATCCGTCGGCCCCTTGTTCCGCACCGCCGACCCACTTCCGAAACCCGTCACCACGGCACGCTCTCGCGACCACCGAACCGGAGGCCGACCGCTCCGGCCACCTACGATCCCGTCGGATCGCGCGGTCAGCCCTGGTCGAGGAGGAGGTCCAGGTCATCCTCCACCAGCCCGAGGTCGGCCCTGATCCGAAACCGGATCCGCAGGAGTTCGAGGAACAGGTCCCGATCGCATGGACTCTGTGGGCGCCCGGCGTGTCGTCGGGCGCCCACGGTGGCCCACCGTTCGGCGCCCTCCAGGTCGTCGTGGGCGTACAACACCTCGGCGACGTGGATGTGGGTGGGCAATCCGACCGGTTCACCGGTCTCCAGCCGTTTGAGATGCCCCTCGGCCTGCTGCCGCTCGTCCAGTTGCAACAGGGCACCGGCGCTGAGTGCGTGCGCGTCGACCACGGTGGGGCCACCGTCGTCTATGGCCCGTTGGTAGGCGGAACAGGCACGTTCGAACTCCTGGGCGATCTCCCACTGTTCTCCGGCCCGCACGAACAGCTCCGCCCTGGTGACCTCGCTACCGGCGTCGACGCTGTTGGCCAGGTCCAGCAGGCGGGCGGCGGTCCGTCCGTGTTCACCGGATCGGACGGCGTGGAATTCCAACCGGTCGAGTTCTGCCGTCGTCACGTGGGTCAACCGCATCGCCCCATCCCAACTCGCTCTCCCCACGCACCGATCAGGGCCTGGCACGCTCCAAGGCCTGCCAGAACCCCTGGCGCAGTCCATCGCGGACCTCGTCGCGCAGCAGGTGGTCGATCGGGAGCGAGGATCCCTGGAGCAGACGAGCCTCCAGGTCCGAGGGCATCCGGGGCCTACGGGCGAGGACGGCCTCCACCCACAGGGCCGGCGCCTCGCGTGCGATCGACTCCGCGAAGTCGTTGCCTTCCTTGTGCGCGACGTGCACCGCATCATCAACGGTATGCGTGCCGGGCCCTGTCTGTTGGGCATATCCAGGACTGCGAGCGGATTCCTGGTAACCGCCGAGGCCGAATCGGCCGTCCTGCTCGGGACCAGTAGGTCGCCGTTCCCCGAAAAGGGGCGCGGCGCCACCGCTGTGCGCGGTGTCAGTTGCCGTACTGGTCCCATAGGTAGGGTTTGTGTCCGCCCCACCTCCGAACCCCTGGTCCTCACCGGGTCCGCCACCGAACCTGGGATCGGGGGCGGGAGGGTTTCTGTGGGGTGGAGCCTGTTGCGGGTCGGGCGCGAACGAGGCCTGTGGTCCGGTGCCCGCACCGAAGGCGGGCTGTGGTCCCGTGCTGGAGAAGGCCTGTTGTGGGCCCGTCCCGCCGAAGCCCTGTGGGCCGCCTCCGGGCGCCTGCGCGGGTCCGGGTCTGGCGGGCAGCCCGTACCCTCCCTGGTCCGCTCCACGCGGCGCCGGATGGGCGCCCGTGTGGGGACCGACGTACCCCGACTGCCCGTTCTGACCGGCGCCCGGGTAGACCCCGTTGCCGTTCACCGCCTGTCCCCCCGAGGGGAAGCCGTTGGCGTCGATCGCGCCGGGAGGAGTGTTCTCGCCCGACGGCCCGGCGAGGTGGTCACCGCGCTGCTGTGCCAGCGAGCGGCGCATCGCGCGCAGCTGTTCCATGGCGCTGCCCTGTGGAACGGGCTGGCCACCGGTGCCGGCGAACATCGCTTCGAGCCCGCCCGTGGAGGGGGTGGCCGCTTCGACGTGTCCGTTCCGGGATGCGGAGGCCCCCGAAAGCGACTGTTCGGAGGAGGCCTGGGAGCGCCCGTTGGCGAAGGGCGTGGTCGTCTTCGCGGCGTTCTCCTGAGCGGACCCACCACCGGAGAGCAGGTTGACGTGCGGGCGCAGGTGTCCGGCGCCGATCTCGATCAGGTCGTCGCACTCCTGGCGGAGCGCCCGCGAGATGGTCCAGTTGCCCTCCACCGAGATGTGCACGACGGTGACGCGTACACCCAGGTCCTGGACGTCGGCGACCACGGGGGCCATGTCCTCGTCACCGCTCACCAGGACGGCGTCACAGAGGACACCGGTGCGGGCCAGGGTGGTCAGGTCGCGTTGGACGTAACTCTCCACGCCCTCACGGCGGCCGGGCCGGATCTTCGCCGCCCTGAACTTGATGCCGGGGATGTCGGCGATACCGTCCTGCTCCTGGGCCCTCCGGTCGTCGGCGACCGCCTCGTACCAGTAGCAACGCAGGAGCGGCAGGCCGGTGCGGTCCCGTGCGACCTCGTTGAGGAACTGGACGAGACCGGAGTAGTCCCAGGCGACGGAGTCCCGGTTCCGGGTTCCGTGCACGGCCATCGCGCCGTCGGCGAGAAGGTATCCCGCGTCGACGAACAACGCGCAACGGTCCACGTGACACCGCCCCCTTCCCTGTCGATCTCTGGGGCCATATCCATGACCGGGGCACAGCCTAGCCAAGTCTGTCTGGTTTTGCGTGCCGCCTTTGAATACTCCCTGTCAATACGGCACTACTCACAGACGGATTTCCCGGTCGGCGCGGACCCTTCGATCGCCCTGTGCGCACGATGAACTCCGCGCCGGTGTTTCGACCTCAGGTGCGCATCGGGGCCGTGAGCACGATCGCGCCCGCCAACAACGCGTCCTGCCCGGAGGAGATTCGGATTTCCGATTCGCGTCCGAGCTGCGCGTCGAATCGGACCACATCCGTCCCGAACGTCATCGGGTCACCGTTCGCGCCTCGCGCGGAACTCACGAAGACGTTGCCGGCGTCACCACCGCCTTCGCGTGGATCGAGCGGGACACCGTCCAAGAGCACACGGTCGCCGCCCAGTTCGGCGTCCCCCTCCCAGGCCACCACGTCGAACGTGGCCGGGACCGATGCCGGCAACAGCCCCGAAACAGGGAACCGCGCGCCGACCTCGTCCTGGAAGACCGCCGAGGTCTCGTCCAGGACCATGGCCTGCCGGTGCCCCTCCACCGAGGGATCCTCCAGGATCACCATCAGGCTCCACCCCGCGTACGTGCCCCGGCCGTCGGTCGCGGGAACGTCACCGACCCACCACTGACCACCACCGGCCGAGCGCACCAGGTCGGTGACCTCGGCGAACGCCTGGTAGGCGGGGTAGGCCGGCAGCTCCGCCGAACGAACGTCGGTGGCCGTGACCGTCGTGTAGGAGGCCATGCCCGGACCCTTGATCCGGGCGGTCGGGGTGCTCGGATCGCCCGCCGCGGAGAAGTACAGTCCGGCCCAGCGCACGGATCCGCCTTCGGGGAGTTCCCAGGTCGCGGCGCTGGACGAGGTCGTCGTGGGGTCCCGGTCATCGTCCAGGGGCGCCATCAGCCAGTTGTCGTTGTCGAGGCGGTCACCGGACCGGTCACGGGCCTGCGCGCACTCGCCCGTCTCCTCGTCCTCCTCCGGTTCCTCCTCGTAACCGTCCTCGGGCGCATCGGGGCCTTCGGTCTCCTCAGGGGCCTGGGGGAGCTCGGGGACCTCCGTGCCGGATTCCCCGCCGTCCGACCCCTCGTGTTCCGGAAGCTCGGGAATTCCCGGAAGATCGTGATCGAATTCCGGTTCTTCGCCGCCGATCCCCCCTTCCTCCCCGAGAAGATCATCGAGCGCCCCCCTCCCCTCCGTCCCAGGGGCCTCGGTGTCCGCGGGGGTGCGACGAAGATCGGCGTCGCCCGTGTCGGGTCCGGAGTCGGGGTCGCCATCGGTCTCCGAGTCGGTCGACCGCTCGGGTGGGACCAGGGGGTCGTCGATCCCGCTCTCCGGCGCCGGTGGACGCTCCCACCATGGCCAGGGCCAAGGGTTCTTCGGCTTCTCCGGGTTCTCGGGTTCGGTGCAGGTCACCAGGGTGTTGCCGACGGTCTCGGCGCGCACCTGGCCGGCCGTGGCGTATCTGGCGGGGATCCCCTCCGAGGACACGCCACGCTCACCGGTCGCGGTGTGGCGCACCTCCCCGGAGGAGACCACCACATCGGCGGGAACGTCCACCTCGGCGTCGGGCGCCACCCGGACGTCCAGGAAGTGGGTGCTGCTCTCACCGGCGGCCATGTCCGACCGCACGCACTCGCCACCGCCGCCGCCCGCGGAACAGCCCCAGTCACCCTGCCCCCCGGCGTGGAGATGGTCTCCTCGGGCGGCGCGGGCAGCGCGGTCCCGTTGTCGGTCGGTCACGGTGACTGGGGCTGTTCCGCGGGTGGCGGCGGTGGTGGTGAATGCGTGCGGTCGAACATGGCCGCCGGTGAGAGCAGCACCCACTTCCTGGACGTGCGGGTGGCGCCCGACGCCGACGTGGACGTTCCCGCCGACGTGGTGGTCTCCTCCGGAGAGGTGCGCTACACCGCGACCGGTGA
>NZ_DYZD01000038.1 GCF_020741345.1 Nocardiopsis listeri
GTCATCCCCACCACCGGTTTCCTGCTGCGCCGCTTCACCACCCGTGCGCTGTTCCTCGCCGCGATCGGGTTGTTCATCGCCGGCACGGTCCTGGCCGTGGTCGCCCCCGGGTTCGCCACGATGCTGCTCGCCCGGGTCATCCAGGCCTGCGGCACCGCGATCATCCTGCCGCTGCTGATGACCACCACCCTGCGACTGGTGCCGGTCGCCCACCGCGGCACCGTCATGGGTCTGAACTCCGTGGTCATCTCCGTGGCGCCGGCCATCGGCCCCACCGTCTCCGGCGCCATCACCCAGGCCCTGGGGTGGCGCTGGGTGTTCGGTCTCATGCTGGTCCTGGCCCTGGTCACGCTCGGCCTCGGCCTGGTGTTCATCCGCCTGAGCGACCGGACCGAGAAGGCACCGCTGGACATGGTCTCGGTCCTGCTCTCCGCCATCGGATTCGGCGGTCTGGTCTACGGTCTGGCCTCGGCCGAGGGGCTCGCCGACGGCAGCGTCGTCCCTGTCGTGGCCCTGGTTGTCGGCCTGGTCGCCCTGGTGCTCTTCGTTTTGCGCCAACGCGCCCTGACGCGCACCGGCGGCGAACTGCTGGACCTGCGCCCCTTCGCCGTGCGCAACTTCCGTGTCTCGCTGATCATCGTGGTCGTGTGCATGGCGACCATGCTCGGCACCGTCATGGTGTTGCCGATCCACCTCCAGGCCGGCCTGGGGCTGAGCGTGCTCACCACCGGCCTGCTCCTGCTCCCGGGTGGACTGATCCAGGGTGTGCTCTCACCTGTCATCGGCCGGATCTATGACCGGGTCGGACCGCTGCCCCTGGTCGTCCCCGGGGCCGTCCTGCTCGCCGCCGGCCAGTGGTGGCTGAGCACCCTGACCGCGCACACCTCCACCACGGTGGTCGTGGCCATGCACGTGGTGTTCTGCGTCGGTATGGCGATGCTCATGACCCCACTGATGACACTCGCCCTCGGATCGCTGCCGCGCAGGCTCTACTCCCACGGCAGCGCCATCATGAACACGCTGCAGCAGCTCGCCGGCGCGGCAGGTGTGGCCGTACTGGTGACGGCCATGTCGATCGGCGCCGCCGGCGCGGGTACGGCCGATACGGTCGCCGCCCAGGTCCAGGGCACCCAGGACGCCTTCCTCGTCGGCGGCTGCCTGGCCCTGGTGGCCGTGGTCTGCGCACCGCTGGTGCGCCGGCTCCGTCGGGACCCCGACGCCGAACCGGTCGAGCAGGCCCGGGAAGGGAACGGGTCGGAGCAGGACCGCGTTTCGGCCTGAACTGTGACCGCGACCCGCGACGCGCCCTCGGGGTGGCACCTCCTCGAGGGCACGTCGCAGGGGCCGCTCAGACCATGCGGGCGCCGCCGTTGACGTCCAGGGTGTGCCCGGTGACCGACGCGGCCCCGTCCCCGACCAGGTACCGCCCCGCCGCGGCCACCTCCTTCATCCGGGCGGGGCGGCCCACCGGCGGGGGGTTCCTGCGCAGGTGGGCGGGCACGTGGTCGCGCACGGTGTCGACGAACCCGGGCGAGACCGCGTTCACCGTCACCCCCGGGGACGCGAACTCGTGCGCCAAGGCCTTGGTGAGCCCGATCAGGCCGGCCTTGGCCGCCACCGCGTGGGCGCGCCGGGCGGCCCCCGCCTGCCCGGCGAACCCGGCGATGTTGCGGGTGGCCCCGGTCACCAGCGCCACTCTCGTGCCCGCCTCGCTCATCCGGTCACTCCTCGGATGGGTCGAGCCGCCCCCTCCCGGGGCTTCGGGTGTCCTCGGGTTTGCGGCCCCGCACGCACACGAACGGGAAGAACCGGATGCGCAGCCGCGGGTCGTTCAGGAGTTCGTGGAGCCGGCGCATCTCCGCGTCGCCGATGCCGAGCGCGCGCAACGGCGACGCCGTCTGCGCCAGGTGGTTGCCGTGCAACCGGCACCCGACCGAACCGCCCGGCGCGGTGTGGTGGTACTCCATCGAGTCCACCTCGGTCAGTCCCTCCTCGACCATCGCCTAATCGATCACGTGGCCCCAGGAGTAGTCCTGCCCGGCGGGCCCGCCCCACCTTCTCGATCCCGGTCTCCACCACCTTCTGGAAGAGTTCGGCGTCGGCCGGGGAGGGCGCCGCCAACGGCATGGTGAGCGGATGGGTGAACTCGCCCACCACGAGCCGGCCGTCCGGGGCCGGCGCGTCCACCAGTTCGGTCGCGGTTCCGGCGTGCCCCTGCCGACGCCGGATCCGACCATGGTGCGACCGCGGCCTTGCACCCCCTTGCATGGGGAGGGAGAAGGGCCGCTCAGCCGATGGGGATCCGGGACCGCACACCATCGGCGGCGGGTACCCCGATCCGGTCGAACAGCGTCACCGCCCGCTCCCAGTGGTCGATCGCCAGTTCGTGTTCACCCAGAAGTTTGTGGGCGTCGCCGATCCCCGCGTGGGCGTTGGCCTCGCAGTAGCGGATCCCGGCGACCTCGGCGGCCTCCAACGCGGCGTGGTGCTGGGCCAGGCCCTCCTGGGGGCGGCCATCGTGCCGGTACAGTTCGCCGATGGTGTTGCGGGCGCTGGGTTCGATGAGCCGTTCCTCGTTCTCCAAGGCCACCGACAGGCATTCCTCCGCGCAGGCGAACGCCTCGTCGCGCATCCCGGCCCGCCAGTACACCAGGGCCAGCGGATGCACCCAGGCCTGGACGAACCGGTTGCCGGTCCGGCGCGCCAGGGACCGGGCCAGTTCCAGGTGCCGTCGGGAACGGCGGTCGTCGCCCAGGGTCCCGTACACCCAGCCCGAGACCGCCTCGGCGTCGGTGCGTCGCGCCGGAGTGTCCCATCCGGCCAGGTCCAGTGCCTGGGACAGGTGGGTCAGCGCCTCCTCGTCACGGCGCAGCATGTGCAGCAGGTGGCCCAGGTAGGTGTGGGCGGCCACCTGCCCGGACAGGCCCTCCGCCCCGAGCCCGGCCGAGCGTTCTTGGGCCCGGTGCAGGTGGTCGAACGCCTCGGTGTAGCGGCCCAGGAACACGCACATCACGCCGAGCTGGATGAGCTGCAGGACCGGTTCCCGGTCCCGGTCGGTGCGGGCGAGGCAGTCGTAGGAGCGGTGCATGTACGTCATCGCCCGATCGAGCAGGCCCAAGCGTCGGTACACCGATCCCAGGCAGCGGTTGGCGGTCGCCTCCCCGGTCAGATCGCCCAGCCGGCGCGCCGCCTCCAGTGCGGTGCGATGCACCGCGAGCGCCTCGTCGTGGTGGCCGCCCATGCTCAGGTGTCGCCGCAGTGACGCGGCCAGGTCGACCGCCTCGCGCAGCGACCCGATCCGGGCGGCGTAACGGGTGACACGCACCAGGTTGGCGCGTTCGACGTCCAGCCAGCCGAGCGCCTGGTCGGCCGTGTCGAACCCGCGGACCACCTCGGGCCGGGCCGGAGCCCGTTCCAGGGCAGGCCCGGCCCGGTCGTGCGCGACGCGGGTCGCTGCCGAGACGGTGTGCAGGTAGTGCTCGAACAGACGCTCGGCGGCGGTCCGGTGCTCGGCCCGGGTGTCGTGCTCGCGGCCCAGGTCCAGGGAGTAGGCGCGCAGCAGGTCGTGCATCCGGTACCGGCCCGTGCGGGATTCCTCCAACATGTGGGCACGGAGCAGGGACCGCGCCACCGCTCGGGCCTTGGGCAGGTCCGAGCCGGTCAGTGCGGCGACCGCGTACACGTCGAGGTCTTGGCCGGGGTGCGAGCCCAGCAGACGGAAGGCGCGGGCGCTCTCGTGCGGCAGTTGCCGGTAGGACCAGGACAGCACCGCCCGCACCGACGTGCTCTCGTCACCGTCGGCGTCCAGGACGTCCAGGGCGTGTTGTGCGTCGGCGAGTTCGGCTGTCAGGGCCTCGATGCTCCGCCCCGGTCCGGCGTTGACCAGTTCGGCGGCCACACGCAGGGCCAACGGCAGTCGGGCGCACCGTTCCACCAGTTCGACAACGGCCGCCGGCTCCTCCGCCACCCGGGGTCCGACCAGGGTGCGCAACAGCTCCACCGCGTCGGCCCGGGGAAGGCGTTCCAGGGCGATGCGCCGCGCGCCCTCGCGGGCCACCAGCCCCGACAGGGAGCTGCGGCTGGTGACCAGCACCTGGGCGGTCGCCCCTCCCGGCAGCAGGGGCCGGACCTGGTCGGCGGTGCGGGCGTTGTCCAACAACACCAGGATCCGGCGACCGGCGACCAGGGAACGGAAGTGGGCGGCCCGCTCTTCCATGTCGGTGGGGATCGCGGCGGCCTCGACCCCCAACCCGCGCAGGAAGGCGGCGAGCGCGTCCTGGGCCGGCATCGGCGCACGCGGGCCATAGCCGTGCAGGTCCACGTACAGCTGCCCGTCGGGGAAACGGTCGCGGGCCCGGTGCGCCCAGCGTGTGGCCAGGGTGGTCTTGCCGACCCCTCCGCTGCCCGAGACCACGCAGATCGGGACCGGTGGTCGTTCGGTGAGCAGCCCGTCCAACCGTTCCAGTTCGCCCTCGCGTCCGGTGAAGCCACGGGCGTCGTGCGGAAGCTGGGCCGGGGGAGTGCGCCCGGCCTCGGGTGGGGCCGGGTCGACGGAGCCCCCGGCCAGAACCTGCTGTTCGACGCGGCGCAGCTGCGGTCCGGGTTCCTGACCGAGTTCGCTCAACAGGACCCGTCGGGCCTCGTGGTAGGCGGACAGGGCCCGACCGGGTCGCCCATCACGGTGGTAGGCGACCATCAACAGGGCGTGCAGGTGCTCGTGGAGGGGGTTGCGCCGCACGTGTTCGACGAGTTCGCCGAGCACGGCGGCGTGTCGGCCGCGCGCGAGTTCGGCGGTGTAGAGCTCTTGGAGGGCCACCAGGCGCCGCTCCTCCAAGCGGTGGGTCCGGTCCGCCAGGGGAGCGGCGTCCACCCCCTCGAACGGCGGTCCGCCCCACAGGTCCAGGGCCCGGCGCAGTACCTCCGCGGCCCGCTCGGGCGCCCGCGGCCGCAGGGCGGTGCCCTCGTCCAGGAGGGTCTCGAAGTGGTCCACGTCCAGCTCCCCCCGGGCCGACCGCGAGCCGGTAGCCGCCGGGTTCGGAGACCAACCGTTCGGGGTCGGGCAGGAGCCGACGCAGCCGGTGCACGTGGATGTACAGGTTCGAGGCGGCCCGTGCGGAGTCGCGCTCACCCCACATCGCCTCGGCCAGGACGTCGGTGGGGACCATGGCACCGGCCCGGCACAGCAGGACCCCGAGCAGTACCCGCTGCAGACGCCCTCTGACGGTCGTGGCCCGTCCATCGGCGCGGATCCGCATCGGGCCGAAGACCTGGAACTCCATCTGACCGTCCGGTGGTCGGGTGTGAAGACCCTCGCCTCCACACGGGGGAGGAAACGCCTGCCGTCTTTCGACGATAATCCACCGACGCCTCCGACCGCACGTGAAACGGGTACGGAACACCGGTGGATCGGGAACGCGTTCGGTGCCCCGAACCACGCCGGTCGGCGGTATCTCTCACCCGGCCCGGGTGGAGGGTACCGCCGACCGCGGGGCGCGCCGCTCAGGGCGCCGGGTTGATGACACGGCCCCAGGTGGACTTGTTGCCCCAGACGTTCTGCCGCAGACCCTCCAGTTGCAGGATCTGGGAATGGTCGACGAAGAGGTTGACCTCGTTGCCGTAGTTCTTGACGTACCACTCGAAGACGGGACCGTCCGCGGCCTCGAACATCACGTTCTCCAGGCCCAGGCCGTTGATGACGGACGCGGCGGCGCCGGTGTTCCACTCGCGCACGTTCTCGGTGATGCCCTCGGACTCGATCATGATGATCGACGCACCGGCTTCGAGGGCCTTGCGGCCACGGTCGATGAGGTCGCCGATGTCCTTCTCGCCCTCGCTCGCCAACTCGGCTTCACCGGAGTCGCCTCCGGAGCCGATCTGGATCCCGAGTTCGGGCTTGGCCTTCAGCCCGGCCTTGACGACCTTTTCCACCAGGCGCAACAGCCCGGAGGTGTTGAGCATGATGAAGCCCGTGGAGATCTCGATGACGTCGAAGCCGACCTCCTTGGCCTCCTTCAGGTACTGGTCGACCGCGTCGTCGCCGTAGCGCAGCACGGTCTCGATCCATCCGCCCGATGACACGTAGGCACCGTGCTCGTGGGCGATGTCGCTGAAGGCCCGTACCTGCTCGGGCGGGACGAGCGAGAACGAGCCACCGGCCCACTTGATGCCGTCGACCCACTGGCCGGCGACGTCGAGGACGTCCCGCAGGTGACGGGTGCCGAAGGTGCTGTAGTAGGGCGCCCGGATCTCGGTGACCCCGAAGGTGCGGGGCTTGACCGGACGGTGGGCGCGGGGAACGAAGTTGAATGACACGTCGTGTGGGACGGCGTTGCCCATGGTGGTGTCCCCTTTCTCTTGGGCCCTCTTCCCTCTCGGAGTGTGCGGTCGAGTTCAGGACCGATCGGTCCCGACCTCGGCCAGGGCCGCGGTGAGGTCGGTGGTGTTCGCGGTGTCGAGGTGACGCACGATCTCGGCGATCTCCTCGCGTGCTCGGGAGTCGATGAAGGGCCGGGTCAGCGAGTCGAACTTGGCGCGGGCGCCCGCCCAGTCGAGCGGGTCGGTGTGGAAGCCCTTGTAGGCGGAACGTTCGGCGCCCAGCACGGTCCCGTCGCGCAGGGTGACCTGGAGGTCGGCGGGCATCTCCTCGGGGAAGCGGGCCGAGAACCCCTCATCGGGGGTGATGTCCACCTTGCCCATCAGTTGTTGTACGTCCTGGGCGATGATCCGCTCCGGCGCGTACTGGGCGGGCTCGAGCTCACCGTCCAGCAGGACCACGGCGATCATCCACGGCAGTGAGTGGTCGGCCTCCTCCTTGGTACGGATGGTGCGCTTGTCACCCTCCTCCCCTCCACCGATGATCGCGTGGGCCACGTCGAACGTGCGCAGCCGCACGGCGGTGATCGCGTCGGTGTCGAAGCCGGCCTGGGAGCGGATGTCCTGGGCGGCGTCCAGGGCCGACTGCGAGTGGATCTCGGCGTTGTGCCTCTTGATGATCGAGCGCCGTACCCGCTCCAGGTCCTCCCGCGACCAGTCGATCGTGAAGTCCCCGGCGATCGATTCCTTGAACCCCTTGTTGCCTTCGAACACCTCTTCCGGGCCGGTGATCCCCCGTGAGGCCAACAGGGCCGCGAACGTGCCCTCCTTCGACACCTGTGGGTAGGCCAGGCCCTTCCAATGGGAGAGGTTCCCGGTACGGGTCACCCGCAAAGCGTTGTTCGCCGTCCCGGAGATCGCCATGGCGTTCGCGATCTGCTCGGCGGGAAGTCGGAGCGCCTTCGCGGCGGCCGCGGCTGCGGCGTAGGCGCCCTGCGTCGTGTGGTCGAAGCCCTTGGCCCGGACCGGTGCCACGTCCGACAGCCGCGAGTGGACCTGATACGCCACGGCGAGGGCCGTCAGCAGTTCCCGGCCCGAGGCGTTCACCGACTCCGCGGTGGCCAGGACCGCGCCGAGGTTGTCCGACGGGTGGTTCGTCTCGCCCGGGGCGAGGTAGGAGTCCATGAAGTCGAGATAGCGGCTCAGCGCGCTGTTGAAGAACGCGGCCCGTTCGGGAGAGGTCCGGCCCCCGCCGATCAGGGTGGAGGTCGGGGCCCCTCCGAGGTCATCGATGAGAGCGCGGATCGCGACGATGGGTTCGGCGTCCAGTGCGCCGATGGCGACACCGAGCGTGTCGAGTACGCGAATCTTCAACTGGGCGACCGCTTCGTCGCTCAGGTCGTCGAACGCGGCGCCGGCCACGAAACGGGCCATGTCCTGTACTTCGGTCATGAGCACCCCTGGGGATGACTTGAATTCTTAGGTAAGGCTAACCTTAGTGTCGTCCATATTTATCTCGTTGTCAAGATAAATTGGGGGCGTATCGTCCTCCGCGACCGGAGCCGGATCGAAGGACCCACCACAGGCGCCGCCACCCGACCCGCACCATCACCGACGAGGGCGAGGATCACGAGGACGATTCGCGCACGGGTCCTTCGTCGTCGGGGTCGACGCGGGCGACCGCCCGGTCCCCACGCGGCCCGAACAGGTGCGGGACCTCGACCGATGTCTCGTCCGCCGGACCGAACCAGTGGGGGACCGAAGGGTCGAACTCGGCCGTCGCGCCGGGCCGAGGGAGTGCTCGTCGTCACCGACGACCAGGCGAAGGGTGCCGGCGAGAACGTAGAGCCGGACAGGACCTTCGTGGGAGACCAACCGTGGTTCACGCGGGCCCAGGACGTGCTTGAACACCTGGATCCTGCCGGGATGGATCACGATCACCGCGTGCGGTGCCGCCCTGTTCCGCGTCGCCCTCACGGCACCGGGTGCCCGTGCCCCGGTACCCGACCGGGAGGTGGACACACGGGGGCGTTGAGCGCGACGGCCGGGCGAAGGCGATCACCCGCGTCGCCGCCGACCCTCGGCGTCGAAGGTCGGTGGCGACGCGGGTCGACACCTTCGAGTCGCCTCATCACCCCATGTGGATGCCACCGTTGACGTTGAGGGTCTGCCCGGTCACGAAGGCCGCCCCGGCACCGACCAGGTACCGCACCGCCGCGGTCACCTCCTCGATCCGGCCCGGACGCCCCACCGGGACCTCACGCCCCCGGTGGGGTTCGGGCACGTGGTCGCGGACGGTGTCGATCAGCCCCGGGGAGACGGCGTTGACGGTGATGCCCGAAGCGGCGTACTCGTGGGCCAGGGCCTTGGTCAGCCCGAGAACACCCGCCTTGGCGGTCACCACGTGGGCCCGGCGGGCCGCGCCGGTCTGACCGGTGACACCGGCGATGTTGACGATGCGTCCCCATCCCTGTTCCACCATGTCGGGCAGCACCGCCTGGGAGCACACGAACGCCCCGCCCAGGACGACGTCGACGACCTCGTCCCAGTCCATCCGGTCGATGTCCAGGAAGTCCCGTTCCCGGCGCACGGCGGCGTTGTTGACCAGGACCGAGACGGGCCCCAGTTCCTCACGGGCATGGTCGACACCGGCCAGGATCGCGTCCTGGTCGCGTACGTCGGCCTTCAACAGCAGGGCCCGGCGGCCGAGCCCCTCGACCTCCTCGACGGTGCGCTCGCTCTCCTCACCCGAGGATCGAGCCACCACCAAGAGGTCGAAACCGTCCTCGGCCAGTGCCACGGCGATGCTCCGGCCGATGTTGCGGCTCGCTCCGGTCACCAGCGCCACTCTGCGGTTCGTCCCACTCATGTGTTCCCTGCCTTTCTTCTGGCTGTTCCTCCTCGGGGTTCATCCGCCACAGCGGGCGGCGACGGCGGAGCCCATCCGTGAGGTGGAGGCCTCACCGCCCAGGTCGGGGGTCACGTCCAGGCCGCGTTCGACCGTCTCCACGGTCGCGGCCTCCATGATGTGGGCGGCCCTGGTCAGGGCGGCGTCCTCGTGGCGCGCGCCCAACCACTCCAGGAGCATCCGGGTGGAGGCGATCATCGCGTAGGGGTCGGCCACGCCCCGCCCGGCGATGTCGGGGGCCGAACCGTGGGTGGCCTGCGCCATGGCCCAGTGGTCCCCGGCGCTCAGGCCGGGGGCCAGCCCCAGCCCGCCCACCAGACCCGCGGTCAGGTCCGAGAGGATGTCGCCGTACATGTTGGTGCACAGCACCACGTCGTAGTCCTGGGGGCGCATGGTCAGGTGCAACGCGGCGGTGTCGACCTGGTGGTCGTCCAGGCGCACGTCGGGGTAGGCGCGCGCCACCTCCTCGACGGTGTCCATGAACAATCCGTCGGTCAGGGTGAAGACACTGCGCTTGTGGATGGCGGTGACGCGCCCGCGCCGTGCGCGAGCGGCCTCGAAGGCCCGGTGGGCGATCCGTTCGCTCTGGCGCCGGCTGATCACGCGCACGCTGAACGCGTTGTGCTCGTTGGGCTGGAACTCGCCCGATCCCCGCATCATGTTCCGGTCGGGTTGGAAACCCTCGTTGTTCTCCCGCAACACCAGCACGTCCACGTCCTGGTGCAGGGAGGGAACGCGGGAGAACGACCGTGCGGGGCGGTGGTTGGCGTACAGGTCGAAGTGACGGCGGATGATCGGGTGGGGGTTGACGGCCCGTTCGTCGTCGGGGTAGGTCGCGTGCCCGATGGGTCCCAGAACGAACCCGTCGGTCTCCGCGAGCCGTTCCAACGTGCCCGGGGGAAGGGTGTGACCGAGGCGGGTGAAGGCCGCCATCCCCAAGGGGACCGGGACGAACTCCACCCCGGGGGCCTCGGCGGCCGCCAACGCGGCCCGGGCCACGCGCACCGCCTCCGGGACGATCTCGGGGCCGATTCCGTCACCCTCCATCACGGCGATCGTGTAGGTCATCGTTTGCTCCCTGCGCTCGGGGGTTCCCTGTCGAACAGCCAGATCCAAAAGGGCATCAGCGCGTTGACCGCGACCTGGCGGACGGTCTGCGCGAGCACGACGACGTGCAGGTCGGCGTCGACGGCGGCGGCCACCACCACCATCTCCGGGGCCCCTCCCGGGGCGACCACGAGCAGGCAGGTCATGAACGACCACGGGGTCAGCGGGGTCATCACGGCGGCCAGGACCAGGGCCAGGACGAAGGTGCCCGCCACACCCAGCAGGCCGCCCAGGATCTGCCGGGCGGAGTGCCGGGCCCGCTGCGCCAGGTACTCGCCCACCGTCAGTCCGAGGAAGACCTGTCCCACGACCTCCTGTAGGAAGGGCACCTGTAGGAAGGCCACGTCCACGCCGCCCACACGCAGGGCGACGGTGAACACGATGGCGGCGAACATCGGTCCCAGTAGGGCCGGCACCGGAACACGGAGCCGGCGCCCGGCCATGGCCGCCAAGGGGGCCAGCACCAGCAGGACGATCCAGAACACCCAACCGCCGATCCCGGTGGGAAGGTGGAGGAGTTCGGTGACCGGAGCCTCGTTCACCTCGCCCAGGAACGGGGCCAGCAGTGGCACCGCGCAGATCACCACGGTCAGGCGCGAGGCCTGGATCATCGCGATCAGGGTGGGCGGGCGGCCGTGTTCCACGGCCACCGACGGCATGATCGCCAGCCCTCCGGGAAGCGTGGCCAGCCCCGCGGTGAGCCGGTCGGTGCCGGTCCAGCGCGCGTACAGCCGGGCGATGATCACCGACCCGACCAGGATGAGCAGCAGGCCCAGGAAGACCGCGGGAAGATGGGCGGCGGTCCCGGCGAAGTCCTGTACGGCCAGGGCCGGTCCCAGCGCCGCGCCGACCATCGCCTGACCCAGGGTCCGGACCCGATGGCTGGGCTCGGCGCGTCGTCCGGCCCACCGCATCGACCGGCACACCGACCAGCCGGCGGCGATGCCCGAGATCACCCAGACGATCGCCATGCCCGTGGCTGCGAAGGCGACGGTGCCCAGCACCGCCGCCGTGGTGATCTCCCACCACAGCAGCGAGCGGGGGCGGCCCGGGGGACTCGGGTTCACCGGGGGGCCAGGACTGCTCGACCGGTCTCGGTCACGCGGGACACGTCCTCCAGCTTCTCGACCGTGAAGACGGTGTCCACGAACTCCTCGTGAAGAGGGCCCAGCACGGGCGCGGTCAGGCCCCGGGCCTTGTCCCGCACCTGTTCGGTGTCCAGGCGGCGGGCACCGTCCACCGAACGTTCCAGGACCGTGCCCTGATCGGTCACGATCCGGGCGCGCACCGAGTAGCGTCCCAGCGTCGGGTCGGGCACCAGGACACAGCGATCGCGCACCGCGGACAGCGCGGGGTCGGTGGCCGCGGTGTCGGAGAAGTCCTCCGGGCCGCCGCCGTCGCGCACCAGGCCGACGGCGAAGCAGTGCGCGGCGCTGAACTTGGACTCCAACCCGGTGCCGGGCGCGTGTCGACCCATGACCGAGGGCACCAGGGGATGGACCTCCAACCGGACCTCGGCCACGCCCCGGCCCGCGCCGAGTTCGGCGCGCAGTTCCCGGGCCAGGTCGATGATCGGGTGGCTCACCACCCCGCAGGCGTAGGGCTTGACCTCGTTGGACTCCAATTCCCAGACGGATCCGAGCCCCTCGGTCAGCACGGAGGCGTCGGACTCCTGCGGACCCGCCAGGTCCGGGCGCAGCAGCGCGAGCAGACCTCGACGGCCCTCGATCGGCGCCGCCGGGCCGTCCAACCCTGCCCGGGCCAACAGCGCGGCCTCCACACCCAGGGAGGCCGCCTTGCCAGGGTGCAGCGGTTTGGCCATGGTGCCCAGGGTCTCCAACAACCCCGCGGTCTGGGTCGCGGCGAACCCCAAGGCGTGTCCGAGCTCTCGGGGGCCGAGCCCCATCGCCCGTCCGGCGGCGACCGTGGCGCCCACACCGCCGACCACGCCGGTCATGTGCCAGCTCCGGTCCATGGCGTGCGGGGTCAGGGCCAGGCCCAGCCGCAGCGCCACCTCCGTGCCCACGGCCACGGCGGTGAGCAGTTCGCGTCCGTCCGCGCCGGCGATCTGGGCTCCGGCCAGGGCGGCCGGCACGATCGGGGCGCCAGGGTGGACCACGGTCGGTGGGTGCGTGTCGTCGAAGTCCTCGGCGTGCGCGGCGATCCCGTGCAGCAGCGCCGCCCACATCGGGGTCGTGTGCTCGGCCCGGCCCAGGACGGGCACCCGGTCGCCGGCGCCCAGGTCGCCCACGGCCGCCATCGCCCGTTCCACCGCGGGGTGGATCGCCCCGGCCGTGGCCAGGGCGAGGACGTTGCCGGTGGTGGTGGAGGCCGCCTCGCGGGTGCGGGCGTCGAGTCGTTCCCAGTCGGTGCCGAGCGCGAACTCGACCAGTCGTTCGGTGATGCCGTTCGTCATGCCGTTGCTCCCTCGACCTTGGCCGGTGCGAAGTGTTCGGTCAGCGTGGTGGCCGCTTCCAGGTCCCAGGAGGACCGCAACATCGTGCGGGCGCGCCCGCCCAGGACCGGCTCGGTCAACGCCAGGGCCTTGGCCTCCAGTTCGGCGTCGGTGAGAGGTCGGGAGCTGCTGCCGCGCGCGTGGGCCACGTGTTCGGTCAGCTCCGTGCCGTCGCCGAGCCGGACCCGTAGGGTCGCCTCGTCACGAGCACAGGAGGAGTCGGGTTCCAGGCGGGTGGCCGCCCGTAGGTCGCGGGCATCGGGCGCGGTGACCCGGGCGTCCTCGTACTGGGGCAGGCCCACGGTCCCGTCGAGAAGGCCGGCGGCGACACCGTGCACGGTGCTGAACTTGGCGCGCAGGCCGTTCTCCGGCTGGGGGTTGCCGGTGAGTTCGACGACCAGGGGATGGCAACGCACCTCCACCGAGGTCACGTCGCGTCCCTCCAACCGGGGCGACAGGGCCACGGCGGCGTCGATGGCCGGGTGGGAGACGATCCCGCAGGGGTAGGGCTTGTAGGTGTTGTTCGAGGACTCCCAGCGCTCACCGAGGTCGCGCAGGACGTCGTCGGGATCGGCTGCGGGGGAAAGGGCGGAGAAGAGTCCCTGACGACCTTCGAGGGGACTCCCGGGCGCGGTGAACTCCTGGGCGGCGAGCAGGGCGGACAGGACCCCGTTCGCGGAGGCCTTACCGGCGTTGAACGGTTTGACGGCGCTGCCGAACCCCTCGCGGTGGCCGACGGTCTGACTCGCCGCCAGGCCCACGCACCGGGCCAGACCCTCGCGGTCCAGTCCGAGGAGGAGACCGGCGGTGACCGCGGCGCCGATGACGCCGCAGGTGCCGGTGATGTGCCATCCCTCGTCGTAGTGCGAGGGGGTCAGGGCCACGCCCACGCGCAGCTGGGCCTCGACCCCCAGAGCGAAGGCGTGCAGGACCTCGGCGCCCTCCCGGTCGCCTCCCAAGGCCAGTGCGGCTCCCAGGCAGGCGGCCCCGGGGTGGATCACGGTGGCCAGGTGGGTGTCGTCGAAGTCCTCGATGTGGGCCGCGGTGGCGGTGATCAGGGCCAGACCGTAGGGGTCGGAGCGCTCGGGGCGGGAGAGCAGGGGGCGGCCACCGGTCCCGGTGGTGGCGTGGACGGCGACCATGGCGTCCACGATGGGGTGCCGCGACGCACCGATGGCCGTGTGCACCACGTTCACCCAGGTGCGCCGGGACTCCCTCAGAACGCCCTCGGGCACGGCCCTTCGGTGGTGCAGGTCGAGGAGTGCGTCGGTGAAACGACGCGTGATGTCGGTACGAGGAACGCGGTCTTTGTCGCGCATCGTGGAATCAGTGACCATGATACGGGACACTAGATTCCACCGTAACGTTCCGTCAACCCCGAAAATAATCCGGTATGTACTGTTGACATGCGGAAGTGACCTTGAGCACAGTGGGGCGATCATCATGAAACACGTATCCAACATGTGGAACGGGTGTTTGACATGATCCATCCCCAAGGTTCCCGTCGGTTCGCGCCCTTCGTGCTCGGCTCGGCGATCGTCCTGGCCGTCAGCGGATGCAGCGGCGGCGGGGCGGGCTCCGAAGACGGAGGGCTCGACGACTTCTCCGGTCAGTCCATCCGCGTCATCGTCCCCACCGCCGTGGGAGGCGGCTTCGACACCACCATCAGACAGCTCCAGGGTGCGTTGGAGGACCGGCTCGGCGCCCGGATGACCATCGAGAACATGGAGGGGGCGGCCACGGCGATCGGCTCGCAGAGCGCGGCGAGCGCCGACGGCGACTGCCTCACCCTCATGGTCCAGGGCGTGCCCCACCTGCAGTTCTCCTACCTCACCCAGGAGGTGGACTACTCCCTCGAAGAGTTCGCGCCGGTCGGCGGCATGAGCATCGAACCCGGGGTCATCCGGGTGAAGGAGGACGCCCCCTGGCAGAACATCGAGGAGTTCATCGAGGACGCCCGGGAACGCCCGGGTGAGATCCGGGTGAGCGTCAGCCTGCGCACCAGCAACAACTACGTGGGCATGCTCGACATCGAGGAGGCCACCGGGGCCGAGTTCAACATCATCTCCTACGACGGCGGCGGACCCTCCCGTACCGCCCTGATCTCCGGCGAGGTCGACGCCACGCACGCGGGGGCCTTCAACAGCCTCGGCATCGACGACGAGACCCGTGTCCTGACCGTCCAGGCCCCCGAGAACCTGTGGCCCGACGAGACCGACGACATGCCCGCCATCGGCGATGCCCTGGGTGTGGAGGTCCCGGAGAGCGCCTCGAACTACTCGCTCTGGGCGCCCGCCGGTTGCGCCGCGGACTTCCCCGAGCGCCACCGGGCGCTGGTGGACGTTCTGTCCGAAGCACTGGAGGACCCCGACTACCTCTCCGAACTGGCCGAGCTCAACGAGGGCACCAAGGTCAACCACATGACACCGGACGAGTTGACGGAACTGGCCGAGCTCAACGAGGAGCAGATCCAGGCCATTCTCGACGAGTCCCCCGACGCCTTCACGGAATGACAGTGAAGACGCGGAAGGAGGGCTTCATGCCTGCCACCGGAGCCGTCGGGGACGGCACCCGCCTCGCCTGGAGGGTGCTGCCGACCCTTCTCCCCCTCAGCCTCGGCGCCGTGTTCTGGGCCCAGGTCGGAACACTGCACGGTCCCGAGGCCGTCTACCCCGCCGCGCTGGCGATGGTGCTCGTCGCCGTCAGCGGCTACAACCTGGTCCGCGAGCTCATCGCGCACCGATCCCGTGTTCGCACCGCGGTCGGGGTCGAGGCCTCGACCCCGAGGACCGAACGACCCGTGAGCGAGGCCCCGGCCGCCGAGGAGGACGAACCGGAGGTCGACCGGCTCACCGTGGGCCGGCCCGTGGCCGTCATCGCCCTGCTCCTTTTGACCCTGACCCTCATCACGCCCCTCGGCTTCTTCGCCGCCCTACCGGTCCTCCTCGTGGGCGTTCTCGCCGTCACCGGGGTGCGCAGACCCCTGCCGCTGGCCATCGCCGTGGCCGGTGTCTGGCTCGGCGCCTACGTCGTCTTCGACCTCATCCTGGGCGTGCCCCTACCCACCGGGATCTGGTGGTAGATCATGGACTTCGCACCCATCGGCGCCGGAATGGCGATGCTCTTCCAGCCCGAAGCCCTGATGTGGCTCGTGGCCGGACTGTGTCTCGGTTTCATGGTCGGTGTCCTGCCGGGCCTGAGCACCTCCAACACCGCGGCGCTCCTGCTGCCCTTCGCGATCGGGCTGCCCACGGAGAACTCGCTGATCCTCATCGTCAGCATCTACGCCGGATCCCAGTTCGGCGCCGCCGTCCCCGCCATCTTGATGAACGTCCCGGGTGAGGCCGGATCGGCCGTCACCGCCCTGGACGGATACGCCATGACCCGCAAGGGCAAGGCGGGGCTGGCGGTGGGCGTGGCCCGCGCGGCCTCCTCCATCGGCGGAACCGCCAGCGGTCTCGTCGTACTGTTCCTGCTGGGGCCGCTGGCCGTGGTGGCCCTGTCGTTCAACGCCCGCGAGATGCTCGTGGTCATCCTGCTGGGGTTCGTCGTGGCCTCCTCCCTCATGGGGGACAGCGTCCGCAAGGGCCTGATGGTGGGTGTTCTCGGACTCGTCCTGGCCACCGTGGGCGCCAGCCCGCTGACCGGACAGAACCGGTTCACCTTCGGCACGCTCGAACTCTACGACGGCATCGAGTTCATCCCCGCTCTCATCGGGCTCTTCGCCATCAGCGAGATGCTGTACCTGGCGGCCCGGTCCCGCCACGCCCGCAAGAACGCGCGCATCTCCTACGGGGCCAAGATCCGCGAGGAGGTGGGCGATGCCGTCAAGGGCGCCCGGGAGACCGTCCGCTACCCGACCACCCTCGGCCAGTCCGGTTTCATCGGCCTCATCATCGGCCTGGTACCGGGCGCCGGCACCACCATCGCCAACTTCGTCAGCTACTCCTTCGCCAAACGCCGCTCCCGCAACGGGCGCAAGTTCGGCACCGGCCACCCCGAGGGCATCATCGCCTCGGAGGCCTGCGACAACTCGGTGGCCAGCGCCACCCTGGTGCCGACCCTGACCCTGGGCATCCCCGGCAGCGCCACGATGGCCGTGGTGTTGGCCTTCCTCTACGTGCAGGGCATCCAGCCCGGGCCGCGGATCCTGGTCACCCATCCCGGCGAGGCCTACGCGGCCGTGCTGGCGATGATCGTGGCCAGCATCCTGATCCTGCCACTGGGCATCCTGCTGGCCAGCCCGCTCGCCCTCATCACCCGCGTCCCGGTCGGCTATCTCGTCGCGACCATCCTGATGATCTCCCTGGCGGGCGCCTTCGCCGTCCGGTTCTCCCTGTTCGACGTCGGCCTGGCCGTGGCCTTCGGCGTCCTGGGGCTGGTGCTCCGGTTGAACGGCTACCCGGTGATCCCCCTCATCCTGGGCCTCATCCTGGGCCCGCTGGCGGAGGAGAACCTCATGCGCTCCCTGGCACTGGGCAACAACAGCATCGCCTACTTCTTCGGATCGCCGACGGCGATCGTGCTCTGGTGCGTCCTGGGCGCCTCGATCGTCTACCTGATGCTGCGTTCGCGCAAGGACAAGGCGCGAAGCACGATCGACGGTGACGATGACGGCGGCGACACCGGCGGCGACACCACCGAGGGCGGCCCCGACGGCGGGGTGCCCCCGGCCCGGCGGCCGGACGAGGCCGGCGCCGAGCACCGCGACGGATCCGACGACGAGGGACCACCGGGCCGACACCGACCCGACGTTCCCGCCCAACATCCCCGTGACGACAAGGAGACTCCCGATGGCGAACACAGTCGCCCCCGACGCCACTGAGGCGCCGGTCGGCCCACAGACCGCGGCCCTGGCCGGCCATGTGGCGGGGGCGCTCGACCGGGGCCTGCCGCCCGAGGTGGCGGCCAAGACCCGGTTGCACGTCCTGGACACCCTCGCGGCCACGTTGTCCGGCTCGCGACTCAGGCCCGGAGTACGAGGCATCGCCTACGCGCGCAAGCAGGGCGCCGGATGGGCCACCGTGCTCGGGACCGACCTGAGCGTCCTGCCCGCCGCCGCGGCCCTGGCCAACGGGATGTCGGCGCACGCCGACGAGACCGACGACTCCCACGCCGCCTCGCTCAGCCACCCGGGATGCGGCATCGTACCCGCGGCCCTGGCCGTGGCCGAGGACCTCGGGGCCTCCGGTCGGAGACTGCTCACCGCGGTGGCGGTCGGCTACGACGTCGGCACTCGTGTGGTCATGGCGTTGGGGCGACCACCGGTCCTGGCCGAGGGCAGCAGCTACAGCACCCACGCCCTGGCCGGCCAGTTCGGTGCCGCGGCGGCCGCCGCGGTGCTGCACGGGATGGACGCCGAACGGGTCCGCTGGACCCTGTCCTACACGGCGCAGAGCGCGGGCGGGGTCACCAGCTGGTTGCGCGACCCCGACCACGTGGAGAAGGCGTTCGTCTTCGGCGGCATGCCGGCCGCCAACGGGGTCCGGGCCGCGGAACTGGTGGCCTCCGGCTGCGATGGTGTGGCCGACGTCTTCTCCGGACAGCCCAACTTCCTGGACGCCCTCTCCACCCGGGTCGACCGCGATCGGCTCGCCCACGGCCTGGGGGAGAGGTACGAGATCGTCCACACCAACATCAAGAAGTTCGCGGTGGGCTCCCCGGCCCAGGCGGCGGTGCAGGCCACCCTGGACCTGGTGGAGGAGCACGGTCTCACGGCACAGGAGACGGAGTCGGTGGAGATCATCCTGCCCTACGACCTGTGCAGAGTGGTGGACGACCGTGCCATGCCCGACATCAACGTCCAGTACCTCGTGGCGGGCACACTGGTCGACGGGGCGTTCACCTTCGCCATGGCGCACGACGACGCCCGCATGAACGATCCCCTCATCCGTTCGCTGCGCGAACGCACCACGTTGAAGGAGGATCGCGAGGTCGGCGGGGTCCGCTGCGCCACCCTGGTGGTCACCACCACCGACGGTCGGCGGTTGCGACGCCACGTCCCCGCCGTGCGCGGGAGCGTGGACGACCCCATGAGCGTGGACGAGGTCCAGGCCAAGGCGGAGGACCTGCTCGAGCCGGTGCTCGGCCGTGAACGCACGTCCGCGTTGGTGGGGCTTGTATCGTCGTTGGACGAGGTGTCCGACGTCCGGGAGATGAGACCGCTGCTGCGTTGATCCCCCAGAGCGTCAAGGACTACGAGCGTCGGCGGCCCGGACGGGCCGCCGACGCGTCACGACAAGGGAAGGCACCGAGGAAGATGACAGGCCAGCAGGGCACGGTCCAGGCCATCGATCGCGCCGTTGCGATCCTGTCCGCCTTCTCCCCGGCGCGGCCGGTGGCGAGTGTGTCGGAACTGGCGCGGGCCACCGGGTTGACACGCAGTACCACGCACCGACTCCTCTCCACCCTGGTCCAGCACGGCCTGGTGGTCCAGTTGCCCCGCAGCACCAGCTACTGTCTGGGCCCGCGGCTGCTCGGGTTGGCCGACACCGCCCGCAGCCAGCTGTCCCTGGAGTTGCACGCCGAGGAGACCATGACGGCGTTGCGGGACTTCACGGGTGAGACGGTGGGGTTGCACATCATGGACGAGACCCCGGTACGGCGCACCATCGCCCAGGTGGAGAGCACCCTGCCGCTTCGGCGTACCTACACCGACCTGGGCGCCCCCATCCCGCCGCACCAGGGCGCCCCCGGCAAGCTCCTGCTGGCCTTCGCCCCCGAGGAGCTCCGCGAGGGGGTGTTGGCCCAGGACCTTCGCTCATCGACCACCCACGCGCGGATCAGGTCCGAGGACCTGCGCGCGGAGTTCGCCCTCATCCAGGAACGCGGATACGCGATCTCCATGGAGGAGCGGGTGGTCGGGGTGGCCGGCATCGCCGCCCCGGTACGCGACCACGCCGGGGACGTGGTCGCCGCGCTGAGCATCAGCGTCCCGGCCGTGCGCACCGACCGGGACGCCCTGGAAAGACTCGCTCCACGCATGGCGGACGCCGCCATGGAACTGTCCCACCAGTTGGGCTTTCGCACCGGAGAGCCCGCCGCCTGAGCGGGACGCCACAGCAGAGCCGCGTCCGGCAGGGGCGCACCCGCTCGAGCGGGTGCGCCCCTGCCGGCTTCCGGTCGGGTCCGGTCTCAGATCAAGGTGTCCCCGGCGGCGTCACGGGCCACGAGCTGCGCGGCGATCACGTTGCGTTGGATCTCGTTGGTGCCCTCGCCCAGGATCATCAGCGGGGCGTCCCGGAAGTACCGCTCCACCTCGTACTCGCGCGAGTAGCCGTAGCCACCGTGCACCCGCATCGCGTCCAGGGCCACCTCCATGGCGGTCTCGGAGGCGAACAGTTTCGCCATCCCCGCCTCCATGTCCGCTCGGACCCCCTCGTCCAACCGTTCGGCGGCGTCCACCGTCATCAGGCGGGCGGCACGGACCTTCGTGGCCATGTCGGCGAGCAGGTTGCCCACCGACTGGTGCTTCCAGATGGGCTTGCCGAACGACTCCCGGTCCTGGGTGTAGGAGACGGCGTCGGCCAGCGCGGCCTGGGCCACCCCCACGGCGCGGGCCGCCACCTGGATCCGGCCGACCTCCAGGCCGCGCATCATCTGCGCCCACCCCCGGTCCGGTTCCCCGCCCAACACGGCGTCCGCCGGCACGCGCATGCCCTCGAAGGTCAGTTCGCAGGCCTCCACCCCCCGGTAACCGAGTTTGGGGATCTTCCCCGAGACGGTGAGACCGTCTCCCGGCTCGACCAACAGCACGCTCATGCCCTTGTGGGCCGGGGCGGCGTCGGGGTCGGTGACGCACAGCAGCCCGAACAGGTCCGCGTGCCGGGCGTTGGAGATCCACGTCTTGGAACCGTCGACCACGAAGCCGTCGGCGTCGGCTATCGCCCGGGTGCGCATGCCCTGCAGGTCGCTGCCGCCGGAGGGCTCGGTCAGGGCCATGGTGGCGCGCAGTGAACCGTCGGCCATACGGGGCAGGTAGCGCTCCTTCTGCTCCCGGGTGCCGAACTCGCGGATCAGGTAGCAGATCACCGAGTGGCCGCCCATGGCTCCGGCCAGGCTCATCCACCCGCGGGCGAGTTCCTCGGTGATGCGGGCGAAACAGGCCGCGCCGACGTCCACTCCGCCGTACTCGTCGGGGACCAGGAGCCCGAACACGCCGAGCCCCTTCATCTCCTCGATGAACTCCTCCGGGTAGGTGTCGCTCGCCTCGAAGTCGCGGACCCTGCCGCGCACACGTTCGTCGACGAAGGTGGCGACCAGGTTCACCATGTCCTTCTCGTCCGCTGACAGTGGGCTCATGTTCGTTCCTCGCTCTCGGGGTCTTCGGGGGTCGTGGGGTGTGGGGCCGGGTCACGGGTGGCGGCCCCGAACGCGTTCCTCAGGCCAGGAGGGCCACGAAGCGCCAGTCCAGGACCTCGCGGGTCGGTGCCTCGGCGTGCTCCCGGGCGCCGACCCGGGAACGCAGATGGGCCAGGCGCACCCCCTCCACGGTCTCGACGCGTTCGGTCTCGACGGTGCTGTGCAGGGTGTCGCCCTCGTGGACCGGGCCGAGGTGGTCGCAGCCGTGCCAACCGGTCACGGTCACGATCTCGGGAAAGGCCCGCGCGGCCTGGGACAGGGCGACGCCGATGGTGTGGCCCCCGTACACCAGCCGCCGGTCCCCGGCGGCGGTCGCGTCGTGGTGGGCGGAGGCGACGTTGAGGGTGAGCCGGGCCAGCTCGGGTGCCGAGGAGACCACGTCGCCGCCGGGTACCGGGCACGGGCCCGTACCCGGAGCCGGGACCGGTCCGGTGCCTCGCAGGTCCTCCAATGGGAGTCGGTCCCAGTCCCGCACCGCCCGCGCGAAGTCCGTAGGGGAGGGGTCGACGCCCAACGCGGCCATGTCGTCCGCGGCCCCGGTGCGGGCCCGAGGGTCGCGCAACGGCAACATCGCGCATCGCCAGAAGTCCAGGACGGGCCGGCCGTGCTGGTTGCGGGTGGTCACCCGCAGTGCCGCCAGACCCGACGCCGCACGTTCGGGGCGCCCCCGGTTCTGCTTGAGTCCCACCACCTCGGTGGAGGTGGACAGGGTGTCGTCGATCGAGGGGAGTCGACGCAGCACCAGGCCCCGGTAGAAGAGGTTGGCGATCACCCGGCGGGTGACCAGGGTGGACTGGCCGATGGCCACGTCCCACACCAGGGCCGGGTGCACGGTGCGCGAGCGGGCCACCGAACGGCTCAGCGGGACGTCCAACGGCATCCGCAACCGGTCGCCCACGATCGACTGGTGGACGGCCGCGTGCGCCTCGGTCAGGGTCAACGGGGGAGCGGTGTCGAACACGTCTCCCACGCTCAGGTCCTCGAAGCAGGGCCCGTCACCGGCGGCGGGGAAGGGAACGCTCATCGGGCCTCCTCCCGTCCGGCGCGGGCCAGGGTGCGCCGTGCGCTCAGGGCCATGGCCGCGTCGACCATCCGCCCGTCGAGTGTGACCGCGCCCAGGCCTTCGCGTTCCGCCCGCTCCAGTGACTCCAGAACCGAGGTGGCGTGCCCGACCTCGGCCGGCATCGGAGTGAACATGGCGGTGGCGGTCGCCACCTGGTCGGGGTGGATCACCCACATGCCGTCGAACCCGGCCTCACGGGAGTGCCGAGCAAAGGCCCTGAAACCCTCGTCGTCCGCGATCCCGGTGTAGGGGCCGTCCACCGCGCGGATCCCGGCCGCCCGCGCGGCGACGATCACCGCGTCCTGGACACCCGTCCAGCGTTGGGGATGTAGGCCCTGGGCCCGTCCCAAGGAGGCGGACAGATCGGCGTAGCCCACCACGAGGGCCTCCAGACGTGGTGTGGCCCGGGTGATCTCGGCCAGGGCGGCGAGCCCCGGAGCGGTCTCGATCAGGGCCTGCACGCCCACACGGGGTCCGGCCCCCCGGGCGGCCTCGGCCCCGGTGAGCAGGCGGTCGACGAAGGCGAGGTCGCCCGCGCTCTCGACCTTGGGCACGACCACGCTCAGTCCGGGGCCGCGGTGGGAGGCGCACATCAGCAGGTCCTGATGACACCACGGGGTTCCCACGGCGTTGACCCGCACGGCCGTACGACCGTGGATCGGACCTCGCAGGTACTCCCGGGCGATCTCGCGACCGGTCTCCTTGCGGTCGACGGGCACGGCGTCCTCCAGGTCCAGGACGATCTCGTCCACACGGAGGGCGGCGGCCTTGGCGGGCTTGCGTGGTTCGGCGCAGGGCACGCTCAGCGCGGCGCGTACGCCCGGAGGAACGGCGGCGGGGTCATCGTCCACTTCTCTCACCTCGATATGTACGGCCATTTGGTGCGTCAATCTTTCAAGTGATCGGGGTCGTGTCAACCCCTTTCAGCGCGGGATGAAGGGGAGCCCGTTGACAGCGCCGCCGGAGCGTGTCAAAAATGGCCGTACAAATCGAGCGCGGGTTTTCCAGCCCGCGCACCCGCCACCACGGGAGGCCCCATGGCCATCGCCCGCGCCCTCGCCGACTGGGCCCACGCACTCACTCCGACCGACGACGACCGCGCCCTGGCGCGCAGATCCCTGCACGACACCCTGGCCGTCACCCTCGCGGCCCGAGACCACCCGATGAGCGCTCTGACCCAAGACCTGCCCGAGGAGGCCCGCTGGGCGGCGGTCGGGCACGTGCTCGACTTCGACGACCTCCACCTGCCCTCGACCGCGCACATCAGCGTCGTGTGCGTACCCGTCACCCTGGCCATGGGCGGGGGAGAGGAGCACTACCTGGCGGCGGCCGGGGTCATGGCCCGACTGGGCACCGCCCTGGGATGGCGCCACTACACCGACGGCTGGCACGCCACCTGCACCGCGGGGGCGCCGGCCGCGGCGGTCGGCGCGGCCCTGGCCCTGGGATTGACCCCCGAACGCACCGCCCACGCCATGGCGCTGGCCGTCCCGGCCGCGGGCGGGGTCCAGCGAGCCTTCGGCACCGACGCCAAGTCGCTCCAGGTGGGCTTCGCCGCTCACGCGGGGGTCCGGGCCGCCCACCTGGCCGCGGCCGGGGCCCAGGCCGACCCCACCGCCCTCGACCAGTGGTTCGGCCTCGTGGGCGGCGACCCCCGAGGTCTCACACCCGACGCACTCGACCCCGCGGCCCCCGCCGTCCCCGGCGGCCTGGCCACCAAGATCCACCCCTGTTGCTACGCCATGCAGCGTCCCATCGGCGCCGTGCGCGCACTCGCCGGGGCCCTACCCGATCCCGCGACGGTGCGCGTCGTGGAGGTCGAGACCCCCGCCGGCACGTTGCACCCGCTCATCCACCACCGCCCCACCACCGGACTCCAGGCCAAGTTCAGCCTGGAGTACGCCGTCGCCACCGCCCTGCTGGACCGCCACCCCGGCTTCGCGAGCTTCACCGACGCCGCCGCCCGACGCTCCGAGGCGCGACGCCTGGTCGAGGCCGTGCGGGTTCGGCACACCCCCGGCGGTGACGGGCTCCTGGACGGAAACACCACCGTGCGCGTGACCACCGTCGACGGAGAGCGGCACAGCGCCACCCTGGACCTGCCCGCCGGCGCGCCCGACCGACCCGCCGACCCCGATGAGCTGGCCGCCAAGTTCTCCGACTGCGGGTCCGACGTCCCCGCCCTGCTCTCCGGAACCACCTGGGACGACGCCCCCGACCTGCTCCGTGCCCATCTGGCCGCACCCGCCGAGGAGACCCCGTGAACCACCGCCCCCTGGACGGCGTCACCGTCGTCAGCCTGGAACAGGCCGTCGCCGCGCCCTTCGCCACCCGCCAACTCGCCGACCTGGGCGCCCGCGTCATCAAGGTGGAGCGCCCCGGAACCGGCGACTTCGCCCGCCGTTACGACGAGACCGTGCGCGGCGAAGCGAGTTACTTCGTCTGGCTCAACCGCTCCAAGGAATCCCTCACCCTGGACCTGAAGTCCCCGGCGGGCGCCGAGATCCTCACCCGCCTGCTCGACGACGCCGACGTGTTCGTGCAGAACCTGGCCCCCGGGGCCGCCGCCCGTCTGGGCCTGGACGCCTCCGCCCTGACCACCCGGCGCCCCCAGCTGGTGTGCTGCGACATCTCCGGGTACGGCAACGACGGCCCATGGGCCGACCGCAAGGCCTACGACGCCCTCGTCCAGGCCGAGGCCGGGCTGATGTCGGTCACCGGCACCCCCGACACCCCCGTCAAGGTGGGGGTCTCGGTGGCCGACATCGCCGCCGGCATGTACGCGTACTCGGGGATCCTCGCCTCCCTCTACACCCGCGCCACCACCGGAACGGCACCCCCGGTGGAGGTGGCGCTGTTCGAGGCCCTCGCCGAGTGGATGTCCCAACCCTCCCTCTACACCCGACACGGCGGTACCGCCCCCGCGAGGGTGGGCGCCGAACACGCCACGATCGCCCCCTACGGGCCGTTCACCTGCGCGGACGGTCGGGACGTGCTCATCGCGGTGCAGAACGAACGAGAGTGGGCGGCCCTGTGCGAGAAGGTGCTGGGCCGGCCCGAACTGGTGGGCGACCCCCGCTTCGCCGGTAACTCCGCCCGGGTGGCCGCTCGGGCGGAGATCAACACGTTCATCCGCGAACGGTTCGCGCTCCTGGACGCGGAGGAGGCCGTCGCGCTGCTCGACGCCGCGGCGATCGCCAACGCGCGCCTGAACTCCGTGGAGGAGTTCAATGACCACCCCTCCCTGATCGGGCGCGACCGATGGCGGAACGTGGCCGTGCCGGGAGGACAGGCGTCCTCACTCCTGCCCCCGGCGGGGTTGGGCGGTGTCCAACCGCGTATGGACCCGGTGCCGGCTTTGGGCGAGCACACCGAGGACATCCTGGGCAGGATCGGGTACCAGGCCCCCGAGATCGCGCGCCTGCGCGCCGAGGGCACCATCTGAACCGTGTCCGAGCCACCGTTGTCGGACCGCGACAATGGTGGTCCGGACAGGTCGGGACGAGGACGAGGGCGATGACGGTCAACAGCGGAGAGTCGGCCTACCAGGTGGTGGCGCGGGAACTGCGCACGGCGGTGCTCAGCGGCAGGTTCGACGACGGTTCCCGCCTGCCCACCGAGGCCGAACTGGCGCGTCGACACGGAGTGAGCCGACAGACCGTCCGTCGAGCCTTCCAGGACCTGGTGGCCGAAGGGTTGGTGCACCGGATCCGTGGCCGGGGCACCTTCCCGGCCCGGAGCGAGAGCCGCTACCTGCGCCAGTTCGGTTCGGTCGAGGACCTCATGGCCCTGTCGGAGGACACGCGCATGGTCGTGCTCGGTCCGCTGCGGCGCCGGGTGGACATCGGTGTCGCCGGGCGCCTGCGGCTGGACTCCGACATGGTCTACACCGTGGACTTTCGCCGCGACCACGGCGACCGGCCCTTCTGCGTGACGACCGTGCACCTGCCGCCATGGGCGGGGGAGCTGCTCGGTGAGGTCGAGGAACTCGCCGGGGAGGGCGCGAGCAGTTCCGTGACCGTCATCGGTCTGCTGGACCGGCGTTTGGAACACCCCATTTCCGAGGCGGAGCAGAGCATCACCGCGGCGGGGGCCGAGCGCGAGGTCGCGCGTGACCTGGGTTGCGAGGAGGGGCGGCCCCTCCTGCGGGTGGACCGCACCTACCTCGACACCCGGGGTGAGGCGGTCGAACTCGCCACGAGCCACTTCCTGCCCGAGTACTACTCCTACCGTGTCCGCCTACGGCGTAGCGGCCGCTGACCAGGCGACCACGCCGTGAAGTCGTCGGTGTCCACGAGTCCGATCGCGAAGTTGGGCCTGGTCGCCATCGACGGTCGCGACCCCCTCGCCCTGGCGGAGTTCTGCGCGGCGATCCCCGGGTGGCGGATCGAGCCGTGGGAGGACGACGGCCGGATCCGGTTGGTGGGCGATACCGGCGCCACGATCGCCTTCCAGAAGGCCCTCGGTCACGTGCCGCCGCAATGGCCCGGTGACGTCCACCCGCAACAGCTCCACCTCGATTTCGACGTCCCCGACCTCGACGAGGGCGGGCGGCGGGTGCTGGAGATCGGTGCCCGCAAGCGCGGGTTCCAGCCCGCCCCGGGGAACTTCCGGGTCTTCCTCGACCCGGGGGGCCACCCCTTCCGCCTCGTCCGTTCGAACTGAGCGTCCCGCACCCGACGTCGGAGGGCCGACGGCCCGGGCCGCGTGCCCGGTGGTGCTCGCGCTGGGAACGAGCGCGGAGTGCGAAACCGGGGTCGCGCGGAGCGACCAGGTGAGCCTTGCGGACGTCCGAAATCACCCCTAATGCCTGACTTGACGGTCTCCGGGCGAGGGCACTAGGTTTCCGGAAACGTTTCCAGTCCTCCTCTCGCACCGCCTTCCCGTGCGACTGGAAACGTTTCCGCATCCCCCTCGGCTTGGCTGGAGCCACGATGACGTCCTCACGAGCGACCCTGATCCAGGTCGCGGAAAGGGCAGGGGTCTCCCTGTCCTCCACCTCCCGCGCCCTGCACGGCGGCGGAGCCAGCGCGGCCATGGTCGAACGCGTACGCGCGGCCGCCGCGGAGCTGGGCTACAGCCCGGACGCGATCGGGCGCTCGCTGCGGATGAAGAGGACGTTCCAGGTGGCCTTCGCCGTCGCCGACATCGGAAACCCCGTCTACGTCGAGATGATGACCGCCATCCACGAGGTGCTGGCCCCGCACGGGTACCGGGTGGTCGTGATGTCCACGGGGGACACCACGACCTCCACCACCGAGCTGGTCCGTAGCCTCAGCGGCGGCTTCGTCGACGGAATGATCCTGGTCCCGCTGCGCACCGACGACGCCCTCATCCGGGCGTTGCGGGAGCAGGAGGTCCCCGTCGTGGTCGTGGGCCGCCCCCTTGGAGAGCACGGGATCGACTCGGTCTCCACCGATTCGGCCGACGGCATCGCCCGCGCCGTGAACCACCTGCGCGAACTCGGCCGGTCGCGTATCGGGTTCCTCAACGGTCCCCTCGACACCACCCCCGGCCAGGCGCGACAGCGCGGCTTCGAGGCCGTGGGCGCCGGTGGGTCGGTGGAGGTGGCCGAGGACTTCACCGTGGCGGCCGGTGTGGTCGCCGCCCGGCGTCTGCTCGCGGCCGGTGAGACCGAGGGCCGTCCGCTCGACGCGGTGGTGGCCGCCAACGACCTGCTGGCCATCGCCGCCATCCGCGCCGCACGCGAACGCGGACTCACCGTCCCCGGCGACCTCGCCGTCACCGGTATGGACGACACCGAGTTCGGTCGGGTCTTCCAGCCGAGCCTGACCAGCGTCTCCCTCGGTTCGGCCGAGCGAGGGCGGGTCGCGGCCGAGATCATGCTGAACCTGGCCGAGGGGCTCCACGAGGAGACGCGACAGATCGAGGTCGGACCCGAGCTCGTCGTTCGGGAGTCCACCGACCCCACCGCCATACCCGACGACATCGAACCCCTCTCCCTGGACTCACCTTGAGAACCCTGTCCTCCAAGGACCCCACCACGGGCAGGAGAACCTCCTCGCCCGGCGGCCCGCCCTCCGGCCGCCCCACCCCCGCGCACCGCGGACCGCGCCCCGGCGGTCTGGCCCGCAACCGCCGTCGCGAGGCGGCCGCGCTGGTCATGCCCTCGCTGTTGCCGATCCTGGTGCTCAGCGTCGCCCCCCTGGTCATGGGTGTGGCGTTGGCCTTCACCGACGCCCGCCTGGTGCGACGGCCCGACTACGAGGTGGTCGGCCTCGACAACTTCACGCGGCTGTTCGACAACTCCTTCTTCTGGGAGTCGTTCCGCATCGGCATGGTGTGGGCGGTCTCGGTCACCCTGCTCCAACTGGTCGCCGCCCTGGGCCTGGCCCTGCTGCTGAACTCGGGGCTGCGACTCCAGGGGCTCACCCGGGTGCTGGCCCTGATCCCGTGGGCGATGCCCCCGGTGGTCGTGGCCATCATGTGGCGGATGATCTACTCGCCCAACGCCGGTCCGCTCAACGCGGTCATGGACGCTGTGGGCCTTCCCGGCGACATCAACTGGCTCGGTGACTTCTCCACGGCCCTGCCCGCCGTCATCGTCGTCGGGGTCTGGGTGGGCATGCCCCAGACCACCGTGACGCTGCTGGCCGGGCTCCAGCAGATCCCCGACGAACTGCACGAGGCCGCCGCCATGGACGGGGCGGGCGCCTGGCGTCGCTTCGTCGGGGTGACCCTGCCGAGCCTGCGTCCCATCATCGCCTCGATCACCTCCCTCAACTTCATCTGGAACTTCAACTCGTTCTCCCTGGTCTACGTCCTCACCGAGGGAGGGCCCGGCGGTCGCACGATGCTGCCGATGCTCTTCACGTACCTGGAGGCGTTCAAGAACCGCAACATCGGCTACGCCGCCGCGATGGGCGTGGTGCTGGTGACCGTGGTGGTCCTGCTCCTGGCCCTCTACCTGTGGTCGCAGTTCCGCCAGGACGACAAGGGCAAGGTGGGCTGACCGATGCGCACTCTCGTTCGACCCGCCCAGTACGCCGCCCTGGCCTGCTACATCCTCTTCCTGGGCTTCCCACTGCTGTGGTTGATATCGGCCTCGCTCAAGACCTCCGCCGAACTCAACTCGCTCACCGTGAGCCTGTTGCCCCGGGAATGGCACTTCGACAACTACGCTCGGGCGCTCGCCCGCCAGGGGTTGGTGAGCTCGGCGTGGAACAGCCTGCTCGTCGCCCTGTCCTCGACGGCCTTGGTCATCCTCATCGCCCTGCCCGCCGCCTACGTCCTGGCGCGGCTCAAAGGGATGGTCCGGGCGGCCGGGGTCGGCTGGATCCTGGTCAGCCAGGTCTTCCCCGTCATCCTCATCATCCTGCCCCTGTTCCTGGTGCTGCGGACCATCGGCCTGACCGACAGCCTCGTCGGCCTGGTGCTGGTGCACACCACCTACACGCTGCCGTTCGCGCTGTGGATGCTCCAGGGCTACGTCACCGGCGTCCCGATCGACCTGGAGGAGGCCGGTGCGATGGACGGCGGGGGACGCCTGGACGTCCTGCGCCGGATCGTGCTGCCCCTGCTGATGCCAGGGGTGGCCGCCACCGCCATGTTCGCCTTCGTCTCCTCCTGGAACGAGTTCTTCTTCGCTCTCGTGCTGCTCCAGTCCCCGGAGAACTACACCCTGCCCATCACGCTGAAGATGTTCATCGGCGGTGAGGGCAAGGTCGCCCTGGGCCCGTTGGCCGCGGGATCGGTGCTGGCCGCCGTCCCGAGCATCGTCTTCTTCTCCCTCCTGCAGAAGAAGCTCACCGGGGGCCTGATGGCCGGTGCGGTCAAGGGTTGAGCCGCCC
>NZ_DYZD01000039.1 GCF_020741345.1 Nocardiopsis listeri
CTGCGGCACCAACACGGCGACGCCTGTGCCCTCCGAACGTGGGACGGCCTTGGCCACCGCGCCCATCAGCAGCAGCGCCGCCAACAGTGGCAGCTGGACCTCACGGACCGCTGCGAGGATCTCCGGGAACATCGATTCACCCCTCTTGGTTCGCGACGGTCACGGTCGCGTTGAAGCAGCCGGCCTCCAGCCGCCCGCCCAGGGCGACGAAGGAGATCATGGTGAGGGAGGCGATGCGTCCCGCCGCGTGCGTCCCGCAGGACGGGCACAGGTCGCAGAACCAGCTGTCGGCGGCGGCGCAGTCGAGGACGGGCACGGCCGCCGTCTCCCGGGTGCAGTCGTTGCGCATGCTGAGGGTGGCACCGGTCGACAGCAACGGCAGGGGAAGGCAGGGGGTGCGCCGGTCGCACCGCCCCTCGTGGCCGGCCCGGTCCAGGGACGGGTAGGCGGCACCGGCCGCGTGGGCTCGCGGATCCAGGTGCGCGGAGCGTCCCCAGGCCGGGTCGTACCAGGTGGCGATGCCCTCGACGGTGCTGGAGTGTTCGCGGGTGAGCGGCCTGCGAGGGGCCGAGTCGAGTGGGTGGGGCGGCTGTGTGGTCGCCGGTCGCGCGGCCCACACCTCGCCATCGCGCCAGACGCCGACGACGTCGAACAGGTAGCCGGGCTCCAGCCGTGGGTGACGGACGGAGATGCGCCCGGACGTGCGGTAGGGCATGACCACCGTGAGTGGTGGGCGTCCGTGTCCGGGATCGAGGGAGAGGGCGTCGCCCTCGCGGTCGACGATGACCCCGGTGGCGCGCGCCACCTGTGCCCAGACCCGTTCGGCGATCAGCCTCCCGTCGTGCGAACACAGCACCACGGCGTCGTCACCGGGCCGCAGTTCGGTGGGAAGGACCTCACCGCCGCGCCAGAAGGTGGTGACCCGCTCGAAGAGGAAGCGCTCCTCGCCGTTCGGGGTGGCCAGGCAGAGCATGTACGAGGTGGCGTCCACGACCACGCCGCGGACGACGCGGTGGTGGACGGGTGTGGGTTCGGGTGCCGCCGCGGAGCCGAGCAACGCCGCCGTGAACCGCCGACGGTCCCGACCACTGTCCATGATCACTGACATGTCCTTCGCGCCCCCTGCCGCCCGACTCGTCCATCCGTGACCCATTGTGACCCCGAGCGGCACGATCGGTCGTTCACACGCCGACACGCGCCCGATCGTGTCGGCGACATGCCCGCGAACACGACCTGATTCGTGTCGCTTTCACGCGGTTTGTCGGCACGTGGCATCAAACTGCCCGGGCGTTTGCGTTCACTATGTGACAGTTGTGGGCCAAGGGCGGCCCCACGCCGCCGGGCACACAGCGATGCCGCACGACGAGAGTCGGCGCGCTACCCGTGAAGGGCGGTGGTCCACGTGACGGGAACGACCCGGACTCCCGGTTCCGAAGAGTTCAGCCGCTACGTGTCCGAACGCGGGCCCGCGCTGCTTCGCATGGCCCGTTCCCTCACCAACAGCCACGCCGACGCCGAGGACCTGCTCCAGGCCGCACTGGTCAAGACCTTCCTCGCCTGGGGACGGATCGCCGATCCCCGTGCCCGCGACGGATACGTCCGCCGGGCCATGGTCAACGCACAGATCTCCGAGTGGCGCCGCAAACGCCTGGACGTCTATCCCACCGACGAGATCCCCGAACAGCGCGTGGACGATCCGACCTGGCGCAGCGACCTCGCCGACGTCGTCGGGCGCGCCATCGAACGTCTCCCCGAACGCCAGCGGGCCACGGTGGTCCTGCGTTACTACGACGACCTCACCGAGGCGCAGATCGCCGAACGCATGGGCGTGACCATCGGTACCGTGAAGAGCACGCTGTCCCGCTCCGTGGAGAAGCTGCGCCACGACGCCGACCTCATCATCGAACGCACCACCACCTGACTCCGGTTCGCCCGCCCCACGCGCACGCCCGGCGCACCGGCGCCACGGTCGTGTTGATCACACGTCGCCTCACCTCGGTGCGCATGGCCGACCACGTCGTCGCCCCCCAACACCGCCGTGCTCCCGCCCAGGGCGCCCACACCGAACCCATGACCGCCGGTGGCCCGTACCGGAAACCGAGGAACTCCGGGCCGACTCCCACCGCGTCTTCGGGGTCCCGGAACCTCACCGGCCCCGAGCCCACGGGGGAGGCCTGGGGACGCCCCGACCTCCCCGACCCGGATCCGCCCGGAGGGTTCGTTTTGCGCCCGGCCCCCGCGCTCTGTAGTCTGGTCGCAGCCAGGAGGATTCGCCTAGAGGCCTAGGGCGCCGCACTGCTAATGCGGTTGGGGGGCAACCCCCTCATGGGTTCAAATCCCATATCCTCCGCGCTTGGACCTGGGGTTTCTCGCATCGTGAAAACGAGAGAAGCCCCAGGTTTTTTCATGCTTGCCCTCAAACTGGCACAAGACTGGCACAAGCCCCCTTCGAGGACGCCCTCTCACGCCCACCCCAGCCCCCCAAAAGGGGCCACTTTGTACCAACTTAGCGTGATG
>NZ_DYZD01000040.1 GCF_020741345.1 Nocardiopsis listeri
CGGCTGTGGTGGCGGGAGGAGACCCACCCCTTGGCGAAGGCGGCGTCATCGACCAGCCCCGCCTCCTCGATCCCGTCGAGGACCCGCGTGATGACCTCTTCCTCGTACTCCCTGCGATACAGAGAACGTTCGAGTTGGGCGCGGGTACGCGGGGAGTGCGTGAGCATGCGCAGAACCAGGTTCCTGACCTTGGCCTCGGTGTCCTCCCCGGACGGGCGCTCGGGCCCGTCCGGGGTCTGGTCGGCGTTCACCGGGTCGGGCGACTCATCCGCCCCGGTGCGGTCGGATGACCGGCGCCGCTCACGCATCCGTGTCGGTCACCTTCACGGTCTTGGCCGGGGCCTTCTTGGCGGCGGGAGCCTTGGCGGCGGCGTCCTTGGCCGGATCGGCCTTGGACTCGGCGTCGGACCCGGAGGCGCTGTCATCGCCGGCGGACACGCCCACGCCCAGTTTCTCCTTGATCTTCTTCTCGACCTCGTTGGCCATGTCGGCGTTCTCGTGCAGGAACTTGCGGGCGTTCTCCTTGCCCTGGCCCAGCTGTGTGCCGTCGTAGGTGTACCAGGCGCCGGACTTGCGCACGATGCCGTGTTCCACACCCAGGTCGATCAGACTGCCCTCGCGGGAGACTCCGACGCCGTAGAGGATGTCGAACTCCGCCTGTTTGAAGGGTGGCGCGACCTTGTTCTTGACGACCTTGACCCGCGTACGGTTACCGACCGCGTCGGTGCCGTCCTTGAGGGTCTCGATACGACGGACGTCCAACCGGACCGAGGCGTAGAACTTCAGCGCCCGACCACCCGAGGTGGTTTCGGGCGATCCGAACATGACGCCGACCTTCTCACGCAGCTGGTTGATGAAGATCGCGGTGGTGCCGGTGGAGTTCAGCGCGCCGGCGATCTTGCGCAGGGCCTGGGACATCAGGCGGGCCTGCAGACCGACGTGGCTGTCACCCATCTCACCCTCGATCTCGGCGCGGGGCACCAGGGCCGCCACGGAGTCGATGACGATGACGGAGATCGCGCCGGAGCGGATCAGCATGTCCACGATCTCCAGCGCCTGCTCACCGGTGTCCGGCTGGGACAGGAGGAGGTCGTCGGTGTTGACACCGATCTTCTTGGCGTACTCGGGGTCCAGGGCGTGCTCGGCGTCGACGAAGGCGGCGATGCCGCCCAGTTTCTGCGCGCTGGCCACCGCGTGCAGGGCGACGGTGGTCTTACCGCTGGACTCGGGGCCGTAGATCTCCACGACCCGGCCCTTGGGAAGGCCACCGATGCCCAGGGCCACGTCCAGCGAGATGGCGCCGGTGGGGATCGCCTCGATCGGCGGACGCTCGTCGTCGCCCAGTCGCATGACGGAGCCCTTGCCGAACTGCCGCTCGATCTGCGCGAGCGCTGTTTCGAGAGCCTTGTCTCGGTCTCCAGAAGCCACGGGGTTCCCCTGTTGGGTCGATGCCTTTTTCTTCATGATGCGCCTGACGCTACGCCTTCGGTACGACAATCGCGACGTTCGCCGGCGATGCGGCCACTCTACCCGAACCTATGTTCGATTCTTGGTTCATCCACAGATCGAACACGGATCGAACGTGTCGGTCAGCGGGCGGTGGCCGGAAGGTCGAACGCCTCGCACACCGCGCGCCAGATCTCCTTGACCCCGACCCCGTCGGCCAGCGCCTGATCGATGGTGCGGGAGCCCAGTCCCTCGATCACGTAGTCCTTGGCGAGGCTCTCGGCGTAGGCCTCGCCGAACTGCTCTCGCATGTTGTTCCAGAAGTTGGTGAGTCTCATCGGCCCCAGTATGGGTGATGGGCGGGACCCGAGTGGCGTTGTCCACAGGCCCGTTTTCGCGGAGACGGGTGTGTCCTGCGCCTCCTTCTGTCGGAGCCCTTCGGCAGACTGGCCGGATGAACGGTCCCTTGGAACCCTTCGGCACGGCGACGCGGACCTGGTTCGAACAGGCCTTCCCCGACGGCCCCACCCGGGCCCAGGCCGAGGCGTGGACCTCGGTCTCCGGCGGTGACGACACCCTGGTCGTGGCGCCCACCGGTTCGGGCAAGACCCTGTCCGCCTTCCTGTGGTCGTTGGACCGGTTGCTCCACTCCCCCGCGCCGCAGGACCGTTCCCGACGTTGCCGGGTCCTGTACGTGTCCCCGTTGAAGGCGCTCGCGGTGGACGTGGAGCGCAACCTGCGGCGCCCCCTGGCCGGTATCACCGACGCCGCGGCCGCCGCCGGACAGGAAGTCTCCCCCGTCACGGTGGGGGTTCGCACCGGCGACACCCCGGCGCGGGAACGGCGTCGTCTGGCCACGCATCCGCCGGACGTGCTCATCACCACCCCGGAGTCCCTCTTCCTGGTGCTCACCTCCAAGGCCCGCGAGGGGCTGGCCGGGGTGGAGACGGTGATCGTGGACGAGGTGCACGCACTGGCCGGGACCAAGCGCGGGGCCCACCTGGCCCTCAGCCTGGAGCGGCTCGCCGAACTGCTGGAACGTCCTGCGCAGCGGATCGGGCTGTCTGCCACCGTGCGCCCACGCGAAGTGGTCGCCGACTACCTGGGCGGCGCGCGGATCGTCGCCCCTCCGGACGCCCCGCGCATGGATCTGCGGGTGCAGGTCCCGGTGCCCGATCTGGACGAGCCGGGCGGATCGGTGTGGCCGCACGTGGAACGCCGGGTCCTGGACCTGGTCGAGGCACACCGCTCCACCATCGTGTTCACCAACGGCCGCCGCACCGCCGAGAGGCTGTGCTCCCGGATCAACGACCTGTACGCCGAACGCACCGGTGCCGCGTTTCCCGAGGAGGAGGTGGCCGCGCAGGTCACCGGGCAGTCAGGACAGAGCCGGGGCGCGGACGCCGTGATCGCGCGCGCCCACCACGGGTCGATGTCCAAGTCGGAGCGGGCGCTGATCGAGGACGACCTGAAGGCGGGCCGGCTGCGCTGCGTGGTGGCCACCTCCAGCCTGGAGCTGGGCGTGGACATGGGCTCCGTGGACCTGGTCGTACAGGTGTCCTCTCCCCCGTCGGTGGCCAGTGGCCTGCAGCGTGTCGGACGGTCCGGGCACCAGGTGGGCGAGGTCTCGCGCGGGGTGTTCCTGCCCCAGTACCGGGGCGACCTGTTGGCGACCACCGTCGTGACCGGGCGGATGCGCGAGGGCGGGATCGAGCGGTTGGAGATGCCGCGCAACCCCCTGGACGTGTTGTCCCAGCAGGTCGTGGCGATGGTGGCGATGGACGAGTGGTCGGTGTCGGAGCTGGCCACGGTGGTACGGCGCGCGGCCCCCTTCTCCGACCTGGCCGACTCCGTGCTGGAGTCGGTGTTGGACATGCTGTCGGGACGCTATCCCTCGGACGAGTTCGCGGAGTTGCGGCCACGTCTGGTCTGGGATCGGCAGGAGGACGTGCTGCGTGCCCGCCCCGGCTCCCAGCGGCTGGCCGTGATCAGCGGCGGGACCATCCCCGACCGGGGTCTTTTCAAGGTGCACCTGGCCTCGGACCCGGAGGGTCGGGCGCCCACCCGTGTAGGTGAGCTGGACGAGGAGATGGTGTACGAGTCGCGGGTGGGCGACGTGTTCGTGCTCGGGTCGACGTCGTGGCGGATCGAGGCGATCACCGCGGACCGGGTGATGGTGTCGCCCGCGCCGGGTCGGCCGGGGCGGATGCCCTTCTGGAAGGCGGACGCCCAGGGTCGTCCGGCGGAGCTGGGTCGGGCGGTGGGCGCCGCCACTCGGGAGTTGGCCGGGTCGGACGAGAAGGAGGGACGCGCCTGGGCGATCACCGCCGGGTTGGACGAGTGGGCGGCGGACAACCTGGTGGAGTACGTGGCGGAACAACGTGAGGCCACCGGGCAGGTGCCGGACGATCGCACGGTGGTGATCGAACGGTTCCGCGACCAGGTGGGCGACTGGCGCGCGGTGGTGCATTCGCCGTTGGGCGCTCGGGTGCACGCGCCGTGGGCGTTGGCTATCGGCGGGCGGTTGCGCGACCGGTTCGGGATGGACGCCCAGGTGGTGCACGGCGACGACGGGATCGTGCTGCGCCTGCCGGACGCGGAGGGCGGCGGTGTGGGCCGCCCCGGGGAGTTGGCGGACCTGGTGTCGGTGGACCCCGACGGCGTGGAGGCTCTGGTCACCGAGGAGTTGACCGGATCTGCGCTGTTCTCGTCGCGGTTCCGTGAGTGCGCTGCTCGGGCACTGCTGTTGCCGCGTCAGCGCCCGGACCGTCGGATGCCGTTGTGGCAACAGCGTCTGCGGGCGCAGCACCTGTTGTCGGTGGCGGGTCGGTACGGGTCGTTCCCGATCGTGTTGGAGACGGTGCGCGAGTGCCTGCGGGACGTGTTCGACGTTCCGGAGCTGGCTCGGGTGCTGTCGGACGTGCGGGCGCGGCGGATCCGGGTGGTGGAGGTGGAGACCACGCACGCGTCGCCGTTCGCGCGGTCGTTGCTGATGGAGTACACGGCCGCGTTCCTGTACGAGGGGGACGCGCCGGCGGCGGAGTCGCGGGCCCAGGCGTTGACCCTGGACACGTCGTTGTTGGCGGACCTGTTGGGCGGCGCGGACCTGCGGGAGTTGTTGGACCCGGAGGTGGTGGAGCGTACCGGTGCCCTGTTGCAGCGGTTGGCGGCGCCTGTGCGGGACCTGGAGGGGACCGCTGACCTGTTGCGGGAGGTGGGTCCGTTGTCGACCGACGAGGCGGTCGAACGCGGGGCGGACCCCGACTGGTTGTTCGACCTGGAGGGCGCCGGGCGCGTGGTGCGCGTGTCGGTGGCCGGGGTGGAGCGCTGGTGCGCGGTGGAGGACGTGTCGCGGCTGCGGGACGCGTTGGGCTCTGAGCCGCCGCCCGGGGTCCCGTCGGTGTTCCTGGAGCCGGTGGAGGATCCCCTCTCGGATCTGGTGTCCCGCTACGCGCGCACGCACGGACCGTTCACGTCCGCGGAGGTGTCGGCCCGTTCGGGTGTGGGCGTCGAGGCGGTCGAGGGCGCTCTGCGGGAACTGGCCCGGCGGGGGCGGGTGGTGCGCGGTGGGTTCCGACCCGGTGGCACGGAGACCGAGTGGTGTGACGCGGACGTGCTGCGCCGGTTGCGGCGGGGATCGATCGCCCGGCTGCGCCGCGAGGTGGAACCGGTGGAACCGGCGACGCTGGCGGTCTTCGCCCCGTTGTGGCAGCGGGCGGTTCCGGGTGAGCGGTGGCGCGGCCCGGACGCGGTGTTCGAAGCGGTGGAGTCGCTGCGGGGCGTGCCGTTGGTGGCCTCGTCCCTGGAATCGTTGGTGCTGCCGGCCAGGGTGGAGGGTTTCGTCCCCTCGTCGTTGGACGCGCTCACCCAGGCCGGCGAGGTGGTGTGGGCCGGGGCCGGGTCGCTTCCGGGCGGGGACGGTTGGCTGGTGCTGGTCCCCTCCGAGGACGCCTCGTCGTCGTTGCCGGATCAGGTGCCACCGGAGGAGGGATCGACGGCGGCCGCCGTGCTGGGGGTGCTGCGTTCGGGCGGGGCGCTGTTCTTCCGCGATCTCGCCGACGGGGTGGCCCGGGCATCGGGCGGCGCGATCTTCTCCGACGCCGACCTGGTGGCTGCGCTGTGGGAGCTGGTGTGGTCGGGATGTGTCACCAACGACTCCCTGGCGCCGTTGCGGGCGGTGTCGGGTTCGGGCCCGACGCCGCGTCGGTCCTCGTCACGCTCGCGACGACGCCCGGTGTTGCCGACCCGTGCGGGACCACCGACGGCGGCGGGCCGGTGGTGGGCCCTGCCCGAGCCGGACCCGGATCCGACCCGGCGGGCCCTGTCGAGGGTGGAGGCACGGCTGGAACGAGGCGGGGTGTTGGTACGCGGACACCAGGGGCGCGGCCTGTCGGCGGACGAATACCGGGTGCTGCGGTCCATGGAGGAGGCCGGTCGGGTGCGTCGGGGCTACTTCGTGGAGGGGCTCGGTGGCGCGCAGTTCGCGCTGCCGGGTGCGGTGGACCGGCTGCGGGCGCTGTCCGGGGAGGCCCCCGGTGGGGTCTGGGACCCGGTGGTGTTGGCGGCCACGGATCCGGCCAATCCGTACGGTGTCGAACTGGCGTGGCCGGCGGGGGTGGCGGGTGCGCACCGACCGGGTCGCACGGCGGGGTCCCTGGTCGTCCTGGACGGGGGCCGGCCCACGTTGTACCTGTCGCCGGGTCGGTCCGCGCTGACCTTCGGTGCCTGCGCGAGGTCGTTGGAACGGGCGGCCCGGGCCGTGGCCGATCTGGTGAGTGCGGGCCGGGTCGAGTCCCTGATGGTGGAGCGCGCCGACGGGGTCGAGGTGTTCGGCACGTCGCTGGACCCGGCGTTGGTGGCGGCGGGCTTCCACGTCACCCCCAGGGGTCTTCGTCTGCGACGCTGAGGGGCATGACCGAACCGGTGATCCGCCCAATGCGGCGACATGACACGGACGCGGTGGTGGCGGTCTCCCTGGCCGCCGACACGTTGTTCGCGCGAGCGGGGCTGGAGCTGCCCCCGGACGATCCACACGAGATGTTGGATCACGTCGAACACGTGTCGGTGGCCGAGGTCGACGGATCCGTGGTCGGTCTGGCCGCGACCATCACGTTGGACGGCGCCACCCATCTGGAACAGCTCGCCGTGGATCCGGAACACGGCCGACGCGGGATCGGTGGTGCCCTGCTGGAGCGGGTGTGCGCCGAGGCCGCCGCCCACGGACACCGCCGGGTCACCCTCACCACCTTCCGTGACCTGCCCTGGAACGGCCCGTGGTACGAACGGCGGGGTTTCGTCACACTCGCCCGGACCGAATGGGGCCCGGGCCTGGTCCATCAGTGGGAGATCGAAGAGCAGGCGGGCATCCTGGTCCGTCCCCGCGTGGCGATGTGGCGGGATCCGTCCCGACCTCGGGGCGCTCCGGCGCTCCCGATTTGAGATGATGTGCTCATGGTCCCCACTGATCCCCCGGAGCCCCGCACCTCCGTCGGCCGTTACGAGCTTCGAGGTGAACTCGGCAGCGGCGCCATGGGCACCGTGTGGCGTGCCCACGACACCCGGTTGAACCGTGAGGTGGCGGTCAAGGAGGTCCACCTCCCCCACGACATGCCGCCCCGTGAGCGCGAGCGCGCCCGGGCGCGCATGATCCGCGAGGCTCAGGCGGCGGCACGGGTGTCCCATCCGTCGGTGGTGACCGTGCACGACGTCCTGGAGGTGGACGGGATCCCGTTCATCGTCATGGAGCTCCTCGAGGGCGAGTCCCTGCGCGATCGCCTGCACCGCACCGGCCCCATGGCGGAGGCGGAGGTGGAGAGGATCACGCGCCCGCTGTTGGACGCGTTGTGGGCGGCGCACCGGGCCGGGGTGGTCCACCGTGACGTCAAGCCCGCCAACATCATGCTGACCTCGGGCGGCACCCGGCCGGTGCTGACCGACTTCGGTATCGCCAACCTGCCCGACCACGGAGGAACGGCGCTGACGGGGACCGGCGCGATCCTGGGCACCGCGGCGTACGCGGCACCCGAGCGCCTGGAGCACGACGACAACGGCGCGGTGTCGGACCTGTGGAGCCTGGGCGCCACCCTGTTCGCGGCCCTGGCCGGGGAGTCGCCGTTCAAGCGCGACACCATCACCTCGACGCTCACCGCGGTGCTGACCCAGCCGGTACCGCCGGTGCCGGCCCGGGGGCGGTTGGCCTCGGTGATCAACGGGTTGTTGGAGCGGGACCCGCGCCGCCGGCTGTTGCCGGAGCGGGCGTTGGCCCTGTTGGACGGCCCGGCCCCGACTCCGACTCCGGCCCCGGTCCTGGCCCCCGGCCCTGAGCCACGGGTCGGAACCACGCCCGGCCGCTCGCGTACGCCGTTGTTCGTCGGCGCGACCGCCGTCCTGGCCCTGCTGGTGCTGAGCGCGTTCACGGTGTGGGTCGTCTTCTCCTCCGATGACCGGGAGGTTGCCGCCGATCCGGGAACACCCTCCGACGAGCCCGGCACGGAACCGTCGTCCGAGCCCTCCGCCCCGGTCCAGGAGGGTTCGAGCGAGGGGGCTCCCGAGGGGTTCACCCGGTACGACGACGGGGTGGTCACGCTGGTCGCCCCCGAGGACTGGGAGATGGTCGAGGACGAGGAGGACTCGCCGGGCAACGGCGTGAGCCGGTTGGCCTCCTACGAGTTCGAGACCGGTGTGGAGACCGGCGACCTACAGCTGTTCGTGACCAGGTACGACCTCTTGGTCTTCGACGCCGAGGGCGCCATGCAACGGATGGACGAGCTGCTCAACGGAGACGAGGCCTACAGCGACGCGGAGCAGCTGATGCTGGAGCCGCGGTTGGAGGGCCCCGGCGTGCAGAGCGCGGTCTACGAGGCCACCTACATCCACGAGGAGCGCGAGGTCCCCGAGCGATGGATGTTCACGCGTGAGATCACCGACGCGAACACCTCGCTCTCCTACCGGCTGAGCTTCAACTTCCCGCAGGACCTGCGGGAGGAACAGCGGGAGGACTTCGAGACGGTGCTCGACTCCCTCGCCCCGTCCTCGGGGAGCGAGGAGGACTGACTCCCCCGCGCCCCGGGGCGGCCGGGGCGCGGTCGGGGGTCAGACGGTGGCCGAGAACACCTCGTCGCGGGCGCGTTCCAGGCCGTGCAGAAGGGCTCCTCGCACGACCGGGCTGCCCTCGACCGTCCCCAGTGCCACCTCGGTGGTGTTGGGCGCGATCCGGGCGGTCGCGGCCTCCACGCGTTCGGCCAGCTTGGGTCCTCCGGCGCGGGCCACGTCCCCGCCCAGGACGACCAACCCGGGGTCGATCATCACGCTGACGGCGGCGATTCCCCGGGAGAGCCGTTCGGCGAAGGCGTCGAGGAACGCGTCGCCCTCGGTGGTACCGGAACCCGCTGCCCGGGCGACCACCTCGGTGACGTCGTCTCCGGTGAACCCGTGTTCGGCGGCCAGACGCAGCACCTGCTTGGCGTGGACCAACGCCTGGAAGCCGTGCGGCAGCTCCTGGTCGCCATCGGACTTCAGGGACTCGTAGCCGCCGGAGAGGCCCACGTCGATGGACAGGGGGGCTCCGGGCACCGGCAGGTAGCCGATCTCGCCCGCGCCACCGGAACGGCCCCTGTGGACGCGCCCGCCGATCATGGTGGCCATACCGACACCACCGGCGGCGCTGAGCCAGATGAGCACGAACTCCTCGACCCCCTTGGCCGCCCCTTCCGCGTGTTCGGCCAGGGCCGCCAGGTTCACGTCGTTCTCCAACATGACCGAGCGTTCGAGGTCGGCGCGCAGCGCTTCGAGCACCCCTTCGTGCCAGGACATGAGGTCGAAGGAGAAGCGGATGTCCCCGGTGCGCGGATCGACGACTCCGGGGGTTCCGATGACGCAGGCGCGGACCTTTTCGAGGGGGACCTCGGCGGTCTCCACCAGCCGCATCACGGCGGTGTGGACCAGGGCGACCGGGTCGTCGGAGGCGCTGGGATCGACGCTGACGTCACTGATGATCCGACCCGTGATGTCGGCGATGGCGGCGGTGACGCGGTGGGCGCTGACGTCGAGGACGGCCACGTAGGCGCTCTCCGGGACGACCGCGTAGAGGGCGGCGTTGGGGCCTCGTCCTCCGGCCCGGCTGCCCACGACCCGGACGAGATCGCGTTCCTCCAACCGAGCGAGGAGTTGGGACGCGGTCACCTTGGACAGACCGGTCTTCGTGCCGAGTTGCGTCCTGGTCAGCGGACCGCCGGAGAGTAGAAGTTCGAGTGCCGCGCGATCGTTCAATTGGCGCAGCAGCCGGGGAGTCCCCGGACGTTGAGACATAACCGTGACACCTCACCCTGTTTTTATTAGGAAAGTTTCCTGTTAATTTAGCTCACAACCTCACAGGAGGTCACGTCCCGGCTGGTCCGCAGTGGTGTCGGACCCCGGTACCCGCGCCGGAGGGGCGATCAGGAAAGTGCTGCCCCAGCACCCCCCAATCAGACGTCGAGGCACCCGGATCCGTTCATGATCCCAGGTTGCTTCGGGCACAGGCGCCGCGCCCCGGCGCGACGTGCGAAGGGAGATAGGTTCATATGAGGTTCCCCAAGATCGCACTGGCCTCGACCGTGGTCATGTTGGCCGCCGCATGCGGTGGCGGATCCGATGACGGCGGCGCGTCCGGTGACGCCCCCGACACTCTCACCGTCTGGCGCATGGGCGACGCCAACGAGGATCAGAACGCCTTCATGGACTCGGTCACCCAGCAGTACCAGGAGCTCTACCCCGACACGGACGTGGACGTCCAGTGGATCCCGTGGGGCGAGTTCAGCCAGCGCTTCCAGACCGCCCTGGTCTCCGGCGGGCCCGACGTCGTCGAGATCGGCAACGACCAGGTCGCCACCTGGGCCGAGGCCGAGGCCCTCTACGACGTGTCCGAGTACGTCGAGGGCTGGGACGACAGCGCCGACCTGCTCGAAGGAGCCTACGCCAACGGCACCTTCGGCGACGCACAGTACAGCATCCCCTGGTACAGCGGCGTTCGCGCCCTTTGGTACAACACCGACCAGCTGGAGGAGCTGGGCCACGAGCCGCCCACCACCTGGGACGAACTGGTCGAGGTCGCCGAGGACATCGAGGACGAGTACGACGTCCCCGGCTTCGCCGCGCCCACCGACTTCCTGAACGGCATCGCCAGCTTCGTCTGGGCCAACGACGGCGAGTTCGCCGTCGAGGAGGGCGGTGAGTGGACGGGGCGACTCGACTCCGCCGAAACCGCCGAGGCCCTGGAGTTCTACGCCGGACTGACCGTCGACGGCATCTCCCCGAGTGCCTGCGTGGGCCTCAACGAGGTCGACTGCGCCCACGCCGATTTCGTCAACCGCGAGGTCGGCATGTTCATCGACGGCCCCTGGGCCCAGGCCCAGTTGGAGGACCTCAACGACGAGCACGCCGGTCATTGGGCCACCACGCCCATCCCCGGGGTGGACGGCATGGCGCCCGCCTTCGGCGGCGGCTCCGACCTGGCCGTGTGGGGCACCTCCGAGTACCCCGACGCCGCCTTCGACTACATCACCACGTTGAACAGCAAGGACAACGCGCTGCCCTACAACGAGGTGTCGTCGATGTTCCCCACCTACACCGACGTGTTGGAGAGCGACACCTTCCAGGACGACCCGATCCTGGCCGGCGCCGCCACCCAGGCCACCGGCGACCTGCGACTGTTCCCGGACACCGCCAACTGGGGCCACGTCCAGTGGGAGCTGACCACCATCCAGACCGCCGTCCAGCGCATGGCCGAGGGTGAGTCGGCCGACGACGTCCTGCCCGAGCTCAACGAAGAGCTCACCGAGGCCCTCAACCGTGAGGTCTCCGAGTAGGTCGCCCACAGCACAGGGGCGGCCGTACACCAGACGGCCGCCCCTCGACCAGCCAGGAACGGTCCATGACTCAAACGTTGGAACGCGCCACGGAACCCGAGGCGCCCTCGCCCGGACGGCCACCGGCCGCCTCCCGCCGCACCCGCATCAGGCTCGTCCCCTACCTCCTGATCCTGCCCGCCCTGACCGTGCTCGCGGTGGTCCTGCTCTGGCCCATCGGTCAGATGCTGTGGATCTCGCTGCACGACTACGGCCTGCAGCAGCTGCGGGGCCAAGAGGCACAGTGGAACAACTTCGGCCACTACCTCTACGTGCTCACCGACGACCGCTTCTGGTCGGTGTTCCGCAACACGATCGTCGTCTGCCTGACCATGGTGCTCCTGACGATGATCCTCGGGACGCTCGTCGGCATCCTCATGCACAAGCTGCCCAAGTGGGCGTCGACCACCCTCGGGCTCGGCCTGATGCTGGCGTGGGCCACACCCGTCATCAGCGCCGCCATCGTCTACCGCTGGCTGTTCGACACCAGGTACGGGCTGATCAACACCCTCCTGACCGCGCTGCCCGACTGGTTGGTGGGCTCGGGGTGGAACGAGTTCAACTGGTTCAACTCGCCGAGCACCCTCTTCCCCATCCTCATCGTCACCGTGGTGTGGCAGTCGTTCCCGTTCGTGGCGATCAGCATCCTGGCGGGGCTCAAGAGCATCCCGCACGAGCTCTACGAGGCCGCGCGCATGGACGGTGCCGGCGCGTGGAAGAGCTTTTGGAGCGTCACCTTCCCGATGCTGCGCCCGCTCTTCGCGCTGCTGCTGGTGCTGCAGGTGATCTGGGACTTCCGGATCTTCACCCAGCTGTTCATCCTCGGCAACGGCGTCAGCAACCGGGACATCTCGCTGATCCCGACCTACATCTTCCAACTGGGCTTCGCCTCGACCCCGCCCAACTACGGCATGGGGTCGGCGATCGCCGTGATCATGACCGTCCTGGTACTCGTGATCAGCGCGTACTACCTGCGCACCATGATCCGCCAGGAGGAGGCCCGATGAACAACGTCCACCGACTGCGCAGGTCCGTCGGAAGACTCGGCCTGTACCTGGCCGCCCTCACGGTCTTCGTCTTCGCCGTCTTCCCCGTCTACTGGGTCCTTGCCACCGCGCTTCGGCCCACCGGCGAGATCTTCACCCGTCGGCCCACCCTGTTCCCACGCGAGATCACCCTGGAGCACTTCGAGCGGGTCCTGTCGGGCGTCCTCATCCCCGGCACCTCGTTCTGGTCCTTCCTCGGCAACAGCCTGGTGGTGACCGTCGGGTCGGTGGCCTTCGCCGCGATGCTGGCCCTGCTCGCCGCCATCGCCGTGGCCCGGTTCCGGTTCAAGCTGCGCTCGACCTTCATCATCATGCTGCTGGTGATCCAGATGGTCCCGGTCGAGGCGCTGATCATCTCCCTGTTCATCAACTTCTTCCACCTGGGCAACGCCCTGGACCTCGAACTGGTCGGCAACCTGTCCGGCGTGTTCGTGATCTACGTGGCGGTCTCTCTGCCGATCACCATCCTGATGATCCGCAACTTCGTGTCCGCGGTTCCCCGGGAGTTGGAGGAGGCCGCGGCCATCGACGGCGCCGGCGGTTGGACGATCTTCTGGCGGATCCTCATGCCGCTGGTGGCGCCCGGCCTGGCGGCGGCGAGCATCTTCGCGTTCATCACCGCGTGGAACGAGTTCCTCGTCGCCTTCACGTTCTTGCAGAACAACACCGGTGCCTACACCCTGCCGATCTCCCTGCAGTACTACTTCGGCGCCGTTTCCATCGAATGGGGATCGATCATGGCCGCCTCGACGCTGCTGACCGTCCCCGTGATGATCTTCTTCCTTTTCGTCCAACGCCGTATGGTCTCCGGCCTGACCATGGGAGCGGTCAAGGGCTGACCTCGTAAAACACACCGACACCCCCTTTCCCCGCCACACGTATGCCCGCGATCGGGCACCCATGTTCACGAACGGAGTCCGCCATGCCGCACGACCCGACCCTGGAGCGTCTGGCCAACGCCACCCTGCTGGTGCCCTTCGAGTCCTACCAGGCCCCCCGCTGGATCCTGGACGGTCTGGCGGACGGGATCTCGGGCGTCTGCCTGTTCCACAACAACCTGCGCAGCGCCGAGCAGGTGACCGCGCTCAACGCGAGCCTGTGCGAGGTCACCGACCTTCCACCGTTGATCTCCCTGGACGAGGAGGGTGGCGACGTCACCCGCATCGGTCAGGCGCACGGCAGCGACTACCCCGGCAACGCCGCCCTGGGCGCGGTCGACGACCCCGACCTGACCCGTGAGACCTTCCGAGCCCTCGGACTGGAACTGGCCGATCTGGGCTTCAACCTGGACCTGGCGCCGTCGGTGGACGTCAACGTCGCCGACGACAACCCGGTGATCGGAACGCGCTCCTTCGGTTCGGACGCCGAGTTGGTCGCCCGGCACGCCGCCGCCTCGGTGCGGGGCCTGCAGGAGGCCGGAGTGGCCGCCTGCGCCAAGCACTTCCCGGGCCACGGCGCGACCTCGCAGGACTCCCACCACACGCTTCCCCTGGTGGAGGCCGACGCCGACCTGCTGCGCAGCCGTGAGCTGATGCCCTTCCGGGCCGCCGTCGACGCGGGAGTGCGGTCGATCCTGACCGCCCACATCGAACTGCCCGCTCTGGGCACCGAGGGGCCCGCCACCCTCAACCACGCGCTGCTCAACGACCTCCTGCGCGACGAGATGGGGTTCACCGGGGTCGTGGTGAGCGACGCGATGGACATGCGCGGGGTGAGCGAGCGCATCGGCATCCCCGAGGCGAGCGTGCTGGCCGTCGCGGCCGGCTGCGACCTGCTGTGCCTGGGCCGATTCGTGTACGCCGACCAGGTCGCCGAGGTCCGGGCCGCCCTGGTGCGGGCGGTCCGCGAGGGTCGACTCCGTGGTGAGCGGCTGGAGGAGGCCGCCGAACGCAACACGCGCCTGCGCGCGTGGGTGGGTCGTTCCGCCGTCGAACGCGCCCACGAGGGCGCCACCTCGTCCGCCATCGGACTGACCGGCGCCCGCCGGGCCGTTCGGGTGGACGGTGAGCTGCCGCCGTTGGAGAACCCGTACGTGGTCGAGGTGGACGCCCCCGCGGGCATGGCGGTGGGCGACGTCCCCTGGGGCCTGGGCCCGTGGTTCCACGACACCGTGCGGGTCTCCCCCGAGGTCGACGACCCCTCGGCTGTACTGACCGCGGTGGACGGTCGCGACCTGGTCGTGGTCGTGCGGGACGCTCACCGTTACCCGAGCGCTCAGACGTTCGTCAGAGGCCTTTTGGCGGCCCACCCGAAGGCCGTGGTGGTGGAGATGGGTCTGCCCATCTGGCGACCCGACTGCGGCGCCTACGTGAGCACCTACGGGGCGGCCCACGTCAACGGGCTGAGCGCGGCCGAACTTCTCGGCGCCGCCGGGGCCCTGGAGGTGACCGGCTGACCGGATCCGGCCACATCGGTCACTTAGATGGCTCGCGCCGTGCCGGTCTCCGAATCGTCACCCATGTCCCCCGTACCCGGTAGGAGAAGTACCCTTGAGCCGTAGCAACCCGGCCGTCGGCGACACCCGTCGGGGACCGGTGCCCCATTCGCCCTTCTAACCACGGCATAATCACAGCATGCGTCTTTCAGCCCGGGTCGACTACGCGCTTCGCGCGGCCGCAGAGCTCGCTGTCGCCGGCGACGGTCCGGTGACGGCCGAGCAGCTCGCACGCGCGCAGGCCATCCCCGGAAAATTCCTAGAGAACATCCTCACCCAGCTACGCCGAGCAGGCCTGGTCCGCAGCCAACGGGGTCCCGTTGGCGGCTACTGGCTCGCCCGGCCCGCGGGGGAAATATCCCTCGCCGACATCATCCGAGCGGTCGACGGACCGCTCGCCAACGTACGCGGGGAACGTCCCGAACACGTCGACTACGACGGGGCCGCCCGCAGCCTGCAACAGGTGTGGATCGCCCTGCGCGCCAGTGAACGCGCCATCCTGGAGGGGGTCAACCTCCAGCACCTGGTCACCAACGACCTCCCCGACCAGGTGCGAGTCCTGGCCGAGGACCCCGATTCCTGGGTCAACCACACCCACCGCTGAACCCCGAAGACACGAAAAACCGGTCCTCCCTTTCGGGAAGGACCGGTTTTTTGCGTCTATGTGCGTGAGGGGTCGGGTCAAACACCCGCCATGTCGGCCACCTGGGGAACCCGGTCGGGTACGGGCGCGATACCGAGGTCCTGGGCGGGAACGGGGTCGCCGGAGACCGCGTCCTCCAAAAGGGCGGCTTCCTGGAGTTCGGCCAGCGCCAATTGGTCGGAGACCTCCCTGAGCACCTGTGACAACGGGACCCCGAGGGCCCCGCAGATCGATGACAGCAACTCGGAAGAGGCTTCCTTCTGCCCGCGCTCGACCTCTGACAGATAACCGAGGGAAACACGTGCGTCGGCCGACACTTCACGGAGGGTGCGGCCCTGGCGCTGCCGCAGCCGCCTGAGCACGTCACCAAGTAGGTGACGAAGCAGGACCATCATTCGCGCTCCCTCCCACCGGTAGCGACCTTCATATACAACACCGTACCCGCCTCACGCCCGATTCGGGCACCTCACGTTGTCCTGTTCGCTGGAGGGAGAACCCCATACGGGGGTGTTTTTGTTCCCACGCCTTGGGAGAGGGCACCGGGCGAAAGGGTCAATACCGGATGCTGCTGCCCGCATCGTTCCCGCGAACGGCGGCCATCAGGAGCCTCAGCGCACCCTCGACCGTGTGATAGCGGATACCCGCACGATCCCCGGTGAAACGGAACCGTTCGACCCGTGTGCGCGAGTCGGGTCCCGCCACCGCGGCGAAGACGGTGCCGACGGGCCGCCCGTCCTGGGGATCCGGGCCGGCGACCCCGGTGACGGCGACCGCGAAGTCCGACCTGAGCGCCCGGCGGGCGCCCCCGGCCATGTGGAGGGCCACGTCGGGGTGGACGGCGCCGTGCTCGGCCAGCAGGTCGGCGGGCACACCCAGCAGGGAGGCCTTGGCATCGGTGGCGTAGGTCACCAAACCACCCCGGTAGGTGGCGGAGGCACCGGGGACGGCGGTCAGGTGAGCGCCGATCAGACCGCCCGTGAGGGACTCGGCGGTGGCGCAGGTGGCCCCGGCCTCGAACAGGGCACGGTGGAGGTCGGTGGCGGCCTCCAGGGCCGCCCTACCGATGACCACGGCCTCGGGCCGGGGCTCCTCCCGGCTCACGTCCTGTTTCCGCCCTTGGCGCGTACCAGACGCACCGCGTCCAGGACGTAGGTCAGTCCGGTCCACAGGGTGATCGCCAGGGCCACCGCCATGACGGCGTGGGCGATCCAGGTGAACACCTCGGTGAACGGCAGCAGGTGCAACGGGAACAGGTAGATGCTGATCGCGACGATCTGCAGGACGGTCTTGAGCTTGCCGCCGCTGCTCGCGGGCATCACCCCGTAGCGCAGCACGGCCAGGCGCAGCAGGGTGATGCCCCACTCGCGCACCAGGATGGCGATGGTCACCCACCACCACAGGTCGCCCTGGATGGACAGCACGATGAGCGCCGCCCCGGTGAGCGCCTTGTCGGCGATCGGGTCGGCGATCTTGCCGAAGTCGGTGACCAGGTTGCGGCGACGGGCCAGTTCACCGTCGACGCGGTCGGTGATGGCGGCCACGACGAAGACGCCGAACGCCGCCAGGTGCCACCACGTGCCGTCCAAGAACATGAACCAGACGAAGAGCGGCACCATGACCAGGCGGCTCATCGTGAGGATGTTCGCGATGTTCCACAGGGGAACCTGGGGGGCGGGCGACGCCGCGGGGTCGTGGGTGCTCATCTGTCTCCGGCTTCCCCGTCCTGTTCGGCGACGAGGTCGGCCCCGGCCGCCTGGATGACGGTGGCGCGCACCATGTCACCGACGGCGAGGCCCTCGCCGTACAGGATGGTACTGCCGTCCACCTCGGGTGCCTGGTGACCGGACCGGCCCTCGTAGACGCCGTCGTCGAGGACGGCCTCCACCAGGACGGTCACCTCGCTGCCGATGCGTTCCTCGGCCCGCTGGGACATGAGTTCCTCGGCCAGCCGGTTGAGTCGGTCCACGCGCTCGGCGACGACGTCCTCCGCCACCTTGTCCGGGTGGTTCAGGGCCTCGGTGCCGTCCTCGTCGGAGTAGCCGAAGACACCGATGGCGTCCAGGCGGGCCTCGCTGAGGAAGGACACGAGCTCCTCGAACTCCTCCTCCGTCTCGCCGGGGAAGCCGACGATGAAGTTGGAGCGCGCACCGGCCTCCGGCGCGGCCTTGCGTGCGGTGGCGAGCAGCTCCAGGAAGCGCTCGCGGTCACCGAAGCGGCGCATGCGGCGCAGCAGGGGGCCGCTGGCGTGTTGGAAGGAGAGGTCGAAGTAGGGCACCACACCGGGGGTGGAGGTGAGCACCTCCACCAGGCCGGGCCGGACCTCGGCGGGCTGCAGGTAGCTGACCCGCACCCGCTCCAGGCCCTCGACGGCGGCCAGGCGCGGCAGCAGCTTCTCCAGCGCGCGTACGTCGCCCAGGTCCTTGCCGTAGGAGGTGGAGTTCTCGCTGACCAGGAAGACCTCGCGCACGCCCTCGCTCGCCAGCCACTCGGCCTCGCGGACGATCTCGTCGGCATGACGGGAGATGTAGGCACCGCGGAAGGCCGGGATGGCGCAGAAGGTGCAGCGTCTGTCGCAGCCCGAGGCGATCTTGAGGTTGGCCACGGGTCCGCCGGTGAGGCGACGGCGCGGAACGGCGGTGCGGTAGGGCAGATCGGTGCCCTCGGCACCCTCCGCCTCGGCGAAGGTGGCGTGACCGGGCACGTGGACCTGGGAGGCGTCGCGGTCGGCCGGGCTGATCGGCAGCAGGGTGCGGCGGTCTCGCGGGTCGTGCGGGACCAGCGAACGCCCGGCCACGACGTCGTCGAGACGGTCGGTGATGTTCGCGTAGTCGTCGAAGCCGATCACCTGGGCCTCGGGCAGGGAGTCGGCCAGTTCGGAACCGTACCGTTCGGCCATGCATCCGGCCGCGACGACCTTGCCACCGTTCTCGGCCGCCTCCAGCAGGGTCTCGATGGAGTCCTGCTTGGCGGCGTCGATGAAACCGCAGGTGTTGACGACGGTCACGTCGGCCTGGGTGTCGTCGTCGACGAGGTCCCAGCCGCCGGCCGCCAGGCGTCCGGCGAGCTCTTCGGAGTCGACCTCGTTACGCGCACACCCCAGGGTGACGAGTGAGACAGTACGGCGCGATGACATGGCTTCCAAGCGTGTGGGAGAGCTGTGAGTGGTGCGGGACGCGGCACGGCGAAGGCCGGAGTACGGGCGGATCGCTCGCGCGGCGCGACGTCGATCGACGTCGCCCGCAGCCTCCCACCCTACAGTGGTCGGCTCACCCGCCCGTACCCCGGCCTTCGTGTACTCCCGCTCCGGTGAGGTGGAACCCTCGCTCACGTCAGTCGACGAACCCGTCTCCGTCGATGGTGAAGTCCCCGACTCCCCCGGAGTCGGCCCCGTCCCCCAGGTCCTCGCCGTCGACGGCGACGTCGACCAGCGAGGGCTTCCCCAGACGGAAGCTCAGGGGCTCCTCGGTGACGTAGTCGAGGGTCTCACCCTCGACGATGAAGCCGGTGAACACGTCCCCGCCCTCGTGGTCGGTGACCTTGACCCAGCTCCGCCCGGAGCCCGTGAGCCGAACGGTGAATTCGGCGGGTTCGGCGGCCTTCTCGGGCCCCCACGCCTGCGCCTTGCCCACCGGTTCCTCCTCTGGCACGACCACGGAACCCACGTTCTCCTGCGCACCCGAGTCCTCGTCGGGCACGTTCTCGAAGGCGGTCCGGGCCGGATCGCCCTCCTCCCAACCGTTCCAGGTCCGCACACCGACGATGAGGGCGGCGACGACAATGAGGCCGACCACCGCCCACGGCCAGTGCCGGCGTACCCCGCCGACGGGACGCGCCTCGGCCGCGGTGCTCCGGGCCCGCGGTTCCTGGGCCGTCGCCCCGGTGGCGGTCTCCTCGGCGTGGTCCTCCTCGGAACCGCGAGGCTGCGGCACCGGGGCGGCACGCTTGCGGGACCGACTCGCCGGGCGAGTCGGGCGCGCCAGTTTCTTGTTGCGTTCGAAATGGCCCCAGCGCTCGGCCCGCTGAGTGGGGTCGAGGTCCTCGTCGCCGACGCGACGGGGGACCTCCTGGGGCGCCTCGTCCTCTTCGTTCTCCGCGCGGCCCTGCTCGCCGCCGCCCGCCGCCGCCCGGGCCGCCTTCTTCTTCGTCTTCGTGGCCGGGTGCCACTGTGGGGGAACGAAGAGGGGCTTTTCGTCCGAGGCGTGTTCGCGGTCGTACTCCTCCAACAGAGGTCCCGCGTCGAGTCCGAGGAACTTGCAGATCCTGCGGATGTGACCGCGTGCGTAGAAGTCCCCTCCACAGGGGACGAAGTCCTCGTTCTCAATGGCCCTGAGGACCTGCATGCGAATGCGTGTACGTGTGCTCAGGTGCTCCAAGGAGCAACCCGCCGCGATTCGTGCGGCGGACAAGGTCTGACCGATCGTCGCCATGCACACTCCCCCCGCGACTGTCCGTGCCTACGTCGACCCACTCTGCTACTTCAGGGCACGCATCGCAGGTCACCACGCCCCATGCCGTATCCAAGATCGCACCAAATCGGGCGACCCGGGCGGCGTGAGGGTGTCGGGTGAGGGTCAGCCGCCGCGGATGTCGGTCAGCACGGCGGCCAGATCGTCGGCCTGCACGAGGACGTCACGAGCCTTGGAACCCTCGCTGGGGCCGACCACGTCGCGGCTCTCCATGAGGTCCATGAGCCGGCCCGCCTTGGCGAAGCCGACCCGGAGCTTGCGCTGCAGCATCGACGTGGACCCGAACTGGGTGGTGACCACCAGCTCGACGGCCTGCAACAGCAGGTCCATGTCGTCGCCGATGTCCTCGTCGATCTCCTTCTTCTTGACGGCCTCGGCGGCGACGTCCTCGCGGTAGCTCGGTTCGGCCTGCTTCTTGCAGTGGTCGACGATCCCGCGGATCTCCTTCTCGGCGACCCACGCGTTCTGCAGTCGGATGGGTTTGCCCGCGCCCATCGGCAGGAACAGGGCGTCGCCCTTGCCGACGAGCTTCTCCGCGCCGGGCTGGTCGAGGATGACCCGGCTGTCGGCGAGGCTGGAGGTGGCGAACGCCAATCGGGAGGGGACGTTGGCCTTGATCAGACCGGTGACGACGTCGACGCTGGGCCGCTGGGTGGCCAGGACCAGGTGGATGCCGGCGGCGCGGGCCAGCTGGGTGATGCGCACGACCGAGTCCTCGACGTCGCGCGGGGCGACCATCATCAGGTCGGCGAGCTCGTCGACGATGACCAACAGGTAGGGGTAGGGCTCGTACCGGCGTTCGCTGCCGAGCGGGGCCTTGAGCTCGCCGGTGCGCACAGCGGCGTTGAAGTCGTCGATGTGTCGGTAACCGGACGCGGCCAGGTCGTCGTAGCGACGGTCCATCTCCCCCACCACCCACTGGAGGGCCTCGGCGGCCTTCTTCGGGCTGGTGATGATGGGGGTGATCAGGTGCGGGATGCCCTCGTACATGGTGAGCTCGACCCGCTTGGGGTCGACCAGGATCATGCGCACCTCGTCGGGGGTGGAGCGCATCATCAGCGAGGTGATGAGCCCGTTGATGCAGGTGGACTTACCCGCGCCGGTGGCGCCCGCGACCAGCACGTGCGGCATCTTGGCCAGGTTGGCCACGACGTTGGAGCCCTCCACGTCCTTGCCCAACCCGACCAGCATCGGGTGGTCGTCGGAGGTGGCCGCCGCGGAGCGGAGCACGTCGCCCAGGCTGACTATGTCCTTGTCGGTGTTGGGGATCTCCACACCGATCGCGGACTTGCCGGGGATGGGCGACTGGATGCGCACGTCGGCGCTCTTGACCGCCAGGGAGATGTTCTTGGACAGGGCGGTGACCTTCTCGACCTTCACCGCCGGGCCGAGCTCGATCTCGTAGCGGGTGACCGTCGGTCCGCGGGTGAACCCGGTGACCTCGGCGTCGATCTTGAACTGCTCCATGACCCCGGACAGGGCGGCCACGACGTCGTCGTTGGCCTTGGTCCGCTCCTTGGGCGCGGAACCGGGCTTGAGCAGTGTGGTGAGCGGCAGTTCGTAGTCGCCCTCCACCACGCGGGAGGGGATGGAGAGCTGCTCTGTGGTGGCGGGAGCCGGCGTGGGGTCGGGGACCGCGGTCCTGGCCTTGGTCTTCTTCTTGGGGGGCGACTTCTCCGCCTGGGAGGACTCCTCCTCGTCGGTCAGGGCCGGGGCGATCGGCCCGTCCGTTTCGGAGACCACGGGTGTGTCGTAGGGGCGCTCGTGGTCACCGGCGACCGTCTTGTTCTCTGCGGACGCGGCCTTGCGCTTGCGCGACCTGGCGGGCTTCTTCTCCGTCTCGGCGCCCAGGATCCCGATACCGGCGTCCGGCCCGGGGTCGCGTTCCATCAGGGCGCTGAACAGGGTCTGGAGCCGGTCGGGGATGCGCCGGATGGGGGTGGCGGTGACCACGAGGACGCCGAAGATCAGGATCAGGGTCAGGAGCAGCCCGGTGAGCCAGGGGGTGACCACCGCGCTGAGCGGACCGGAGGCCACGAACCCGATGATGCCGCCGGCGTTCTGGATCCCCTCCATGCCATCGGCGGGCTGCGGGATGCCGTGGGCGATGTGTATGAGGCCGAGCAGGCCGAGCATGATCGAGGTGACCCCGATGAAGAGCCGGCCCGCGTCACCCTCCTTGGCGGTGCTGGGCGTGCGCATCAGCTTGATCGCCAAGGGCAGGAACAGCAACGGCAGGATCGGTGAGAAGGCGCCGACTCCGCCGACGACCACCATGCGGGTGGCCTCCAGCAGGGGCCCGTCGCTCTGCCACCACACGGCCGCGGCCACGAGGATGCCCAGGGCCAGCAGGATCAGCCCGATGCCGTCCCGGCGCAGGTCGGGGTCCAGGTCACGGGCGCTACGGCCGACCGCACGGGCCGCCCCGCCCACGGTGTGGGCGATGAGCTTCCACAGGACCAGCAAGAACTGCCCGAAGAGGGCGACCACGTAGGCGATGGGCCCGTCCGGCATGCGCTTCTTGGCCGCGGGCTTGCGCGCGGCGGGCTTCTTGCGCCCGGCACCACCAGAGGAGGCACGCGTGGCCATCGGGGGTCACCTCCACGGGGGACGGGGTCGAACTCGAAGGCCCGGACACAGCATCCCGGCACGGCGGGAAGCCTACTAAGCCGTCCAGCCCGAGGCACGAACACTCCCCCGGCGTGTCGTCCCCACGACGGCCGAACGGCCCGGAGCGAACTCGCCCCGGGCCGTTCGATCGATCGTCTCCCGCCGGTCAGACCTCGACCAGGACCGGGATGATCATGGGACGACGGCGGTACGTCTCGTTCACCCAACGACCGGTGTTGCGGCGGATGAGCTGCCGCAGCTGGTGGGGATCGTTGACCCCGTCCGCGGCCGCCTTGTCCAGGGCGTCCTGGAGCTTGTCGATGACGTCGTCGTAGGCGTCCGCGCCGATGCCCGCGCCCCGGGTGTGGATCTCGGGCTCGCCCAGGATCTTGCCCGTGTTGGAGTCCACGGCCAGGACGACGGAGATGAAGCCCTCCTCACCGAGGATGCGGCGGTCCTTGAGCGCCGCGTCGGTGACGTCGCCGACCGAGGAACCGTCCACGTACACGTAGCCGGCCTGCACGGCGCCCACGATCTTCGCGCGGTTCTTGTACACGTCGACCACAACGCCGTCCTCGGCGATGACGATCCGGTCGTTCGGCACGCCCGTGAGCTTGGCCAGGTCGGCGTGTGCGCGCATGTGCCGCCACTCGCCGTGCACCGGCATGAAGTTGCGCGGGCGCACCATGTTGAGCACGTACAGCAGCTCGCCGGCGGAGGCGTGCCCGGACACGTGCACGAGGGCGTTGCCCTTGTGCACGACCTTGGCGCCCCAGCGGGTCAGACCGTTGATCACCCGGTTGACCGAGTTCTCGTTGCCCGGGATGAGCGACGAGGCGAGCAGGATGGTGTCACCCTCCTCGATGCGGATCTGGTGGTCACGGCTGGCCATGCGGCTCAGCGCCGCCATGGGCTCGCCCTGGGAGCCGGTGCAGATCAGCACGACCTCGTCGGCGGGCATCTTGTCGAGCTGCTTGACGTCGACGATGGTGTCGCCGGGAATGCTCAGGTAGCCCAGGTCGCGCGCGATGTTCATGTTGCGGACCATGGAGCGTCCCACGAACGCGATCTTGCGGCCGTGCTCGGTCGCCGAGTCGATGACCTGCTGGACACGGTGCACGTGCGAGGCGAAGCAGGCCACGACGATGCGCTTCTTGGCCTGCCGGAACACCTTGTCGATGGCCTCGGTCAGGTCGCGCTCGTTGACGACGAACCCGGGCTGCTCGGCGTTGGTGGAGTCCGACAGGAGGATGTCGACACCCTCGTCGCCGAACCGGGCGAACCCGGCCAGGTCGGTGAGGCGGTGGTCCAGCGGCAGCTGGTCCATCTTGAAGTCACCGGTGTGCAGCACCGACCCGCCGGGGGTGCGGATACCGACGGCCAACGCGTCCGGGATGGAGTGGTTGACCGCGAAGAACTCCAGGTCGAAGGGGCCGAAGTCGTGCCGCTCCCCCTCCTCGACCAGGACCGTCTCCGGCTTGATGCGGTGCTCGCCCAGCTTGGCGCTGATCAGCGCCAGGGTGAGCTTGGAACCGACGATCGGAATGTCCGCCCGCTCGCGCAGCAGGAACGGCACACCACCGATGTGGTCCTCGTGTCCGTGGGTGAGGACGATGGCCTCGACGTCGTCCAGGCGGTCCCGGATGTAGTCGAAGTCCGGCAGGATCAGATCGACGCCGGGCTGCTCCTCCTCGGGGAAGAGCACACCGCAGTCGACGATGAGGAGTCGGCCCGCGTACTCGAAGACGGTCATGTTGCGACCGATCTCTCCGAGGCCGCCCAACGGGACGATTCTCAGAACGCCCTCGCCCTGGGGCGGGGGCGGGCCGAGCTCGGGGTGCGGGTGACTCATACGGAACCCTCCGTGAGACGTTCGACGCGGACGGCGCTGGCCGGAACCGCCTGGTGCGGGGCGAGCCCGATCGGGCCCTTGACCCCGGCGGCGGCCAGGTCCTCGCGCAGGAGGGCCTGGAGCTCGGCGGAGGCGTCCGCGAGCGGGGTGCGGACCGGCCCGGAGGGAAGACCGAAGAGGTTGAGGACGGCCTTGGTGGTGATGACGCCCTGGGTGCGGAACATTCCGGTGTAGACCGGGGTGAGGCGACGGTGGATGGCCAGCGCCTGACCGACCTCGCCCTTCTCGAACGCGTCGATCATGTCCTTGAGGTCGGCGCCCACGATGTGGCCGACGACGCTGACGAAACCGGCCGCGCCCACCGACAGCAGCGGCAGGTTCAGGATGTCGGTGCCGCAGTAGTAGGCCAGGTCGGTGCGCTCCATGACCCAGGAGCTGGCGCCGACGTTGTCCTTGGCGTCCTTGTTGGCGACGATGCGCGGGTGCTCGGCCAGGCGGACCAGGGTCTCGGAGGCGATCGGCGTCCCGGTGCGGTGCGGGATGTCGTAGAGCATCACCGGCAGTTCGGTGGTGTCGGCGATCTCGGTGAAGTGCCGGATCAGCCCTTCCTGCGGAGGCTTGTTGTAGTAGGGCGTGACGGCCAGGAGGCCGTGCGCGCCCGCCTTCTCGGCGGCCTTGGCCAGCCTGACGCTGTGACGGGTGTCGTTGGTGCCCACCCCCGCCACGATCTGGGCCCGGTCGCCGACCGCCTCGACGACGGTACGGAGCAGGCGGTCCTTCTCCTCGTCGCTGGTCGTGGGCGACTCACCTGTGGTGCCGCTGATGATCAGGCCGTCGTTGTGCTGCTCGTCCACCAGGTAGGTGGCGAGTCTGGCGGCACCGTCGTAGTCGAGCTCGCCGTCTTCGAGCATCGGGGTGACCATGGCGGTCAGCATCTTGCCGAACGGCCGGTACTTGTTGTCCATCATCATGTGTGAAAGGCCCTCGGGTCCGTGGCCGCGTGGCGGTCGGACCCTCGTGTGCCCCTCCTCCTCTCCATGTGTTGCGCGATCAGCTGATGCGTCCCGTGTCGGGTGCTTTCCTCCGTGCACGGGTGAGGCGGCGCTGTGCGTCCGCCACCGCGATCGGCCGTAGGGGCCGGACGCGGGAAAGTCTGTGTCGCCCCTTTGAGTGTCGGGAGCGCGATTCGGTTCGGTCCCCGTCCTCGTCGGTCGAGGTGAGGGACCGTCGCCGGTGTGTGAAGCCCGGAAGTGTGAACCTACCCGGCCCGGGCCCACGCCACTCGGGCGGGACCCGGAAGACCACCGTATTCGAGAGGTGGCCCGTACCGGAGTCAGTCGTCCTTGCCGTCGGGGAGGAACATGCTGAGCAGCCAGCTCACGATGGTGACGACGATGGCGCCCCAGAAGGCGGGCCAGAAGCCGTCGATGTGGAAGGGGAGCTCGAAGAGCCCGGCGATCCACCCGGTGAGCATGAACAGCAGCGCGTTCACGACCAACCCGATCAGACCCAGGGTCAGGGCGTAGAACAGGCAGCCGACCGTTTTGACGATCGGTTTGATGACGGCGTTGATCACACCGAAGATCGCACCGACGATCAGGTAGACGACGATCTGACCGACGGTGTCGTCGGTCTGGATCTCGATGCCGTCGATCAGGAAGACAGCCGCCCAAAGGGCGAGCGCGTTCACGATAACTCTGATAATGAGGCTCACACCATAGATGTTCCCATGCTCGGGCAAGCTCCGGAAACTCCGGCATCCACTTGTTTCGGGCATGGGCCCCCAGAGGAGGCCCTTCGTGTCCAGTGCGCAGTTCGTCCGTCCCGCCCGTGCCGCCGACGTGGACACGGTGGTGGACCTGCAGGTGGCATCGTGGCGCGCGGTGTACGGGGAGTTGTTGCCCGCCGAGGTGGCCGAGGAGATGTCCGGTGACCAGGCCCGGGAGAGTTTCCGGGAACAGTGGACGACGGCGCTGGAGTCGCCCCCCACCTCCAAGCACCGGTTGGTGGTGGCCACCGACGAGGTGGGCGGGGAACGCACGGTTGTGGGATTCGCCGCGTTCGGTCCGGCGGGCGATCCCGACCTGTGGCCGGCCAAGGACGCCGAGCTGTTCGCCCTGCACGTGGACCCCGAGCGGGTCCGTCAGGGGCACGGCAGCCGACTGCTGAACGCGTGTGTGGACCACCTGGTCGAGGGCGGGTTCGGCACGGTTCACGTGTGGACCCCGGAGGAGGACAACGCGCTGAGGTCGTTCGTGGAGGCTTCGGGATGGCGCGTCGACGGTGCCCGCCGAGAAATCGACATGGGCCGGCTGGTGCCCATGGTGCGGCTGCACGCGGCCATCTCCGAGTAGGGTTCGGTCCCGCTTCGAGCAGGCACTACCGTGGGGTGGTCGTTGTGGCGCGCCCAGGAGCGCCCTGTGTGGAAACTGGAGGACCGGCGCGTGGCCACGGTCAGTGAATGGGTCTCGGGGTTGCGCCCCCGCACGCTTGCGAACTCGATCGTGCCGGTGGCGGTGGGCAGCGCGTTGGCCTTCGCCCTGGACGGGTTCGTCTGGTGGAAGGCGCTCCTGGCGTTGGTGGTGTCGATGGCCCTGCAGGTGGGGGTGAACTTCGCCAACGACTACAGCGACGGGGTGAAGGGCACCGACACCGAGGAACGGACCGGGCCCACCCGGTTGACCGCCTCCGGGCTGGCGACGCCCGGGCAGGTCCTGGCTGCGGCTCTGGGGAGCTTCGCGTTCGCCGGCCTGGTGGGTCTGGTGCTGGTGGCGACCACCTCGTGGTGGCTGCTGTTGATCGGCGCGGCCGCGATCGCCGCCGCCTGGTACTACACCGGTGGCCGCAGCCCCTATGGCTACCGGGGGCTGGGCGAGGTATCGGTGTTCGTGTTCTTCGGCGTGGTGGCCGTGGTGGGCACCGTGTTCGTGCAGTTGGAGGCGGCCCCCTGGCAGGCGTGGGTGGCATCGGTTCCGGTCGGGCTGCTGTCCTGCTCGGTGCTGGTGATCAACAACCTGCGCGACATCCCCACCGACCGGGAGACCGGGAAGATCACCCTGGCGGTGCGTCTGGGCGAGACCGGCACCCGCCGTATGTACGCCGGGATGATCGTCGCCTCGTTCGTGTTCGCGCCGGCCCTGCTGCCGGTGTCCTGGTGGGTGCCGCTGGTGCTGTTGGCGGTGCCCCTGGCCGTGCCGCCGCTGCGCCGGGTGCTGGGCGGCCAGGTCGGCCGTGATCTGGTGCTGGGGTTGGGCGAGACCGGGAAGCTGCAGATGGTGTTCGGGGCGTTGTTCTCCATCGCCCTGCTCCTGGGATAGCGGACCTATAGTCGCTCGGGTGAGAGAACTGAGCGACGAGGACTTCTTCGCCTCCCTGCCGGCCACCCGTGGATCGGCGGGGGCGCTCATCCGTTCGGCCGAGGGCGACGTGCTGCTGGTTCGGCGGGTGTACATGCCCGATCGGCCGTGGGGTGTCCCCGGCGGGATCATCGAGGCCGAGGAGTCGCCCCTGACCGCCTGTCTACGGGAGATCGCCGAGGAACTCGGAGTGCCCGCGTCGCCCCGGGCCCTGCTGGTGACGGACTGGGTACCGCCCGCCCCGCCGCGCACCCCGGCCCTGCACTGGTTGTTCCGGGTGGAGGTCCCCTCGGAGGAGTTCGTCCTGCCCGAGGAGGAACTGTCCGGATGGGCCTGGGTGCCACCGGAGAAGCTGGAGGAGTACCTGGTCGGGGGTACGGCGCGCCGGATGGTCGCCGGTGTCGACGTGGACGACCGCTCCGGCGGACCGGTCTACCTGGAGGACGGACACCCCGTCCTGCCAGGGCGGATCTGAGCGTTCACCACATCGGACACATGTCCGGCTAGGATTCGCCTCCCAACCCGCATCACCAGGGAGAGACCACCGCCGTGCCGAGTGACCACACAGACCAACGTGACCTCGCCCCGGACCCCGTAGCGTGGGCCGAACGACGCGCGGAGCAGGCCGAGGCCTTCGACGCCATCGGGGAACGCTACGAGGAGGCGTTCCCGAACAAGGAGGGCCAGGAGGACTGCGTACGTCGACTACTGGACTCCCTTCCCCAGGGGGCGCACGTCCTGGACCTGGGGTCGGGCACCGGGTTGCCGACCGCCCTCCAGCTGGTCAACGCCGGCGCCCGGGTGACCGGTTTCGAGATCTCCGAACGCATGCTGGAACTGGCCCGCGAGAACGTTCCGGGGGCCGAGTTCCGCCAGGCCGACATCATGGACCTGGACCCGGTCGAGACCTCCTACGACGCGATCGTGGCGTTCTTCTCGCTGCTGTGTCTGCCCAAGGACCGCATCGCCCAGGCCCTGGGCCGCGTGCGCGCGTCCCTGGCCCCGGGCGGCCTGCTGTGCCTGTCCATGGTGGAATCCGACCTCGACGACGAACCGATCCCCTTCCTGGGCTCGGCGATCCGTGTGTCGGGATATCCCCGCGACGAGCTGCGCGAGGTGGTCACCAACGCCGGTCTGGTCATCGAGGACGAGCGCGTGGTCACCTTCGAACCCAAGGACCCCGACGCCCGCCCCGAGGTCCAGCTCTTCTACACCTGCCGCCGCGGGGCCTGAACGCGTGAAGGGGGCCGCCCGTCGGGCGGCCCCCTTGTGAACGAGTGTGGTCAGTCCAGGCCCATGAGGGACTCCAGGCCCAGCGTCAGGGCGTCCGGCAGGTCCGCCACCCGGCGCACGCCGAGCAGGACCCCGGGCATGAACGAAGTGCGGTTCATCGAGTCGTGGCGGATCTTCAGGGTCTCGCCGTCGGTGCCGAAGACCACTTCCTGGTGGGCGATCAGGCCCTGGACGCGCAGCGCGTGGACGCGCACGCCCTCCACGTCGGCGCCGCGGGCGCCCGGGATCTCGGAGGTGGTGGCGTCCGGCATCGGAGCGGTGCCGGCCTCGCGGCGGGCCTCGGCGACCAGCTCCGCGGTCCGGGCGGCGGTACCGCTGGGCGCGTCGGCCTTGTTCGGGTGGTGCAGTTCGATGATCTCGGTGGAGTCGAAGTAGGGCGCGGCCTTCTTCGCGAAGTGCATCATCAGCACCGCGGCGATACCGAAGTTCGGGGCGATGAGCACCTTCGCCCCGGGCTTCGCGTCCTGCATCGCGCGGACGCTCGCCAGCCTCGCCTCGTCGAAGCCTGTGGTGCCGACCACGGCGTGGATGCCGTTGTCGATCAACCACCGAAGGTTGTCCATCACCGCGTCGGGGTGGGTGAAGTCGACGACGTAGTCGGCCCCCAGCACCGCGTCACGATCGTCGCCGGCGTCCACGCCCGCGACGAGTTCCATGTCGTCGGCGGCCTGAACCGCTTTGACGACCTCTGACCCCATGCGCCCATCGGCGCCGAAAACTCCTACCTTGAACACGGGACGAGCGTACCGGAGTCCGGCGTGGTGCGACCGTAGGGCGGAGTCGGCGCGTGCGAGGCTGACGCCATGGCAGAGGACCACTCGGAACGATCCCAAAAACGTCTGGGGTCACTGCTGAACGGCCTGCGCGCGGCCGTTCTGGGCGCCAATGACGGCATCGTCTCGACCGCGGGTCTGGTGGTGGGAGTGGCGGGTGCCACTCCGCACCGGGAGGCCCTGTTGGTGGCCGGGGTGGCGGGCACCTTGGCGGGCGCTCTGTCGATGGCGGCCGGCGAGTACGTGTCGGTGAGCACACAACGGGACACCGAGCGCGCCGCCATCGCGCATGAGCGCCGTGAGCTGATCGAGGACCCGGAGGGAGAACTCGCCGAACTGGCCGGGATGTACCGCGCCCGGGGCCTGAGTGAGGAGTTGGCGGAGAAGGTGGCCGAGGAGCTCACCGAACACGACGTCCTTCGGGCGCACGTGGAGGTGGAGCTGGGCCTGAACCGCTATCGGACGGACCCGTGGCAGGCCGCCTTCGCCAGTATGTTCTCCTTCCTGTTCGGCGCGCTGATCCCACTGTCGGCGATGTTGCTCAGCGCGGACGCGTGGCGTCTGCCGGTGACCGTCGTGGCGGTGCTGGTGGCCACCGGCCTGTTGGGCGCGGTGAGCGCCCGGATGGGTCGCGCGCTGCCGCTGCGCGCGGCGGTGCGGTGTGTACTCGGCGGGTCCTTCGCGATGGCGCTCACCTACCTGGTCGGGTCACTTCTGGGGGTCGCCGTCGGTTGACCCCGGCCGGCGGCTCAGCGTGCGGTGGACAGGTTGAGGGCGAAGTCACCGGCCGGGTCGGTCCACCAATGGGTGAGGGTGAACCCGGCGGCGTCCAGTTCCTCGGTGAGTCCTTCGCGACGGAACTTGGCGGAGATCTCGGTGCGCATCTCCTCGCCGGCCTCGAAGTCGACCTCCAGGTCGAGGTCGGCCACACGCACCCGCTGGTGGGCGCGGGCGCGCAGGCGCATCTCGATCCACTCGTGTTCGGCGTTCCACACGGCCAGGTGATCGAAGGCCGCCGGGTCGAAGTCACCGCCCAGCCGCCGGTTGATCACCGAAAGGACGTTGCGGTCGAAGGCGGCGGTGACCCCTTGGGCGTCGTCGTAGGCGGCGACCAGGCGCGCCGGGTCCTTGACCAGGTCGGCACCGAGCAGGAGCGTGTCGCCCGGATCGAGGGTGCCGCGCACGTCGCGCAGGAACACGGCGCGTTCGGCGGGTGCTTGATTGCCGATGGTGGACCCCAGGACGGCGAGCATCCGACGGCCGTCGTGTTCGTTGACCGGCAACAGGCCCAGGTGGTGTTCGAAGTCACCGACCACGGCGTGCACGTCCAGGCCCGGGTGGTCGTCGGCGACCCGTCGGGCGGAGGCGGCCAGGAAGTCGCCGCTGACGTCGACGGGCACGAAGCGTCTCAGTGAGCCGTGGCGGCGCAGGGCGTCGAGCAGCAGCCGGGTCTTGACCCCGGACCCGGATCCGAGCTCGATGAGGGTGACGGCGTCTGCGGCCCGGGCGATCTCGTCGGAGCGGAGTTCGAGGATGCCGCGTTCGGTGCGGGTCGGGTAGTACTCGGGCAGCCGGGTGATGTCCTCGAACAGGGCGCTGCCGTGTTCGTCGTAGAACCACTTGGGCGGGAGCCGTTTGGGGTGGGCGGTGAGGCCTTCGGCGACGTCGGCCCGCAAGGCCTTGTCGAGGTCGTCTCCTGTGAGGTTGCGGTCGATCCGGAACATGCTGCCTCCTGTTTCCCGTACCGGTCAGCCGAGCGGCCGGATGTCGGTGTGTTCCCGGGTGGCGACCACCACGGACTCCTCGGGGACCTCTCGCCAGCCGCGTCCGTCGTCGAAGGGTTCGGAGGCCAGGAAGACCTCGTCGCCCTCCCCCTGCGCACGCCCCGGCCGGCGCAGGGTGAACAGGGTGTCCCCCGCGGTCGTGCCGACGATCGTCGTACCGTCCCCGGCCAACAGGTTGTAGCGACCTTGGGAGTGTTCGCGGGCCTGGCGCACCACGGCGGCCAGGGACCCCGGCAGGTCGCCGGAGGCCCGCCACAGCCCCAGTGCGCGGGCGAACAGCGGGGCCGAGTCCACGGGTGCCCGGGCCTCCAAGGCGTCTGGGGGCGGTGGCGAGCCGAGCCCCACGGCGAGCGCGTGGTCGTCCTTGGCCGCCCCGTTGTGGCTGAACAGCAGGTGATCCGCCCGGAAGGGTTGGGCGCCGGACTCCTCGGAGCCGAACCCGACGGTGGCGTCGCGCACGGCCGCGACCACGCACCCGGAGGTGATGGCGCGGGCCGCGTCGGCGAAGGAGGAGTCGCCCCAGATCGGCATGGCCCTCCGGTAGCGCAGGGGCGGCACGGGCTCTTCGATCGCTTGCGTCTCGGGCCTCGGCGAGTACCAACCGACGCCGAACCCGTCGGCGTTGACGGTGCCGTACCGCTGGCGCCGGGGCGCCCAGGACTGGACCAACAACGAATGGGGCGCCGAGTACAGCAGTTCGTGCAACGTGCGCGGCGGTCCCAGGTAGGCGAGGTGGCGGCACATCAGGACGGGTCCGCGTCGCGTGCGCAGCGGAACCCGCTGAAGATCTGCCGTCGGATCGGGTGGTCCCAATTGCGGAAGGTGGATCTCACCGCGGTGGGGTGGGTGGCCCACGACCCTCCGCGCAGAACCTTGTAGCCGTCGTCGAAGAAGACCTCCGAGTACTCGCGGTAGGGGAAGGATCGAAACCCCGGGTAGCCGTGGAAGGTGGTGGAGGTCCACTCCCACACGTCCCCGATGAGCTGTTGGACGCCGAGCGGGGAGGCACCGTCCGGATGGGTGCCCACCGGGTCCGGTCCCAGCCGCCCCTGGCCCAGGTTGGCGTGGCGCGTCCGGGGTTCGGCGTCGCCCCAGGGGAAGCGTTGACAGCGCCCGGTGGCGGGGTCGAACCGGGCCGCCTTCTCCCACTCGGCCTCGGTGGGAAGGCGTTTGCCCGCCCAGCGGGCGTAGGCGTCGGCCTCGTGGTAGCTCACGTGCTGGACCGGCTCGTTCGGCGGCACGTCCTCGTGCCGGCCGAAGCGGCGGCGGGTCCAGCGTCCGCCCTCCAAGCTCCAGAACGCCGGAGCGATGGCCTCCCGTCGTGTCCGCCACTCCCAACCGGCCGGGCTCCACCATCGGGGGTCACGGTAGCCACCGTCGTCGACGAACTCCAGGTAGGCGGCGTTGGTGACCGGGAGGGTGTCGATCCGGTAGGCGGGCAGGTCGACGGTGTGGCCGGGTCGTTCGTTGTCGTAGGACCAGGGGTCGTCGTCGGTGCCGAGTGTGAAGGGTCCGGCCGGGACCCACACCTCCGCCTCTTCGGGTGGTTCGAACGCGTCGGGGGCGGGCGTCTCCTCCAACAGGACCGGGTCCCCGCGTCGAAGCTGGTGTGTGGCCAGCATCGTCTCGTCGTGCATGTGCTCGTGCTGGATCACCATGTGGAAGACGAAGCCCGCGTCGAGCAGGGAGCGTTCCGCCTTCCCCGCCTGGGCGGGCACCGGGGGGCTCGGGGACAGGTCGGCGCCCTCCAACGTGTCGAGGACCTCCCGTCGCACACGCTCGTTGTACTCGCGTGCCTCCTCGGGTCGCAGCAGCGGGAGGGTGACCCGGTCCGCGCGCGGGTTCTCGAAGGCGTCGTAGAGCCCGTCGATGTCCGGGCGCAGCGCCTCCCTTCCCCCCGCGGCGCGCAGCAGCCACTGTTCCTCGTAGTTACCGATGTGCGCCAGGTCCCAGACCAGCGGCGACATCAGGGGCGAGTGCTGGGCGAGCAGTTCGGTGTCGTCGAGGGCCAGCAGGGTCAGCCCGTTGCTGCGTCGGCGGCCGCGGTCGAGTTCGGCGGCGATGCGTTCCTTGGCGCGTTCCTGTTCCAGGCTCATGAGGAACCTCCACGGTGGGCGAGGCGCTCGCGCGCGGTCGCCGTCGAATCGGCGGGCCGCGGTGCGGGCACCTGGAGAGCGGTGTCGGCGGGGCACAGTCCTCGCCGGACGTAGTGACCGGCGTACTCGTCGACGAGAGCGGCGAGCGCGGCCGCCCCCATGCGGGGCAGGGCCTCTATGGCGGCGTCGAAGCAGGTCCGCGCGCACGCGAAGATCTCGGCGTCCCCGGGGCCCAGCCGGGCGGAGCGCAGCCACAGCGTGGGTGTGGGCGCGGCGCCGCGGCACAGGCGCTCGGTGGCCTCCTCGGCGACGGCCCTGGCCCGTGAGTCTTCGGTCAGGGCGGCGGCGAGCGCCACCGGGACCGGCCACCAGCGCAGGGGCACGGTGTCGATCATGCGCAGTTCCCACCAGCCGCGCGGGCGGATGGGCGGGAACAGGGTGCTCAGGTGGAATTCCAGGTCGGCGGGGGTCACCGGGCGCGGCCCCCGCCCGTCGACCCAGTCGGCCAGGGTGATTCCCGGATCGGCGGTCCAGGCACCGCCCCCACCGGGGATCTCGGGCAGTGCCATCACCCGTGCGCCCAGGGCGTACTCGGCCCAGGCCGTGGCGGGGTCGGTGACGGTGCCGGGTTCAAGGACGGGTCGGGTGCGGGTCGCGTCGGTGGCCGCCCAGATGGCCCACCGGGAGGACTTCCAACCGGTGGGGCGGCCTCGCCAGACGGCCGAGTTGGCGAAGGCCGCGACCAGGACGGGGCCGAGGCGGTGCAGGAACCGCCAGCGCCCGCGGAGGTCGGCGGCGTCGGCTCCGTTGTCCAGGCACACCTGGATGGACGCGGAGCTGCACATCATGGTGCGGCCACTGGCGTGGCGGTGCCGGTCGAAGAATCGCTCCATCGCCGTGTAACGGGGCGATCGGAGTTGTCGTTCGGGCGGACGTACCGGGTCGAGCGCGGTCTCGGCCAGGTAAAGTCCGGCGTCCGCGAGGGTCTTCTCGATGTGCCGAAGGTCGACCGCGAGTGCCTCGTGGGCCTGGGTGAGACCCGGCAACGCCGGTGAGCTGAGCTCGATCTGACCCCCCGGCTCGAAGGTGATCCGGCTTCCCGCGGGCGGGGCGCCACAGGCCTCCACGAGCTCCGCGAGGCGGTCGATGGTGACGGGTTCGGTGGGTCGTTCCGGGTCGGTCACCAGCCATTCGGTCTCGGCTCCGACCTTGCCGGGAGGGCCGGTCTTGAAGCAGATCCCGTTGATGTACTCGTGAACGTCTTCCGTGGTCATGTGCGGCATGGGCTGACTCCCTGGGAGTGACACCTCAAGGGTCCTGCCCGGGGTTCCGCGACGGTGAACATGTGCGATCACCCCAACCGGATCGAAGGTGGCCGGTGGGCGCACCGACGCGCCGTCGGCACACCCGCCGACCACACGCTTCTCGTGCGGGAGGCGTCGGTGTCCACCCCCGAACGCGTGAAATGTGATGTGAGTCACACGCCAAGGAAGCCGCGCACCCGCTCCTCGACCACACCGCGTTCTCCCTGGTCAAGGCGGATGTCGAAGACCTCGCGCAACACCTCTCCCAGCTCTTCCACCCGCAACTCGCGCACCTCCCGTTCCGGCCCGACGCCCGGGTCCTTCCGGTCCGTGCCGACCCGCTCCACCGTCAGGGTCGTGTCGGTCAGGGAGTACCGGGTACCGCCGATGGTCCGTGCGGCCATCAGCCGGCTCCGGAACGGCGAACGCGGGTGGGTGGTGAGGTAGTGGCTGAAGATCTCGTAGTCCTGCGGCAGGTTCCCGGCCGTGGTGAAGGAGTACAGGTTCCGCCACTCCTTCCCGTCGAAGGAACGCAGCAGCCACTCCTCCTCCCCCACCTCCGAGATCCGGTCCAGACGCAGGTCCCAGCCGTCCTGGGAGGTCTGGTGCCCGTCCACGAAGGGGAAGGGCTCCAGCAGCCCTCCACCACCGAAACCGACGTCCACCAGCCACGGCGAGCCGTCCGGTTCCACCTTCAGCAGGGCGTGGGTGGAGGGGCGGGGCCGCCCGTCGCCGCCCACCGACACACGTGCGCTGAACGCGGTGAGCGTGAACCCGAGCCGGTCCAGGGCCGCGGCCAGCAGCAGATTCTGTTCGTAGCAGTAGCCGCCCCGGTGGTGGCGGACCATCTTGTCCGTCAACGACGGCACGTCCAGCGGAACCGGGCGGTCGAACAGCAACTGGAGGTTCTCGAAGGGGATCGCGGCCAGGTGGGCGCGGTGCACCGCGGTCAGGGTGTCCAGGGTGGGCGGCAGGTCACCGGACAGTCCGAGCCGGTCCAGGTAGGCGCCCACGTCCAGCTCCGACCCGTGCCAGAAGTCGCGGTCGGTGAACACGGGCGGGGGCGGTGGGGCGGTTCCGGGCCCCGAGGTCGGACGCTCGCTCGTGGTGTTCTCTGTGGTCGCCATACCCATGCCAACGGCCCCCACCACAACGCTGTTCCGTCTCGGCGCGCTCTCCCCGGCCGGTCCCGGCCAAGGACGAACAGGTGTGGAACCCCGGATCCCGGAGACGTCCACGTTCGGTGGGTCAGGTGGCCCGTTCGAGCAGGCGTCCGGACCCGTCCGCGGCCGCCCAGTGGCAGGCCACGCGACGCTCGGCCCCACCGCCCAGGATCTCCGGATCCACGCTCGAGCACCGGTCTGCCACCCCGGCCCGCTCGGCCTCCCCGGAGGCCAGGATCGGGCAGCGCGGGTGGAAACGACACCCCGAGGGCACCTGCTCGGGGTCCGGTGGCTCACCGCTGAGCACCACCGGCCCCTCCTCCACGTCGGAGTCGGGCAGCACCGACAGCAGGGCGCGCGTGTACGGGTGCGCGGGCGCGGACAGCACCTCCTCCACCGTGCCCAGTTCGACCACTCGACCCAGGTACATCACGGCCACCCGGTCGGCGATGTTCCAGGCCAGACCGAGGTCGTGCGTGGCCACCAGGGCGGACAGTCCCAGTTCGTCTCGCAACTCCAGCAGCAGTCGCAGGATCTCGCCGCGCACCGAGGCGTCCAGGGACGCCACCGGTTCGTCGGCCACCAGCACCTCGGGGTCCAGGACCAGGGCGCCGGCGATCACCACCCGCTGGCGCTGGCCTCCCGACAGCTCGTGCGGGTAGCGCGAGAGGAAGCGTTCGGGCGGGCGCAGACCGGCGCGCGACAGCGCGCGTTCCACTCGTTCCGGCTCGTCGACCGTGGTGCCCTCGTGGACACGAAGCCCCTCGACCACCGACTCGTACACGGTGCGCCTCGGATTGAGCGAGCCCATCGGGTCCTGCTGCACAAGCTGCACCCGACGCCGGTAGGCCCGAAGGTCACGGGAGCGGTAGCGCAGCGGCTCGCCTTCGAACAGCACCCGACCGGCGGTGGGCCGTTCCAACCCCAGGAGCGTGCGGGCCAGGGTGGTCTTGCCGCAGCCGGACTCCCCGACCAGGGCCACGATCTCCCCGGGCCGCACGTCCAGGTGAACGCCGTCCACGGCGCGGGCGATGCCCCGTCCCCCGCCGGGGGCGAACCCGGCGGTGAAGGCCACCTCCACGGAGTCGGCCCTCAGGACGGGCGGAGTCTGCGCCTCGGGGTCGGCCGAGGGCGGACGGGGGGCGGTGTCGGCGCTCAACGGCTCGTCTCCTCTGTACTGGTCTCCCCGGTCGGGTCGACGCTCTCGCTCTCCTTCGAAAGCGATCCCGGGCCCACGTGCACGCACGCCGCGTGCCGGTCGGCGTGTCCATCGGCGTCCGGGTGGACCGGCCACAGTGGCGGATCGACGGTGGCGCACACCGACTCGGCCACCGCGCATCGCGGTCGGAACACGCAGCCCGACGGCGGGTCGGCCGGGTCCGGCGGGTCTCCCGGAAGACCACGCGGGGCCAGTCGGGAGGCGGGATCCCCGATCTTGGGGAAGGCGGCGCTGAGCGCGCTCGCGTACGGGTGGGCGGGCCGGTGCACCACGTCCCGCGCCGGCCCGTCCTCCACGATCCGACCGGCGTACATGACCGCGACCCGGTCGCAGGTGGCGGCCAGGACGGACAGGTCGTGGCTGATCATCAGCATGCCGATGCCGGTCTCCTCGACCAGCCCGCGCAACAACGCGAGGATCTGCGCCTGGATCATGACGTCCAGGGCGGTGGTGGCCTCGTCGGCGATGATCAGACGCGGCTCACAGGCCAGCGCCATCGCGATCATCACCCGCTGGCGTTGCCCCCCGGACAACCGGTGGGGGTGGTCCTGGGCGCGGGAGGTGGGCAGGCCCACCTGTTCGAGGAGTTCGTCGACCCTGGCGGCGACCCGGTCCGGCTTCACGGTTTGGTGCAGCAGGAGGGGTTCGGCGATCTGATCACCGATCCGCTTGACCGGGTTGAGGGAGTGCATGGCCCCCTGGAAGACCACCGAGGCACCGACCCAGCGCACGGCGCGCAGGCGGCCCCATTTCATCTCCAGGACGTTCTCGCCCTCCAGCAGGATGTCCCCGGTGACACGGGCACTGGCCGGAAGCAGACGCAGCAGGGCCAGGGCCACGGTGGACTTTCCGCTGCCGGACTCCCCCGCCACACCGAGGGTGTCACCGCGGTCAAGGGACAGGTTCACACCGCGCACCGCGGGGATCTCACCCCCGCCGGTGGCGTAGGTGACGTGCAGGTCCCGGACGTCGAGAAGGCCGCTCACCCGGCTCCTCCCCTCAGACGTGGGTTGATGACGGACTCGACCGCGCGCCCGCACAGGGTGAAGGACAGCGCGACCACGGCGATGGCCAGTCCGGGCGGCACGATGTACCACCAGATCCCGGCGCTGATCGCCCCGGAGGTGCGCGCGGCCTGGAGGATGCCGCCCCAGGAGATGGTGGTGGGGTCGCCCATCCCCAGGAAGGCCAGGGTGGACTCGGCGATGATCGAGGTCGCCACCAAAAGCGTGGTCTGGGCGAGCACCACCGGCATCACGTTGGGCAACACGTGCCAGCCCATGACGTGGGCGTGGCCGCCACCGAGGGCCCGGGCACGTTCCACGTAGGGGCGGGCCTCCACCGCCAGCGTCTGGGCGCGCACCAGCCGGGCGGTGGGCGGCCAGACGGTGAGCCCGATCGCGAGGATGATCGTGCCGGTGCCGCGCGGCAGCACCGCGGCCAGGGCCACCGCCAGGACCAGGGTGGGCAGCACCAGGAACCAGTCGGTGACACGCATGATCACCGAGGAGACCACACGGCCGCCCACCCCGCCGGAGGAGCCGAAGTGACCGGCGGTGACCCCGGCCAGGGTGCCCAGGGTGACGGAGACGAACGTGGCCAGCAGGCCGACCGTCAACGAGACGCGCGCGCCCCAGATGATCAGGTCCAGGATCGAACGTCCGAAGTTGTCGGTGCCCAGTGGGAACTCCGGGCTCGGCGGCTGGTAGCTGCCGCCGGGCGCGCCGGTGATGGTCAGGTGCGCCTGGTCCACGAACAGGGGCGCGGTCAGGGCGAGCACCCCGATCGTGAGCAGCGAGGCCAGTCCGAACAGGCCTGCGCGGTTGCGCGCGTAATCGCGGGCGAACCGGCCCAGGGCCTCACGACGTCGTTTCCGGGCCAGGGCGCGGGGCGAGACCACCGTGCCGGGCGCGGGTTCGGTGGGCGCGCTCATGGGCGCACCCGTGGGTCGAGCAGCGGATACACCAGGTCGGCCAGGAGGTTCATGAGGATCACCGAGGCCGCGAAGACCACGAACAGCCCTTGGACGAGGCCGAGGTCGGGGACTTCCAGGCCGGAGTAGAAGAGTTGGCCGAGGCCGGGCCAGGAGAAGACCGTCTCCACCAGGATCACCCCGGAGACGACCTGTCCGAGGTTGAGGAAGATGAGCGTGACGGTGGGCAACAGCGCGTTGGGAACGGCGTGCCTGCGCCTGACCAGGACGTCGCGCAGTCCCTTGGCGCGAGCGGTGGTCAGGTAGTCCGCCCCCTTCTCGTCCATGAGGGAGGAGCGCATGATCATCAGGTACTGGGCGTAGATGACCGCCACCATGGTGGTGACCGGCAGGACCATGTGCTGTGCGGTGCTCAGCGCGCGTTCCACCGGTCCGGTCAGCCCCGGGTCGACCATGCCGCCGGTCGGGAACAGGCCGGGCATGAAACCGCGGCCGGAGGCCAGCAGGACGATGAGGAGCAGGCCGAGCCAGAACGTGGGCACCGACCAGAAGAACAGCGCGACGGCGGTGTTGACCCGGTCGCCGCGCCCGCCCGGATTCCAACCTGCCCGCGACCCCAGGAACAGGCCGAGCAGGGCGGCGATGATCGTGCCGGTGCCGGCGAGCAGGATGGTCGGCCCCAGGCGCTCCAGGATGAGGTCGACGACCGGTTCGCGGTATTGGAAGGACACGCCCAGGTCGAGGTGGATCAGCCCTTCGGCGTAGTCGAGGAACTGCCGCCACAGGGGTTGGTCGAGGCCGAACTGACGGCGCAGTTCCGCGCGCTGTTCGGCGGTGACCTCACGCCCCTCCGTCATGGCGCGGACGGGGTCACCGGGCAGGATCCGAAAGAGGAAGAACCCGGCGACGATCACGGCGAACAGGGACACGACCGCTGTCAGCAGACGACCGAGCACGTAGGTGATCACCCGCCGTGCCCGGTGCCCGCCCCCGGGGGCCGCCGGGGCGGGGAGCTCGTCGGCCCCCGCCCCGTCCGATCCGTCCGCCTCGATGGGCGTCGTCGTCACTCGCGGTCCTCCACGGTGGAACGGTTGCGGAAGAACAGGAAGGCGCCACCGGCGAGCAGGACGAGGACCACGGCGCCGACGCCGATGCCCACCCCGGTGGAGATCCCACCGCTGTTCGCGTCGGATCCGCCGGCCACGGGCTGGGCGGACCACCAGGCCCAGTAGCCGTCCTGACCCCAGATGTTGCCGCCCTCGGTCGGCTCCAGCCGGATGCTCTCGATGTGGTCGGTCCGGTAGGCCTCCATGATGTTCGGGTAGGCCAGGACGTTGACGACGGCCTCTTCGTAGAGGATCTCCTGCATCCGGTGGACGATCTCGGCGCGGGCCTCGTGGTCGTACTCGCTCAGCTGCGCCTCGTAGAGCTCGTCGTACTCCTCGTCGCAGAAGTAGGCGTCGCCCTGCATGGTGCCCGGTTCGGTGGGCAACGCGTCGCAGGTGTGGATGCTGAACACGTAGTCGGGGTCGGGGTTGACCGTCCACCCGGTGAAGATGAGGTCGTACTCGGCGTCGTAGAGGGCGTCGCTCAGGATGCCCGGGTCGACGGTCCGGTTGTCGATCTCGACACCGATGTCGGCGAGGCGCTCGGCGATGACCTGTCCGGCCTGGACGTTGTCCGGGCGGTCGGAGTGGACGTGCATGCGCAGTTCGAGGCGGTCGCCGTCGGGTGAGACGCGCACACCGTCGTCGCCCCTGTCGTAGCCGGCCTCGTCGAGCATTTCGTTGGCGGCGTCCGGGTCGAAGTCGAGGATGGCCTCCTCGCCCTCGGGCGACCAGTGGAAGTCGGTGTAACGCGGCGGGATGTAGCCGCCGGCCGCGACGGCCTGGCCGTTGGCGCCCTGCTGGACGATCTCCTCGTTGTCGATGCCCATGACGATGGCCTGGCGCAGGGTCCGGTCCTGGAGCGCGGGGTGTCCGTCGCCGAACGCCTCACCGTCCTGGGTCTGCGCGCCCGGGTTGATCGTGAAGGCCTGGAACCGCTTGCCGTCGGCGATGTTGACGGCGATGTCCTCGGCCGACTCCAGGGAGGTGACCTGGGCGTCGGTCAGTTCGTAGACGAAGGAGACCTCTCCGCTGCGCAGCGCCTCGACGGCGGCGTCCTTCTCGGAGTAGTAGCGGAAGTACAGCTCGTCGAAGCCGGCGGGGCCGCGCCAGTGGTCGGGGTTGGCCTCCAGGCGGATGTGCTCCCCTCGAGAGTGCTCGGTGAGGGCGAAGGGACCGCTGCCGACCGTGGGGAAGTCGTCTCCGGCGTAGTCGGAGAAGTTCTCGCCCTCCTCCTCCACGATCGGTTCCCACACGTGTCGGGGCACGATCGGGACGTTGAGCGCGGTCATGGTGGCCTGGGGTTCGTCGAGTTCGATGACCACGGTGTGGTCGTCCTCGGCGGTGACCTCCTCGAACCCGGCGACGTAGTTGCCCGAGGCGATGGCCGCGGCGTCGTTCTCCATGATGGTGGTGAAGGTCCAGGCGACGTCGTCGGCGGTGAGCTGCTCGCCGTCGGTGAAGAAGACGTCGTCACGGAGGTTGAAGGTCCAGGTCAGACCGTCGTCGGAGGTGTCCCAGCTCTCCGCGAGAGAGGGCGCGGGCTCATTGGTCTCCGGGTCGACCGTCACGATGCTGTCGTAGACGTGTCTGAGGATGTTGGTGGTGACGGCCAACTGCGCCGTGAAGGGGTTGAACGAGTCCACCTGCTGGGAGATGGCCACGGTGAGGGTGTTCGCGTCGGTCTCATCGGCCGCCGCGGGTACCGCGGACAGCCCCCCGACCAGGATCAGCGCGCCGGTGGAGGCCAGCGTCCGTCGAAGAAGGGTGCCGGAGGGAGGTGGGTGCTGTGTCATGACGGCCCCTGTCGGTTCATCGTGGGGTGGTGGCCGGGCCACCTGGGGGTTGTTGGTTGTCTACCAACAGGTTGTGATGAGCGTCAATCATCTCCCAGGTGAGGCGGGATATCGCAACCCATTCGACTCCTACGCCGGGAATCCGGGGCGTTTCGCGGGACCGGAGTGACGAAAGGGCTCCTGATCGGTCGACCGAAAACCGAACTCCGATTCGCGGCGAATAGGGGACTTCCGCTACGGTTCCCGCCATGATGGGGCACTCTCACGCACTGAGCGGCGTGGTCGGTTGGATGGCGGTCGTTCCGTTCGTCCAAGGCAAGGAATTCCTCGGACTCAGTTTCGCGCTGGGCCCGGGTGAGATCGTCGCCGGATCCTTGGTGTGCGCGGGGGCGGCCCTCCTGCCCGACGTGGACCACAAGAGCGCGACGGTGACCAAGACCTACGGGAAGGTCACCGAGGTCCTCAGTGACATCTTGAACTGGGCCTTCGGCGGTCACCGGATGGGGACGCACTCGTTCTTCTTCGCCGCCTTGATGGGCATCCTGGTCACCCTCCTGGCCCTGTGGTCGGAGTTGGCCGTTCAGGTGTTCGTGTTCCTGCTCATCGGTATCGCGCTCCAGGGTCTGGGATTCGGTCTGGACAAGAACCGTGCGGCGTCGGGGATCATCAACGCCCTGGGCACCGCGGCGATCACCTTGGGCCTGTACGCGGCCGGCCTGAACTACACCTGGCTCGGCGTGGCGGTCGCCTTCGGCGTGATCCTGCACTTCTTCGGCGACATGATCACCAAGATGGGCGTCCCGATCTTCTGGCCGTTCTGGAAGAAGCGCATCGGCCAGGGCCGGGGATTCGCCACCGACGGTCCCGTGGAGAAGAAGGTCGTCACCCCGCTGCTCACCATCGGGGTCGTGGTCGGGTCGATCTACCTCTTCGACTGGCCCACCCTGCTTCCCCAGCACTGACCTTCACCGGCTCGTCCGGGTCCGGTCGACGGCGCCCACGGCGTGGTCCTGGCCCGGGTGAGGCCCGGGTTCTAGGCTTGCGAGCGTGACTCGAACCTCAGAAGGCCTCACCCCGGAACTGCACTCCTACATCGTCGCCCACAGCGACCCGATCGACCCGGTCCTCGTGGACCTCTCCGAGGAGACCGCCCGGCTCTTCCCCGACCGCAAGGGCATGCAGATCGGACCCGAGCAGGGAGTGTTCACCACCCTGCTCACCCGGCTGTCCGGAGCCCGGAACGTGGTGGAGGTCGGCACCTTCACCGGTTACTCCTCCATCTGCTTCGCCCGCGGACTGCCCGACGACGGCACCCTCCTGGCCTTGGACATCAGCGAGGAGTGGACGTCGGTGGCCCGCCGCTACTGGGAGCGCGCCGGGGTCTCCGGCAAGATCGAGCTGCGGATCGGCCCGGCCCTGGAGTCCCTGCGCGCACTGCCCGAGGACACCCGGTTCGACCTGGCCTTCCTGGACGCGGACAAGACCGGTTACCTCGATTACTGGGAGGAACTGGTCCCGCGGATCCGCCCCGGCGGGCTGCTCCTGGCGGACAACACCCTCTCCCACGGGCGGGTGATCGACCCCGAGCAGACCTCACCCCACGTGCAGGGCATCCGTGACTTCAACGACCGGGTGGTGGCCGACGACCGGGTCTCCCAGGTCCTGCTGCCGCTCGGCGACGGGCTCACCCTGGCCCGAAAGCTGTGACCCCGTCCGGTGGTCCTGTGCGAGTTGTCCACGGGACCACCGGTTTCCCGGGCGGGGACACCCGCGACTTGGGTAATGTCCAGTCCCATGCGCCTGCTGCACACATCGGACTGGCACCTGGGTCGTTCCTTCCACCGGGAGAACCTCATCGACGCCCAGGCCGCGTTCCTGGACCACCTCGTCGACACCGTCCACGCCGAACGGATCGACGTGGTCGTGGTCGCCGGGGACCTCTACGACCGCGCCCTGCCACCGGTGGACGCCGTGCGCCTGTTCGACCGGGCACTGGGCCGGATCCGCGCGACCGGGGCACGCGCCGTGTTGATCAGCGGCAACCATGACTCCCTCACCCGCATGGCCTTCGCCACCGACCTCATCGACGCCGCCGGGATCCACCTGCGCAGCTCCCTGGAGGGCGTGGGAGAGCCTGTGGTCATCGACGACGAGCACGGACCGGTCGCCTTCTACGGCATCCCCTACCTGGAACCGGAGATCGCCCGGCACCACTGGGACCTGACCGGGCGAGGGCACCCCGCGGTGATCGGACACGCCATGGACCTGGTCCGGGCCGACCTGGAGGAGCGCCCCGGCACCCGTTCGGTGGTGCTCTCGCACGCCTTCGTCACCGGCGGAGAGGGCTCCGACAGCGAACGCGACATCTCCGTGGGCGGCGCCTCGCACGTGCCCGCCTCCATCTACGACGGGGTCGACTACGTCGCCCTGGGCCACCTGCACGGCCGACAGACCATCACCCCCACGGTGCGCTATCCGGGCAGCCCCTTGGCCTACTCCTTCTCCGAGGAACGCCACCGCAAGGGCTGCTGGGTGGTGGAGCTGGACGCCGGCGGGTTCGCCGGGGCCGAGTTCGTGGACGCCCCGGTGCCACGCCCCCTCGCCCGGATCCGCGGGCGTCTGGAGGACCTGCTCACCGGCACCGGGTGGGAGCGTTACACCGACCACTGGCTACAGGTCACCCTCACCGACCCGCGTAGGCCGACCCGGCCCATGGAACGGCTGCGCGAACGGTTCCCGCACGCCCTGTTGCTGGAGTTCGCCCCCGAGGGCGGTGCCCCCGACCGGCGACCCGTGACCGGCGCGATCGCCGAACGCCCCGAACGCGACGTGGTCGCCGACTTCGTCGAATGGGCCCGCGGGGTGCCCGCCACCCCGGAGGAGAGCGCGCTCGTGGACCGGGCCATCGAAGAGGTTCGGCTCCAGGAAGGGATCCACTGATGCGCCTGCACCACCTCACCATGACCGCGTTCGGCCCCTTCGCCGGTACCGAAAGGGTGGACTTCGACCGACTCGGCCAGGGTGGTCTCTTCCTCATCCACGGACCCACCGGGGCGGGCAAGACCTCCGTTCTGGACGCGGTCTGCTTCGCGCTGTACGGAAGCCTGCCCGGGGCACGCAGCAAGGACCGGTCCCCCAAGAGCGACCACGCGCCACCGGACCTGGAGCCGGAGGTGACCCTGGAGTTCACCATCCGGGGACGACGGATCCGGATCAACCGCAAGCCCCGCTGGGAGCGGCCCAAGAAGCGCGGCACCGGCACCGTCACCCAGAACCAGAAGGTGGTGGTCCAGGAGCTGTCGGAGGGAACGTGGCAGCCGGTCACCACCCGCCCGGACGAGGCCGGACAGTTCATCGGCGACCAGGTGGGGCTCACCCTCACCCAGTTCTGCCAGATCGTCATGCTGCCCCAAGGGGACTTCGCCCAGTTCCTGCGGGCCAAGTCGGACGACCGCCGCAAGTCCCTGGAGCGGATCTTCAACACCCGGGTGTTCCGGGACGTGGAGGAATGGCTGGGCGGACACACCCGCAGGCTCGAACGCGAGGTGCGTTCGGCAGAGGAGCGGGTGCGCGAGGTCGCCGGCCGGATCGCCGAAGTGGGCCGGTCCGCCACGCCGCAGGAATCCGATCCGGCCGAGTTGATCGCCTGGGCCACCGAGCTGGCCGTGGTCTCCGCCGCGACCGTTCGTGACGCCGAGCCGCTCATCGGTGAGTTCACGCTCGCCCGGGACCGGGCCCGGCAGGCGCTGGCCGACGGGCGCTCGCTGCGGGATCGGCGGGATCGGCTCGATCAGGCCCGGGAGCGGAGCGCACTGCTGGAGGAACACCGGCCCTGGCGCACCCGGTCCCAGGAACGCCTGACCTGCGCGGAGCGCACCGACGCCGTGCTGCCGTTCCTGCGCGCCCGTGACCACCGCCGTACCGAGCTGGACAAGGCGGAGTTGGCCCTCACCGACCGGTTGTCTCTGGTGGCGGGCCTGCCCGACCTGGGCGTGACCACCTCGACGGACGCGGAGACGTTGCGCGCCGCCGAGCGGGGGCGCCGCGACGAGCTGGCCCGGTTGGAGCTGCTGCGCGGCGACGCCGAACGCCGCCGGGCGCTGCGCGGGGAACTGTCCGATCTGGACCGGCGCCTGACCGGGGTCCGCGCCGAGACCGAACGGGCCGAGGAGCGCGCTCGGGCACTGCCGGCCCGGGTGGCGACGGTCCAGCGGGAACTGGAGCAGGTCCGCGAACGCGCCGGCCTGGTGGAGGTCGCCCAGGACGCGTTGACGCTGGCGGAGAAACGCCGTCGGGCGGCGGCGGAACACGAGCGGCTGACCGTGGAGTTGGAGCGGGCGGAGGAGACCCGGCGCGCGGTCGTGGACACCGCGCAGCGAACCCGGGACCAGGCACAGGACCTGCGGGAGCGGCGGATCAGGCAGATGGCCGCCGAGCTCGCCGCCGACCTGGCGGAGGGGGCGGCGTGCGCGGTGTGCGGGTCGACCGAACACCCCTCCCCCGCGGTTCCCAGTGAGGAGGGACTGGTCTCCGCCGACCAGGAGAAGGAGGCCCAGGTCGCCGCGGATCTGGCCGCGACGGAACGGTCGGCGGCGGAGAGCACGGTGGTGCGGCTGCGGGGCCGAGTGGAGACCGAGGCCAGGATCGCCGAGGACCGTACCGTCGCGAGCGCGGATGAGGAGGTCGGGGTCGAGCGGAACCGGCTGGCCGAGGCTCGCGCCGCCGCCGGGGAGCGCAAGCGTCTGGAACAGGAACTGTCCCAGCTGCGCGAGGAACTGCGGCACACCGAGGAACGTGTGGGCGCACTGGGCCGACAGGAGGGTGAGTTCCGCACTCGCCTGGAGGGCGCTCAGGCCGAACACGAACGGCTCACGACCCTGCTGGACCAGGCCCGTGGCGACGACGCCGGCCTGCCCGAACGCATCGCGCGACTGACCGGTGAGGCCGACCTGTTGCGCGGCACCGCCGAGGCGATGGACCAGCGCGCGCGGGCCGCCGAGGAGCTGCGCGCCGCCGTGGCCGAGGCCGAGGAGGCCCGGGCCGAGGCCGGGTTCACCGACGAGGCCGAGGTCCTGGAGGCCGCGATGGACGATCAGGAGCGCCGGGACCTGCGCCGTCGCACCCGTGACTTCGATGACCGGTGGGCGGCGGTCCAGGCGAGCCTGGCCGACCCCGAACTCGTGGCCGCCGGGGAACAGGAGCCACCGGACCTGGTCGGGTCGGAGACCGTGGCCGCCGCCGCGGAGCGCGCCGCCGAGCGTGCCGTGACCTGGCAGGGGATGTTCGCCGACCGGGCCCGCCGGTTGGGCGACCTGCGCGCCGAACTGGCCGACCGGATGGCGGGTTCGGAGCCGGTGCTGCGCCGGTACGCGATCGCGCAGGGGCTGAGCACCCTGGCCGCGGGCACGTCTGCGGACAACACCGACAGCGTGCGCCTGTCCGCCTACGTCCTGGCGGCCCGGCTGGAGCAGGTCGTGGCGGCCGCCAACGACCGGCTGCTGACCATGTCGGACGGCCGTTACGAACTGCGCTACACCGTCGACAAGGCCGCCGGGGACGGGCGGGCGCGTTCCGCCGGTGGTCTGGGCATGCGCGTGGTGGACTCCTGGACCGGGGTCG
>NZ_DYZD01000041.1 GCF_020741345.1 Nocardiopsis listeri
TCTCACCCCACGCCCTACCCGATCCCCGACACACAAACATCCCCACCCAGGAAATACTCACGCCCCCTCACCCGTTACACCCAATGCAGGCAGATGCGGTAGCAAGTGTCCCCCGGGCTCCACACACCGCCTTCACGGAATACCACGCCCCACGCGGGCGGCTCGGAACCGCGTTGCGCAACCCGCCGCGAGGCGACCACCGCATCCGCCTGCCACACACCACGGCCCCGCCGAGCACCCGCTCGACGGGGCCGTTCCCATACCCACCCCAAGAACCCCACCACACCGACACCACCCGAGCCCCACACCCCTCACACGCTCGGCCACTCCCTGCGGCACAACAGATGCGCCTGGGCGAACCCACGCCGAGGATCCTCAAGACCCGACACCACCGACCGGGACACCTCCACCACACCCACCTCACCCAACAACCCCGACACCTCGTCGACGCCGTACCGGTAGGCCGTGGCCACCTGATGATCGAAGGCCTCCACCCGACCCCCCGGATCCTCATGACTTTGGAAGGACACCAACAGGTACCCCCCACCCACCAGAACCCGCCCCATCTGAGCCAACACCCCGGACAGCCCCTCGGGCGGAGTGTGGATGATCGAATACGACGACAACACTCCCGCCACCGAACCACTCACCAGCGGCAACTCCGCCAACCCGCCCACCACGAACCCCGCCGACGACCCCATCCCACGAGCCAACGCCAGCGACGCCGACGCCAGGTCCACACCCACCACCGACAACCCGCGCCCGACCAGGTGAGCACTGATGTGCCCGGGGCCGCAACCGGCGTCCAAAACCGTGCCGCCACCGGTGGAACGCACCATGTCCGCGAAAGCGTCGACCATGGCCCGATGCAACGGATCCACCGCGAAGGCCGAACCCGCGTGCTCCGCGTAGAGTTCGGCGATCTCGTCATAGGCACGGGAAACGGACAGAGCGTGTTCGGTCATGGAGACCGATCGTAGAGGCCCGCAAGGCACACCCGTTCCTCAGGGCTCCCAAAGGGCCAACCTCCGCAGAGCCTCCACCACCCCATCGAACCCCTCCTGGCCCAACAACGTCCGCGCCTCGGCGTTGAACCGGTCGATCTCGGGTCGGGCCGCGGCCAGGCTCTCCTCCCCCGCCGAGGTCAGGTTCAACACCACCGCACGATGCCGACTGGGGTGGGTGTCCTTGGTGACCAGCCCGGCCCTGGTCAGCCGCGCGACCAGGGAGGTGATGGCGGACTCGCCCAACCCCAGGGTGTGGGCGAGCCGTTGCTGGGTGATGCCCGGGCGGTCGCGTAGGGCGAACAGGGCGCCGAGTTGGGCGGTGGTGACGCCTGCGGCCGCCAGGCAGCGACGGTCGGCGTCGGTGCGCAACCGGTGCGCTGCTCGTTGCAGGAGGAAGTACAGACGCTGATCGGGTTCGGCCATGGATCGAATCTTGACAGAGGCACATGGAGCGAGAGAACCTCACTTCACTATCAAAGTGAGAACCGAGAGGACCCCATGAACGACGCCGGCCTGGAGTTCGCCCAGGAGATCCTGGCGGCCCAACCCTTCAACAACCTGGTCGGCGCCCGCCTGACCGCCTTCGGCGACGGAGAGGCCACCCTGGAGCTGGACATCCGCCAGGAACTGCTCCAACAGAACGGATACCTGCACGGCGGGGTCCTGAGCTACGCGGCCGACAACACGCTCACCTTCGCCGCGGGAAGTGTGGTCGGCGCCGGTGTCCTCACCAGTGGGTTCACCATCGACTACCTGCGACCCGCCACCGGAACCGTACTGCGCTCCCACGGCCGGGTCGTGCGTTCGGGCCGTAGCCGCGTGGTGTGCCGCTGTGACCTGTTCGCGGTGGACCAGGAAGGCGTGCAGACGCTGTGCGCCGTGGCCCAGGGCACGATCTCGGTGATCCCGCCCTCGAACGGCTCCTGAGGACTCCCCGACGAGGGCCACCGCTCGTCGAAAGGCCGGTGATCACGGCCTCACAGGTCCGGTGACCGGCCGCCGGCACCGGACCGACAAGGGCCGCGACGCCCTGCGAGGTCAGTCCGTGGGGACCGTCGCCGCCACCAGCTCATCGATTCGAGCGGCCAGGGCCATGTCCTTGTCGGTGACCGCACCCTCGGAATGGGTGCTCAGCGTCAGCCGCACCGTGTTGTAGCGGATGTCGATGTCGGGATGGTGCTCGACCTGCTCGGCGGCCTGGGCCACCTCGCTCACCAGGGCGATCGCGGCCAGGAAGTCCGGCAGGCTCACCGTGCGGTGGACCGAGACCGTCTCGGGATCCCACTCCCACTCCGTGAGCCGCTCCAGACCTTCCCGGATCTGTTCGTCATCGAGTCGGACCATGACTCCCCCTTCGAGGTTCGGTGCCGCTTGAGGTGCCAATCCGTGATCGGCCGGTTCCGGCCGGTACCTACCCGGACCGGGCCCGACCATCACCCCACCCCGCACGCGAAGACCCCTTTGTATCGGTGCGGCGAAGCCGCTCCTTTGGTCTTGAGGTGGTCTTGAGGCAGGTGGTTCACTACCGGACCCGCACCTTTACGACGTAGATTATTAGATGCGCGAACGAAGAGGTACGCGAGGAACCCCCTCACCACAACCGCATCCGGACACCCACCCTTGCCAAAACCCCCACCGCGGGGTTGGCTCGGTGTAGTCACCCCCTCCCCTACACCCCGATCCCCACCGGCGTCCCCAGGACAGGCCCTCCACTCCCCCGAAAGGCGATCCCCTGCCCCCGCGAGAAGCACCGGTCGCTTCGTTGCCGTGATCCGCCCTGGTGTCCCTCCACTCCCCCGCCCCACCCTGCTCACCATGTGGGCCCTGCTCGCCGGCACCCACGAACGCACCGACCGGACCATTGATGCCCTCTCCCCCACCAGCGCTCCCTGCCCCCACCACGCGCATCCGCGAACTCCTCGATCAGACGAAAGGGACGATGCCGATGTCGGCGAGCGCCACAGCGCGGGAGCAGGCCCTGGACAGGGAGGATGCGGCCACCCGGTCAGGCGGGTCGATGGGCGAGCCGCCTGACCGGGTCGACCCTCACCTGTCGGTTCCTGCCCGTGTGGGAGGTGAGCGCGGATGAGTCCGTCGCCGCATCGGAGCCGAGGGTGGTCGACCGAATCGAGCCTGATCCGCCCCTATTCGCTCACCGGGGGCCGCACGCGCCCCACCCGCGCGGACCTGGCGCCGGGCACCCGGGTGGTGGCGGTGCCATCGGTGGAGCCGACGGAACTGGATCCGGAGCTGGAGGCGATCCTGTCGTTGTGCGTGCGCCCGGTGTCGGTGGCCGAGGTGTCGGCCCGTTCGGGGTTCGCGCCGGGGGTACTACGGGTGTTGCTGTCGGATCTGGTGGACCAGGGGCGGGTGATGGTGCACTCCTTCGACCAGGAAGGACACCGGCCCGACGCCGACACCCTGCGTTCGGTGTTGGCCCGCATCAAGGAACTGTGACGGTGACGGGAAGGCCCCTCCGATGCCCGGCACCCTCAAAATCGTGGCCGCCGACGGTTCGGGGGCGGGCGAGTGACCACGCAGAACACTCCGGGGTCAAAGGGCGCCTTCGATACGCTCCAGCAGATCGGTGACCGGCCCCGCGGTGAACAGGCCGCCCTGGGCCCCGGCGTGCTCACCGCGGGCCGGTGCCAGGGCGGTGTGGGCGCGGTGCAGGGCGGGCCGATGCTCGATGGTCAGGGCGGCGTGGGCGATGAGCGCCCAGTGGGCCTCCATGAGCAGTCCCGGGGCGGGGTCGGTGAACCGGTCCAGGACGTGGGCGGCCTCTTCGGCCCGGTCCTGGGCGAGCAGCCGTGAGGGGAGCGCCCAGGGTGTGTGCGGTCCCCAATCGGTGCCGGGGTCCTCTCGCCAGGGCAGGTCGTGGCGCAGCCGCAGGCAGGCCAGGGCCAGAGCCCGCAGCCCTTGTTCCAGGCCGGGCATGCCGGCGGTGGCGGTGCGTTCGGCGGCCGCCCGGTAGGCGTCGGCCACCTGGTCGGGGTCCTGGTCTCGCAGGTCCAGGCGCAGGGCCCGGTACCAGGTCGTGAAGACCTTCACCAGGGGGCGTTCGTGGCGGCGGGCCAACCGTTCGGCGGCCTGCGCGTGGTGGTCCGCGCGCTCCACGTCACCGAGTGCCGCGCCGGTCTGCACCCCGATCAGGTGCCCCAGGATCTCGAAGGGGTCGGAACCCTGGCGCGCGGACACCCGGACCAGTTCGTCGCCGATCCGTCCTCGTTCGGTGGCCAGTCCGGTGCGGTGGAAGGTCTGCATCCATCGGCCGTTGAGCGTGAACACCAACAGGGCCGGATCGCCCGATTCCCGGGCCAGGTCCTCGGCCTCCGAGGCGGCCCGGCGCGGGCGTGGGGAGTTCGTCCCTCGGGATTCCAGGGCGATGGTGGTCAACAGGCGCGAACGTGTGGCCGGGTGGGCGTTCGGGCCCAGCCCGGTCAGGGTGTCCTCGGTGGCGGCCACCACGTGTGCGGCCTGGTCGGGGTCGTCGGATCGGGTCCAGTTGGCGGGTACGTCGAAGGCGCCGATCACGCGGGCGGTGAGTTCGGGGTCGCCCAGTTCTCGGGCGGCGTCGATGGCCTCCACGCGGCGTCGTCGGGCGCCGATCAGTCCTTCGGGGCCGGTCAGGGCCAGGGAGCGCAGCAGGCCCACGGTGGTTTCGAGGCGGGCTCGGGGGCCGGGGCCTGATCGGTAGGCGCGGGCGGTGCTGTGCCAGAGCTGGTCGACCACGTCGGTGGGTTGGTCGGGTGCGTCGAGGTGGTCGGCCTGGTGGAGGATGTCGTGTTCGAGGCGGCGCAGGGCCCGCCCCGGGTCCAGGCCCAGGTCGTGGGCGAGCAGGGCGCGGGCTCGGCGTAGGACCTGGAGCGCCTCGCCTTGGCGTCCGGCCCGGTACAGGGCCCTGGCCAGGAGTTGCCAGGCCTGTTCGCGCCAGGGGTGGTCGGCCAGGTGTGCGTCCAGGTCGGCGATGGCCCGGGCGGTGTGGCCGGTGTCCAGGTGGGCGTGGGCCAGGGTCTCCACGGTGTGGAGTCGGAGTTGGTTCAGGCGGGCGCGTTCGGCCCGGGCCCAGGTGGTGTGGGCGACGTCGGCGTAGGCGGGGCCGCGCCACAGTTCCAGGGCCTGTTCCAGGGTGCGGGCCCTTTGGTGGGGGTCGGTGGTCGATCGTGTGTGGGCCAGGTCGGATTCGAAGGTGCGGGCGTCCACTGCGCGGGTGCGTAGTGCGTATCCGGGGCCTTGGGTGAGGAGCAGGGTCGGTGGTGTGCGTGGGGCGCGGTCGGGTTCCAGGGCTCGACGTAGGGCGGCCACGAAGGTGCGCACGGCCCCGATCGCGTTCGCGGGTGGGTCCTGGCCTTCCCACAGGTCCTCGACCAGTACGTTCACCGGGACCACTCGGCCGTGGGCGATGGTCAGCCGGGCCAGGAGTTGGCGGTGTCGTGGTCCTTTGAGCGGTAGGTCGTGACCGTGGTCGTCCCAGGCCCGTACCGGTCCCAGTACCCCCAGGCGCGTCGTCACCGCCCCACCCCCGCCTTCTCCGTCGCCTCCGGACAGGGGTCACGGTACCGCGTGCTCATCGGTTGCTCATCGGGGACCGAGAGGCTGGTCGCATCCGCTTTTCCAGTCGTTTGAGAGGAACCTTCGCATGTCGAGCGTCATCACCGGTTTCGAGTACCGCCGTGTCCCGGTGGCCGAGGACGTGTCGCTGAACGTGGCGGTGAGCGGGTCCGGGCCGGCCGTGGTGCTGTTGCACGGCTTCCCGCAGACGCATCTGATGTGGCGGCACGTGGCCGCAGATCTGGCCGGGGACCACACCGTGATCTGCCCGGACCTGCGCGGGTACGGAGGCAGCGATCACCCCGCCGAGGATGGGCCCCGCACCTACGCCAAGCGCACCATGGCCGCGGACGTGGTGGCCCTGGTCCGTGCGTTGGGGCATGAGCGTTTCGCGCTGGCCGGGCACGACCGAGGTGCCCTGGTGGGTATCCGTGCCGGTCTGGACCATCCCGACTCGGTCACCCGTCTGGCCGTGCTGGACGTGCTGCCCGTGCCGGAGATGTGGGAGGCGTTGCGGGGCGTTCAGGGTGCGGTGGGCTTTCACCTGTACCTGATGGCGCAGCCGCCCGGGATCGCCGAGACGATGATCCAGGCCGCTCCGGAGGTGTTCTTCGGGTACTTCCTCGACCTGTGGGCGAACTCCTCGGAGGCGATCCCCGCTCCGGTACGTCGCGCCTACCTGGAGGCGTGCGCGGGTGCGGTGCCCTCGATCGTGGCCGACTATCGGGCCTCGGCCGGGATCGACCTGGAACACGACCTGGTCGACCGTGCGGCCGGGAACCGGTTGAGCATGCCGGTGACGGTGTTGCAGCAGGACTGGGGTGCGGACCTGGGCTACGACGCAGCCGCCCTGTGGGGGCGCTGGGCCAAGGACCTGCGCCACGACACGGTGGGGTGCGGTCACTTCATGGCCGAGGAGGACCCCGCCCTGGTCATCGAGGAGCTCCGGGCCCTGCTGCGGCGCTGACCGGGCGGGCCCCGCGGTCAGCGCCTCTCACCCGTGGTCGCGTCGGATCCCGCGCCGGTCCAGCGGCACGATCATCGGGGTGTCGGTCTCGGGGTCGGCGATGATGCGTACCGGCAGTCCGAACACCTTCTCCACCAGGTCGGCGGTGACCACGGTGGCCGGGTCGCCCTCGGCCACGATCGCGCCGTCCTGCATCACGATCAGGTGGGTGGCGTAGCGGCAGGCGTGGTTGAGGTCGTGCAGCACCGCCACCAGGGTGTGGCCCTGTTCGGTGTGCAGGTCCGCGCACAGGTCCAGCATGTCCATCTGGTGGGCGATGTCGAGGTAGGTGGTGGGCTCGTCCAACAGCAGCAGCGGGGTCTGTTGGGCCAGCACCATCGCCAACCACACCCTCTGGCGTTGACCGCCGGAGAGTTCGTCCACCGACCGGTCGGCCAGGGCGGTCACCCCGGTGGACTCCATGGCCTGGGCCACCACCGCCTCGTCCTGGGCCGACCACTGGCGCAGGAAGCTCTGGTGTGGGAAGCGTCCGCGGGCGACCAGGTCGGCCACGCCGATCCCGTCCGGGGCGATGGAGGTCTGTGGCAGCAACCCCAACCGGCGCGCCACCTCCTTGGCCGGGTAGGAGCCGATGACCTGCCCGTCCAGTAGGACGTTGCCCTCCGAGGGTTTGAGTGTGCGTGAGAGGGCCCGCAGCAGCGTCGACTTGCCGCAGGCGTTGGGGCCCACGATGACGGTGAAGGAGTTGTCGGGGATGGTGACGGCCAACTCGCGTGAGATGACCCGTTGGTCGTAGGCGAGGGTCAGGTCTTGGCCGGTCAGGCGGGTCTGGTCGTTCATCGTCGCTCTTTCAAGTGCGCGGGACGTCTCGGGTGTGGGGGGTGGGGGTCAGGCGCGGCCGCTGCGCCACTCGGTGTACAGCAACCAGATCAGGTAGCTGCCGCCGATGACGGCGGTGACCACACCCACCGGGAGCTGGGTGGGGGTCAGGGCGCGCATGGCCACCAGGTCGGCGAGCACCAGCAGGGTGGCGCCCATGAGCGCCGCGCCGATCAACGTGGTGCCGCCGGTGCGGGTCAGTCGTCTGGCGAGTTGGGGGGCGGCCAGGGCCACGAATCCGATGGGGCCTGCCACCGCGATGGCCGCGCCGGTCAGGGCGCTGGCCGCGGCCAGGGCGATGACCTGGGTGGAGCGGGTGTTCACTCCCAACCCTTGGGCGGCGTCGTCGCCCAGTTCCATGAACCGCAGGCGTTGGCCCACCGCGAACAGCACCGGGGCCAGGAGGGCGAAACCGATCCACACGGCCGCGACCTCGCCCCATCCGCGTCCGTTCAGGCTGCCGATCATCCAGATCTGCGCACCCAGGGCGTCGGTGAGTTCGGCGCGGGTCAGCAGGTAGTCGCGTACCGAGGCCAGCATCGCCGACACACCGATTCCGACCAGGACCAGTCGGTATCCCTGCACCCCGTTCTTCATGGCCAGCAGGTAGACCACGGCGGCGGTGACCAGGCCGCCGGCGATGGCTCCCAGGGAGACCACCAGGCGGCTCGCGCCCAGGATGAGGATGGCGAACACGGCTCCGGTGGCCGCGCCGGAGGTGAAGCCGATGATGTCGGGGCTGCCCAGGGCGTTGCGCGACAGGCTCTGGAAGACCGCGCCGGCGATGCCCAGGGCGGCGCCCACTCCGATCGCGGTCAGGGCGCGTGGCAGGCGCACGCCCTGGACGAAGAACACGTCCAGGCGTTCGCCGTGGCCCATCAGGGCGCCGGGTACCGCCGACAGGGGGATCTCGTAGTCGCCGACGGTCACCGAGACCATCAGGGTCGCCACGCTCACCAGGGCCAGGAGCAGGCACACGATCAGGGTGCGCGGACGCAGCAGGAACGACAGGCGTTCGCCCTTGCTGCGCCAGGCCACGGTGCCGCGCGGGCGGGTGTGGGTGTGCTCGTCGGGGCGTGGTGGTGCCAGGGTCTTGTTCAAAGTTGGGCCATCTTTCTACTGCGGACCAGGGCGATGAACAGGGGTGCGCCCACGAAGGCGGTGATGATGCCGACCTCCAGCTCGGATCCGGGCAGGATGACGCGCCCCACGGTGTCGGCCGCGGTGAGCAGGATCGCGCCCAGGACGGCGGAGTAGGGCAGCATCCAGCGTTGGTCGGGGCCGGTGACGACCCGGGCGGCGTGCGGGATGATCAGGCCGACGAACCAGATGGGACCGGCCGCGGCGGTGGCGGCCCCGCACAACAGGATGACGGCCACGGCGGTTCCGGCGCGGATCAGGGGGATGCGGGCGCCCAGGGTGGCGGCCAGGTCGTCGCCCAGGGCGATCGCGTTCAGGGACGGGCCCAGGGCCAGGGTGAGCAGGACGCCCACGACCAGGAAGGGTGCGACCTGCCAGAACAGGTCCAGATCGCGTCCGGTGAGGGAGCCCACCTGCCAGAAGCGGATGCGGTCGAACACGAAGTCGTTGAGGACGATGACCCCGTAGATCAGTCCCTGCAGGACTGCGGCCAGGGCGGTTCCGGCCAGTGCCAGGCGGACCGGGGTGGCGCTGGCGCGTCCGCGTGAGCCCAGGGCGTAGACGGCCACGGCGGCCAGGGCGGCGCCGATGAAGGCGGGCCAGACCAGTCCGGAGCCGCTCAGGCCGAACAGGAACACGGCGATGACCACGGCGGCCGCGGCTCCGGAGTTGATGCCCAGGATGCCGGGTTCGGCCAGTGGGTTGCGGGTCAGGGCCTGCATGAGGGCGCCCGCCATGCCCAGCGCGGCGCCCACGAACACACCGATGATGGTGCGGGGTACGCGCAGGGTGCGGATGACGTCGTGGTCGTAGCCGCCGTTGTAGTCGGTCAGGGCGGCCCAGACGTCGGTGGCGGGGATGGGTTTGGCTCCCACGGTGACGCTGAGCAGCGCGCACACGGCCAGGGCCGCCAGGGCGACGACGAGGCCGATGGGGCGGATCACGCGTCGGGTGAGGGTGGGGCGCGTTGGTGTGGGCGCGCGCAGGGCCACGGCTTCCCCGTTCTGGTGCGGGTACGGATGGTGGTTGTGGGGGGCGTGGTGGCGCCGGCGGTGCCGACGTCGCATCGTAGGCACCGGGAAAACCCGGACGAACACCACTGGGACAGGTTAGCCTTACCTACGTCATGTTCGCACGGAAGGATCCCCCAACGATGTCGTACACACGCCGCCTGCTCGCCTTCGCCTGCCTGCCCCTGGCGGGGGCGCTCGCACTGACCGGGTGCGGCCCCGGCTCCGACGACACCGGTTCCGACGACGCGGCGGGCGGAAGGACCCGGACCGTGGAGGGGGCCAACGGCCAGGTGGAGATCCCCGCCGAGCCCGAACGCGTGGCCGTGCTGTGGCGTCCCACCCTGGCCGCCGTCACCGGTCTGGGGCACGAGGTGGTGGGCACCATGGGCACCCCGGGTTCGGCCGACCAGGAGCTGGCGCCGTTCCTGCCGGCCGGCGTCGACGGTGGGGCGTTGACCCTGGTCACCAACTCCCCCGTGGAGGACGACGTCAACATCGAGGCACTGGCCACCACCGAACCGGACCTGATCATCGGTGTGGAAACCCCGATGGGCTCCCAGGCAGAGATGCTGGACTCGCTGGAGGCGATCGCCCCCACCGTGCTGTTGGAGTGGGAGGGTACCGGTTCCTGGCGGGGTCACCTGGAGGAGGTCGCCGAGGTCCTGGGCGCCCAGGAGGCTGCCCAGGAGGCGTTGGGCGCCTATGACACCGCCATCGAGGAGGCGCGTGCCCGGATCGAGGGGGCGGGGGTCGACCCGGCCCAGACCGAGGTGTCGCTGGTGCGGTTGCAGGACGAGACCGAGATCCGTCTGGAGACCCCCGAGTCCTTCCCCGGTCAGGTCATCGACGATTTGGGCTTCGCCCGCCCCGACACCCAGTCGGAGGCCGAGGGCGACACCGACTTCATCTCACGCAGCTACGAGAACCTGGAGCAGGGCGATGGCGATGTCGTGTTCGCCATGGCCGGTTCCGGTTTCGCCGACGCCCCGGACACCTTCACCGACGGGGTGTGGTCGAACCTGAACGCGGTACAGGACGAGCGGATCTACCGGGTGGACTACGACTTTTGGGGTGCGGCCAACCACCATGGCGCCCATCGCATCATCGACGACGTCACCGCCGCCCTGACCGGTGAGATGGACCCGGCGGTGTAGGCCCGTCCGTACCGAAGCTCCGGCGGGCCGGAAGGGAGCGGGGTTTCCTGAGGTCACGGATCAGGTGAACCCACCGGTGACCGAACGTCCCTCCGCGATCGTGTGCGCTGTCGCCCCCGAGCGCCACGTTCTGGGAGTGCCCCTCATACACCAGGACCGGACGGGAATCCGTGCTGTGGGAGCGGGGCCTGTTCGCCGGACGGCGAGGATCCACCGCTGAATCCTGTGGCGTTCCTCCTCGAACCTCGTGTCGGGTGCGACGGGCGGACCAGACAGTGCGTTCGGTGCGTACCCTCAGGTCATCGCGGCCCAGCATGCCGCGCGGGCCGCTGGTGTCCAGGAGCCGGTCGAGCGCGGTGAGGTCTTCGGGGGAGAGCCTGTCGGCGATGATGCCGCGGATGCGTTGCAGGACGCCGAGGGCGTAGCGGCCGATCGCCTCGCTGGGCCCGTCTTCGGTGCCGATCACGTGCGGCATCATCGTGGGGAACTCGGCCGCCTGGTCGATCTCCAGGCGGAGGCGGCGGTGGCCGAGCACGAGGACGGTGGTGTCGGACAGCGCGACGAGCCGTTCGCGTACCGGATGTGCGTGCGTGCGCGCCGGGTCCTCGGGGTGCCCGCACAGAGGCTGAGGGGTCAGGGGGTGCGAGTCACCGGCTTCTCGTAGCGCATGACCGGGTGCCAGGCCAGGTGTTCGGGAAAGGACGTCCGGCCCCGGGGCCGATAGCCCAGGCGTTCGTAGTAGGCGCACAACCCCGGGTTGGCGGCCACGCGGTCCAACCTCACCAGGCCGCACCCGGCACCGGCCGCCCGGCCCTCGACCCAGGCGAGCATCGCCTCGCCCAGCCGGCGACCGGCGGCCTCGTGACCCACCATGAGCCCGTGGACGTAGCGGGCGGGCACCGGCCCGGGCTCGGGCCACACCTGTGGGTCGGACTCCACCACCCGAACGGCCCCTGCCAGGAAGTCCTCCCACAGCACCCACCACTGGCCCCGGTCGATCCGCGCCCGGACCTGTTGGGGGGTGACCTTCCCGGGCGCCCATTGGTCGATCCCGCTCCGCCTCAGCCGGCGGGCTGGTCGTCGCGCAGTCGGGAGATGGGCGCGGCGTGCTCGGGTCGAGCGGGTGCGAGGGTCACGGGTGTCGGGCGCGTCACGGGTCTCCTGGTGAGGGGTGTGGGTCAGGCGAAGACGTCCCAGCCCATACGTACCAGCAGTGCCAGCACCACCACGAGCAGCACGATCCGAATGAACCCGGTTCCGCGGCGCAGGGCCATGCGGGCGCCGACCTGCGCGCCGATGATGGTGCACACCGCCAGCCCCAGGCCCAGCAGCCAGTCGATGTGCCCGCCCAGGCCGAAGACCACCAGGGCGCCGATGTTGGTGCACACGTTGACGATCTTGGCCGCGGCCGAGGCGTGCAGGAAGTCCATGCCCAGCACCGCGGTGAAGGCGATGATGAGGAACACGCCGGTGCCCGGGCCGATGAGTCCGTCGTAGAAGCTCACGCCCAGACCGGCCAGGGCCAGGACGGCCAGGATCCGGTTGCGGGTGCGCAGCGCCGGATCGGGGCTGGTACCCATGGCCGGGCGGAAGACCACCAGCAGCGCCACCCCGGCCAGGACGACCATGATGACGGGTTTGAGGACGTCGGCGGTCAAGGCGGTGGCCAGGCCCGCGCCCAACCCCGAGCCGAGCAGGGCCAGGGCCGCGGTGGGCACGATGACCCGGCGGTCGAGCTCGACCTTGCGGGCGTAGGCCACCGCGGCGGAGACGGTGCCGAAGACCGCGCCGAGCTTGTTGGTGCCCAGCAGGGTGGCCAGGGGTGTGTTGGGGGCGGCGACCATCAGGGCGGGCAGTAGGAGCAGGCCTCCTCCCCCGACCACGGCGTCGACCCATCCGGCTGCGACGGCGGCCGGCAGCAGCAGGCCCAGGATCTCGGGGTCCATCAGCGGACCTGTGGGACAGGAGAGGGGATCATGGGCTCTTCTCAGGGGCGGGGAAGGGGACGCGTGCCAATCTAGCCGGCCTGACCGACCGCTTTGTCAGCGGACCTGGTGAATTGTCCTTTTCCGTGGGCGGGCTCCCCGACCTCGGGAGCCGACGGAGGTCGTGGACCGGCTCGTTCGGTCGTCGTGGGCGCGACCTCGGTCATGGGAGATGAGTCGATGACCGAGGTCGGGGTGTCGACAGAACGCCCACCTTGACATTGTAGATTCATCAAGGGGCATGAAGAAGCGGTGACGTCCAGGTACAGGGAACGCCACCGCCGTTCGTTGGGGGCCCGAGGGACGGGCCCCCAAGTTCTAGAAAGCCGCCTGCGCGAACCACTCCCGGGCCCGCGCCACCACCGACCGCGGCAACTGGTGTCCCCCGGGGTGCTCCTCGGCGCGCACGTGCGCGCCCCGCTCCCCCAGTTGGGCGGCCACCAGCCGCGCCTGGTCGATCGTGGTGATCGGGTCGGCGACCCCGTTGCCCAGGAACACCCGGGTCCCCGACAGGTCGACCGGGTCGGGTTCGCGCCCCTGCAACGGAGCGCCACCGGCGAACAGCGCCGCCCCCGCCACCAGTCCCGGGTGCAGCAACAACAGCCCCGCGCCGGTGTTGGCACCGTTGGAGAACCCGCTCACCACGATCCGCTTCGGGTCCAGGTCGTAGGCGACCGTGGCGGCCTCGACGAACTCGGCCAGATCGGCGGTGCGCACGATCAGGTCCTCGACGTCGAAGACACCCTCGCGCAGGCGACGGAACCAGCGGTTCATGCCGTTCTCGTTCACCTTGCCGCGCGCAGAGAGCAGCGCGGCGCCCGGAGCCAGTGCCCGGCCCAGCGGCAACAGGTCGTGTTCGTCGGCGCCGGTGCCGTGCAGCAGCAACAGCGCGGGCGCGTCCGGGTCAGTGGCCGGTTCGAAGACGTGGACGAAGTCCTCGGTGGTGGTCACCGGGGCACCTCCAGATGGGGCAGGTTCGCGGCGATCTGGTCCTGGCGGGGCTGCAACCACGGCGGCAGCTTCAACGAACGACCCAGCTCCAGCAGGGGCTCGTCGTAGTCGAAGCCGGGGCCGTCGGTGGCGATCTCCAACAGCACCCCGCCGGGTTCACGGAAGTAGATCGAGGTGAAGTAGCTGCGGTCGCGGATCTCGGTGACCCCCACCCCGTCGTCGGCCAGGCGCCGGCGCCAGGCGTCCTGGACGGGGGTGTCGGGGGCCCGGTAGGCGACGTGGTGGACGGTGCCCGCGGCGACCAGGCCGCGCTCGGCCTTGGGATCGGCCAGGACGTCGACGATGGTGCCCACTCCGTCGCCGGAGTCGTTGGTGTGAAAACGCATCCGGCCGGCGCTCTCGCTGTGCAGCCGAAAGCCCAACTGGTCGCCGAGCATCCTCGCGGTGCCGTCGGCGTCCTGTTCGGTCAGGGTGACGGCGCGGATGCCGCGGATGGCGTGGTCGGTGGGGACCGCTCCCCCGTCCCAGGGGTCGGTGTCGTGGTGGTCGGCGCTCGCGGCCAGCTCGATGAGCAGGCCGTCGGGGTCGCGCAGGCTCAGCACGTCCTCGTCGGCGCGCTCGGTGGGGCTGGTGAAGGGGATGTCGAGCGTGGCGAGGTGGTCCGCCCACCAGCCCAGGGAACCTTCGGGAACGGAGAAGGTCGTGGTGGTGGCCTGCCCCGCGCCGATCCTGCCCTTGGGCGCGTCCGGCCAGGGGAAGAAGGTCATGATCGTGCCGGGGTTGCCGGCGCGGTCACCGTAGTACAGGTGGTAGGTCTCGGGAGAGTCGAAGTTGACGGTGCGTTTGACCAGGCGCATGCCCAGGACGTTGAGGTAGAAGTCGGCGTTGGCCTGGGGGTCGCTCGCGATGGCGGTCACGTGGTGGATCCCCGAGGGGCGTACGTCCATGGGCCTTCGTCCTCTCCTGGGTCGGTCGTTCACTCGCTCCAACAAGTTGAATCTTAAACTAATTCCGAACGGATGTCTGCCCCTCGCTCCCGTGAATCGCCCGTTTCGCACGAGCCCACCCCGCACCGGCCCACGTGCCCGACCGACCAAGGGCCGGCGATACGTCTACCGAATCTCCGTTCCCTGAGTACCCGGCCGGTGAGCGTCCGAGAGATTCGGAAGTGGTTCCACGAATCAGCGACCCTTTTCCCGGTTCGACCCCGCGAGGAGGACGTGCCGCGCGAAGTCCCGGGCACCGCCCGTGTCGGACCCGGCGCAAGACCCGCGGCCGGCTAGGTTCGGCACATGGGCAGACCACACAAGTTGGCCAGGTCGGCGCTGGGAGAGCGCGTCCGGGAGTCGTTCGTCATGGTGCCGCTGGCCGGGATGGTGTTCTTCGCCGTCCTGGCACCCGCCACCGCGGTGGTCGACGTGGCGGTCGGGCACTTCCTGGTCGAATACCAGGGGGACCTACAGGTCTCCCCCAAGGACTGGTCCGCCTGGGTGAACAACGGGCGCACCGTCATCCAGACCGTCGGGCCGGCCACCCTCACCGTCATGGGCGTGGTCTTCAGCATCACCCTGGTGGCGTTGCAAATGGCCACCGACAAGCTCTCACCGCGCATCGTCCACCTGTTCACGCGCAGCTGGACCACCAAGCTCACGCTCACGGTCTTCCTCGGCACGTTCGTCTACACCATCGGGGTGCTCTACCTCGGCGGGCTCCTGTCCGACCAGGACAACCCCTTCGTGCCCGTGGTCTCCACCACCCTGTCGATCCTTTTGTTGCTGTTGTGCCTGCTGAGCTTCCTGTTCTTCGTGCAGGGAACCGTCGACCTGATGCGGGTGACCTCGGTGATGGACCACCTCACCCGAGGGACGCTCTCGCAGATTCGGCGCATGGCCCCGGCCGCTCCCCCGCGCTCGGCTCCCGAACCCTCCGGCACCAAGGTCACCCGGGTGTCCTCCCAGGCCCGAGCGGGGGTGCTGACGTGGGTGGACGAGCGCGGGCTGGCCGCCTGGGCACGGCGCAACGACGCCTTCGTACGGGTCCTGCCCAGGATCGGCGACCACGTGCCCGCCGACAGTGTGGTCCTGAGCGTCCGGTCCGGGAGGCAGCCGCGCGCCGTCGCACGCGCGGCGCGGACGCTGCGCACCGGGCGGGAGCGGTCCACCTATCAGGATCCGGCGTTCGGTCTGCGACAGATCGTCGACATCGGCGTGCGCGCTCAGGCGTTCGGAGAGAACGATCCGACCACCGTGGTGCAGTGCGTGGACCGGATCCAGACCCTGGTGGAGGCCTTCGCCGAGGTCACCGAACACACCTGGACCGTTCACGATCACCGAGGGGTCGCCCGCGTTCTGATGCCGCTGCCCACCTGGGAGGGGTTCGTGGAACTGGCCTTCAGCGAGTTGGTGCTGCAGTGCGAGGGACACACCCAGGTGACCCGGAGGTTGTCCGCGGCCCTGCGCGACCTGGAGGAGCGGGTCGATGAGCGACGCCGGCCGGCGATCCGGCGCCACCGGGACGAACTGCGCCGGGTGTGCGAGCGGCACCTGCCCGAGCACCTGGTGGGGTTCGCGTTGACCCCCGACCACCAGGGGTTGGGCGGAGGCGGGCGGGGATCGGAGGATGCCTGAGGTGGTCGCCGGGTATGCGAGCGGTCGCCTCAGGAGGGGTCGATGGCGTCGGGTGGTCGGGCGTCGGCGGATGGCGCCTCCCAGCAGGTCGGGCCGTTCGGAGAAGGGGAAGGAGAGGTGTCCGAGGTCGCGTTGGGTGAGGTTTTTCGAATCGGTCGCGCCTACTTGGCACACACGGCCGGTGGCGTGAGCATGGAGGTATGGACACGGTGGTGCGTGAGGCCGTCCCGGGCGATGGGCCCGGGATCGCCGCGCTGATCACCAAAGAGGCCCCGCACTTCGACCTGCAGGGTTACCCCGAGGACCTGTGGCCGGACCACCTGGTCGTGCTGGTCGCCGAGCGAGAGGGGCACATCGTCGGTTGGTTGGAGGGGATCCTCGACGGTGAGTACGAGGGTTCCGGCGCTCCGGTCCCTCCCCCGCACGGATACGTACTGGCGATCGTCGTCGACGAGGAACAGCGCCACCACGGGATCGGCGGCGATCTCATCGAGAAGTTCATGGAAGAGGCCCTCGCGGCGAAGGTCGAGTGGGTGTTCCTCATCCCCGAAGGGGGCGAGGGCTGCGAGGACCGCGTCCGTTTCTTCATCCACTCCGGGTTCACCCCCACCGAGGTCCTCGACGAGAAACGCCTCATCATGGCCCGCTGGACCTGACCGGGCCGCGCCCCTCGACACATCACGGTCGACCTGCCCCGAGACCACCTGCCCGGTAGGGGCGGACAGGGAATCGGTACCGCTCTGACGTGCCGCTTGCCACCCGCACCTGGAATGCAGTGAGTCGGGCGTCGTCGACCGCCCGGGGCCTTCGGTCCTCGCCAAGGCGGCAGGCCATCGAAAAGCGTCATCGAGGCCCGTCACGGTCAGGGGTTCAGGGCACCGGTGGGCTCCCGTACGCGCTCGGGGTGGCAGCGTGGGCAGGGGCCGAGGTCCTCATGGGTCTCGGTGAT
>NZ_DYZD01000042.1 GCF_020741345.1 Nocardiopsis listeri
TGGCGGCGTGGGCCCGGAAGGACCGGGTGGCCTTCCGGGAGAACCCGTGGATGCTGGAGCTGCGCCTGTCCGTGCGCGAGTTCGGCCCGTCCACGCTGACCTGGTTGGACTCGGCACTGCGGATCTTCGACGGCACCGACCTCAGCGCGCAGACCCGGCTGGACATGATCGACGCCCTGGACTCCTACGTGCGCGGAGCCGCCACGGTCGCGGCGCAGAGCACCTTCGAGGAGGGCGAGGGCGGCCCGATGGGTGATCGGGGCCAGCAGGTCGAATCGGCCTACCGGAACGCCGAAACCCTTCGGTGGGCCCTCTCCCGGGGAGGCGTACCGTTCGGCGGGACGCGGTTCGAGTTCGGACTGCGTTCCCTGCTCGCCGGGTTCCGGGCGATCGCCGAAGAGGAGCTCGCCGGCCGCGAGGACGGGTGAGCCTCAGGGGCGCCAGTCCCGGTTGATCCGGTGGAAGAGGTGGTGGTCGCGCCACTTCCCGGCGATCCGCAGGTACTCCGGGGCCACACCGAACCGGGTGAAGCCATTGCGCTCCAGGACACGTTGGGACGCGGCGTTCTCCGGAAGCGTCTCGGCCTGGAGCCGGTGCAGGTGCAGCTCGCCGAAGGCCAGTTCGACCACCTCGGCGACCGCCCTCGTGGCGATACCGCGCCCGTTGCTGTCGGCCGCCACCCAGTAACCGACGGCCGCCGACTGCAGTCCGCCCCGGGTGATCCCGCTCAGGTTGATCCGGCCGACGATACGTCCACCGTCGACGATCGCGAGCGGCAGGCGCCGCCCGTTCGCGTGCTCCACGAGCGCGCTCTCCAAAAGCGCGCGCTGCACGGCGACGGTGAAGTACTCCTCGTCGTGCAGTGGCTCCCAGGGGGCGAGGAACTCCCGGTTGTCGAGCAGCAACGCGGTCAGTTCCTCCGCGTCGTCCACCGTCACCGGCCGGGTCGTCTCCACTGGCGCTCCTAGGTCGTGTGCCACCGGCGAACACCCACGAGCCCGGCGCCCACCGAACTCAGGACTCTAGCCCGTCCCCGGGTCTCGCCGACTCCGAGGCCCACCACCCGAGCCGCGTCCCGCGCCGCCGCCGCGCACCTGGTGGATCGGCCGACCCACGAACGGCCCCCGGAAAACGGCTTTCCCGGATCGGAGCCGCGTGAGAGGTTGGGCCCATGCCCGATCTCCGCCGTGACCTGCTGCGCGACCAGTACGACATGACCTGGGCGCTGTTCGAGTACCACCTGGGCCTCCTGGGACCACAGGACCACCTCTGGGAGCCCGCCCCGGTCTGCTGGACCGTGCACCGCCGGGCCGACGGCCGGTGGCTTCCGGACTGGGCCGAGACCGAACCCGACCCGATCCCGGTACCGACGATCGCCTGGGTCACCTGGCACATCGGTTGGTGGTGGTCGGTCACCCTCGACCACGTCCTGGAGCGCCCGGTTCGGGAACGCACCGAGGTGACCTGGCCGGGCGAGGAACGCGCCGTGCCCTGGCTGCGCGAGCTGGGATCGGAGTGGCGCGAGACCCTCGACGGGCTCGACCTCGACGCGCCCACGGCCTTCCCCTGGCCGGAGGGGCGGACCCGGGCGGACACGGCCTGGTGGGTCAACGCCGAACTCATGAAGAACGCCGCCGAGATCGGGCAGTTGCGAATGCTGCGGGCCGCCGGAGGTTGAACGTCCTCAACGCCGGCCGGGCACGAGGAACCTGCTGATCCGGGAGACTCCGGCCTCCAAAGGTCCCCGACCCACCGCGCTCCGCCACAGGAAGGCGCCGACCACCGCGAACACGAAGGAGAGCTCCGAGAGATGGTCGTTGATCCACAGCGCCATCCGGGCCGATTCCAGGTCGACCGTCTCCTGCCAGGCCAGGGCCAACGCGTGCAACACGTAGATGGTCAGGGCCAGGGCGCCGGCGGCGGTGAAGGGCGTGACCAGCCGGGGCAGTCGTTCGGCCACGTACAGACAGCCGACGAGCAGCACCATGGACACCCCGATCCCACCGAGGACCTCGGGGGTCGTCGAGGTGTGCGACATGCTGCTGAGCAGGCGGCGGGCGTCGTCGGTGGGCAGTGGCCCGGAGATCTCCTCACGCGTCCCCAGTTCCCACACCAGTCCCCAGGTGTCCCAGGCGTGCCAGGAACCTCGGTAGGCGATGAAGGCGATGACCATCCCCGCGCAGGCCAGACGCAGGCGCACGATCTGCGAACGCAGGTCGAGTCGGCCCACGGCGATCCCGGCCAGCACCGCCGCGAGACAGCCGAGCGCCGGGTAGAAGCCGTACACCAGCAGCTCCAGCAACCCCTGGTCCACCAGGATCTGGGCGGGATCGACGTCGTTGAGGGTGAGCGTGAAGTGGGCCATCCAGCCGCCGTTCTCGCTGGACCTGCGCAGTACGAACAGCAACTGCGGGCCGATGACCAACGCCGCCAGTGCCACGATGGCGACCCGGTCCGCGGCCATGCGCAGGAACGGCAGCGCCATCAGGAAGTAGAGGCCGTAGTAGGTGATGATCACCGTCAGATGGGACCCGGATGCGACGATGACGGCGTTGAGGGACCAACCGATGAGCATCAGCACCGCCCCGCGTACCGCCACCCGACCGGCGGTGGTACGCCCCATGGCACCGGTGTGCGGTTCCCGCCCACCGGACAGCAGAGCGAGCGAGATACCGGCCACGAAGGCGAAGAGCAGGGTGGAACGTCCCCAGGCGTACTGCTCGACGAGTCGGGCCACGGGGTGCTCGGGTTCCAGGAACGGGACTCCGAAGTGAACGGCCAGCATGCCCGCGATGGCCACCCACCGGGCCAGGTCGACCCCGTCCAGGCGGCCTTCGCCGTTCGTGGGGGTGGAGGAGGGCCGCGGCTCGGCGGGCTCCCGGCGCTCGGAGCCCTCGTGGGGGTGGCTCATGGGTCTCTCGGATGGGTTGGGCGCAAAGTGGTCGAACCGTAACACACCGACCGAATGAGCTTCGGTTTCGTGTCCCATTGAGCAGGTGAACAATGACATAGCGGCGGCACGGAAGAAATCGCGGTGAACTATCGTCACTTCAGTGGGGACCTACCGACGGGTATGAGGGGTCCTGAGACCCGTACCCGTCCGAGGACGAACACCTGGAGAGTGCACAGTGCGACACCGAACCCGGGCCGGGAACACCCGGCCGACCACCGTGGAACCACGGTGACCGCCGGGATCGAGGTGCGCGGCCTCACCAAACGACACCCGGGCGCCCGCCCGGACCGCCCCGCGCTCCAGGACATCGAACTACGGATCCCCCACCGCCAGTTCGTCAGCCTCATCGGCCCCAGCGGCTGCGGCA
>NZ_DYZD01000043.1 GCF_020741345.1 Nocardiopsis listeri
ACACCTTGGTGTCGGTGGTCCGAGCGGTGTCGAAGTCGACGACGTCCTGGTCGGTGAAGAAGACCGTGAAAAGGTTGCCACCGTTTTGGACCCGGTGGGTGACCCCGGCGCTGTCGAGCGCCTTGGAGACCTCGGACCGGACCTGAGCGGAGACCCGGTCGATGTGTTCGTAGACCGCCGGGATCGCACCGCGCAGGGTGGCGAGACCGGCCGCCGTGGCCAGCGGGTTTCCGGACAGCGTGCCCGCCTGGTAGACGGGGCCGTTCGGGGCGAGCCTGTCCATGATGTCGGCGCGGCCGCCGAAGGCCGCGGCGGGGAGTCCACCGCCCATGACCTTGCCGAACGTCACCAGGTCACCGGCGACCTCCTCCAGTCCGTACCAACCGGAGGGACCGACCCGGAAGCCGGTGAGGACCTCGTCGAGGATCAACAGGGCGCCGTTGGCGTGCGCGACCTCCTTGAGCCGGGCGTTGAACCCGGCGCGGGGCGGCACCACCCCCATGTTCGCCGGGCAGGCCTCGGCGATCACACAGGCGATCTCGTCCCCGTACTCGGCGAAGGCGCGTTCGACGGCCCCGATGTCGTTGTAGGGCAGCACGATGGTGTCCGCGGCACTGGCACCGGTGACACCCGGGGAGTCGGGCAGCGCGAAGGTGGCGAGGCCGGAACCGGCGGCGGCCAGAAGGGCGTCGACGTGGCCGTGGTAGTTGCCGGCGAACTTGATGACCTTGCCGCGTCCGGTGAAGCCGCGGGCGAGGCGGATCGCGGACATGGTGGCCTCGGTCCCGGAGTTGACCAGGCGGACCTTCTCCACGGCGGTGCGTTCGACGATCAGCTCGGCGAGTTCGACCTCGCCGGGTGTCGGCGCGCCGTAGGAGGTACCGGCCGCCACCTGACCGTGGAGGGCCTCCACCACGGAGGGGTCGGCGTGGCCGAGGACGAGCGGCCCCCAGGAGCAGACGAGGTCGACGTAGCGGCGCCCCTCGGAGTCCGTGAGGTAGGGGCCCTCGCCCTTGACGAAGAAGGGCGGGGTGCCGCCGACGGCGCCGAAGGCGCGGACGGGCGAGTTCACACCGCCGGGGACGACGGCGGCCGCCCGCCGGAAGAGCTCTGCGGAAGTCTGTTGAGTACCCACCTCACCAGTGTGTCAGCTGTCCCCGCCATCGCGACCGTGACCCACCCCGCACTCCGTCCCAGGGGCGAAGACGAACGTGTGCCCTGCTCCGAGGTCGGAGCAGGGCACACGGAACGGGGTTCTACCGCTCGGCGTGCGTGTGCTGCCGGCCGGCCTCCTGCTCGCGCCCGGAGGGCGGGGATTCGGCGCGCAGGAGGGGGCGCAGCAGGTCGATCTCGACGAGCCGATCGACGACGAAGGTCATCGGACGGGCGGCCAGGAGGCAGACCAGGGTGGCGACGATGGCGCCGACCAGCAGGCCGACCGTGACGTCGTGCGGGTAGTGGGCACCGACGAAGACCCGGGAGAAGGCCTCCAGGAAGGCGAAGAGGGCCGCGGCGACGGCGAAGCGGCGCCAGGCGACGATGACCGCGGCCGCGGCGGCACCGGCGATCGCGGAGTGGTTGCTGGGGAACGACCAGTCGCCGATGGGGTCACAGGTGGCGATGACGCTGAGGTCGGTCATGGCCTGACAGGGCCGCATCTGCTGGAAGAACGACTTGATCGTCACGTTGGCGCAGTAGGCGATGACGGTCGCGACCGGGGCGAAGAGCGCCAGGCCGACCCGGCGCGAGTCGACGGACCGGGCCTTCCACCAGGCCATGAGGAACAAGAGCGCGAAGACACCGAGGAACAGGTCGGTGCCCAGCTCGGCCGCGGACTGCATCCAGGGGTCGAGTCCGGCGGCGAACTCGATCACGGCTCGCGACCAGGCGGCGCTGATGGCGAAGATCTCGGAGACCATCTCTCTCCATTGGGGTCGTACGGGGGAGAAGAGTCGCTCACGCAGCAGGGGACAGCTGGGCGACGTTCCGGTGACGGAACTCCCACGGTCGAATGACGGGAAGCTCTCATCCTGTCATCAACCGGAACCCCGCAGGGCCGTACTGCGCGGAAAACCGACGAAAGCGCACGGCCGGACCGACGAAGGAGACACGTGGCCCCGGCGAAGGCCTCGGGCACTACCAGTGAGTAATTTGGACGGGTCCATCCGTCTCTCCCAGTGACCGGAGCTGTCATGGCCACGAACTTCACCACCGCGGACCTGATCGACGACCACGGCGACACCCTGCGCAGCTGCTCCACGCAGTTCCACCGCTACGGCGGCCACGACGTGTTCTCCGGGCCGATCCGCACCGTGCGCTGCCACGAGGACAACGGCCTGGTCAAGCAGATCCTCAACTCCCCGGGCGAGGGCGCCGTCCTGGTCGTGGACGGGAACGGCTCGCTGCGCAGCGCCCTGATGGGCGACATGATCGCGGAGTCCGCCGTGCGCAACGGCTGGGCCGGGGTGGTCATCAACGGCGCGGTCCGCGACACCGTCGCCCTCGGGAAGCTGGAGCTGGGTGTGAAGGCCCTGGGTTCCAACCCGCGCAAGTCCCTGAAGGACGCGGCCGGGAGGCAGGACGTCCCGGTGACCTTCGGCGACGTCACGTTCGTCCCCGGCGAGTGGCTCTACAGCGACCACGACGGCATCGTCGTCAACGAGACGCGGATCTGAGACGAATCAGACATGAACGGCGAGGGGCCCGTGAACCCCCCGCCGTTCACTTCTCCGCACGGGTCAGACCTCTCGGGCAGCGCTCCGGTTCAGCGCGAGGACGAGGGCCCCCACGGTGAGCACGACGGTGGTCGCGATCGCCGGGAGAAGGTCGCCGAGTGACGCGCCCACCGCCGGGAGGACCACTCCCTGGAGCAGGGCGCCGGGCGCCCACTCGGAGAGGAGCGGCAGGCTCCCCACTCCGGCGCACAGCACCAACACCAGGACGGCGACACCGACCACGGCGAGCGCGTTGCGGACCAAAGACGACGCCAGTGCCACCACCGCGACCACGAAGACCATGTACAGCCCTCCCAGGAGGGCACCGAACATGGTCGCCGGCAGCGGCGGACCACCGAAGAACATCGCGGTGAAGGCCCAGGCCACCAGCGCCCCCACCAGGTGCGCGAGGACCGCGGCGAGTGCGGGCAGGACGACCCGGGGCAGGATCAGTCGCGCCGTTCCGGGCACCCTGGACCGGTAGAAGACGGC
>NZ_DYZD01000044.1 GCF_020741345.1 Nocardiopsis listeri
GGACCAGGTCCCCGCGGCCGCCGAACAAGCGGAGCAGAGCGACACCGTGCACGCATACGAAGCAGCGGCCTCCTTCCCGGAGCCGCAGCACACCGGGCCGCCTCGGGCGGGAGAGCCCGCCGGGGACCCCCGCGGTCGGCCCGCCCCGGCCCCCGAAGCGCCCGCCGACGACGCCTGGCGGCACACCGGCCACGACTTCGACGCCGCCGAACGCGCCGCCGTCTACCGTGCCATCCGCGAACGCCGCGACGTCCGAGCGGGCTTCCGACCCGACCCGATCCCCGCCGACGTGCTCACCCGGGTTCTGGAGGCCGCCCACCAGGCGCCCAGTATCGGGCACACCCAGCCCTGGGACTTCCTGGTCATCGACGACCCGGAACTGCGCGCACGGGTCCGTGACCTCGCCGAACAGGAACGCGACTCCCACTCCGGCGATCGGCCCGGCGCTCGCGCCCACGCCTTCTCCGGCCTCAAGGTCGAGGCGATCCTGGACAGCCCGCTCAACATCGCGGTGACGGTCGACCCGACCCGCGGCGCGCAGGCGCCCGGACGCCACGCCAAGCCCGCCTCCTACTCCGCCGCGCTCGCCGTCGAGAACCTGTGGTTGGCCGCCCGCGCCGAGGGACTCGGCGTGGGTTGGGTCGGCGTCACCGACGAGCGCGGTGTCGCCGACGTGCTCGCCCTGCCCTCCCACCTGGAGGTCGTCGCCTACCTGTGCGTGGGCTACGTCGACGAGTTCCCCACCGAACCCGAGCTCGGCCTCAGCGGCTGGGTGAAGGGACGCCCCCTGTCCTGGGCGGTGCACCGTGACCGCTACGGTCGCCGCGGTCTGCCCGGCCAGGAGCCCACCACCCTCCTGGAGGAGACCATCACCGCCATCGGAGCGCTGAACGCCCGAGCCGTGGAGGAGGCCAGAGACCGGCAGGCCAGGATGACCAAGCCGCTGGGGTCCCTCGGGGTGCTGGAGGACGTGTCGGTACAGCTCGCCGGGTTGGCGGGGGAGTGCCCGCCTCCCATCCCCGAACCGGCCGCCGTCGCGGTGTTCGCCGGTGACCATGGTGTGTACGCCCAGGGGGTGACCCCCTGGCCGCAGGAGGTCACCGCGCAGATGGTGCAGAACTTCATCGACGGCGGTGCCGTGGTCAACGCCTTCGCCGAGCAGGTGGGCGCCGAGGTGACCGTCGTGGACGTGGGCGTGGTCGGCGACCTGCCCCCGGCCGCCGGTCTGCTGCCCCGCAAGGTCGCGCGGGGGACCGCCGACTTCACCCAGGGGCCTGCGATGAGTCGGGAACAGGCGCTGCAGGCCTTGGAGGGCGGGATCGAGGTGGCCCGCGACCTGGTGTCGGCGGGCAACCGCTGCCTGCTCACCGGGGACATGGGGATCGGCAACACGACCCCCGCCGCGGCGCTGGTGTGCGCCTTCACCGGCGCCGACCCGGCCGAGGCCACCGGGCGGGGCACCGGTGTGGACGACGCCACCTACGAGCACAAGGTCGAGGTGGTCCGCAAGGCACTGGCCGTCAACCCGGTGGACCCCGAGGACCCGATCGGCACCCTGGCGGCCCTGGGCGGTCTGGAGCACGCCGCGCTGGCCGGGTTCATCCTGGGCGCCTCGGCGCTGCGGGTTCCGGTGTTGTTGGACGGGGTCATCGCCGGCTCGGCCGCGCTGGCCGCCGCCGCGATCTCCCCCGAGTCACTGAGCGCCTGCTTCGCCGGGCACCGTTCCACCGAGCCCGGCCACGGCGTGGTCCTGCACCACCTGGGCCTGACCCCGCTGGTGGACCTGGAGATGCGTCTGGGCGAGGGGTCCGGGGCGCTGCTGGCGCTGCCGCTGCTGCAGGGCTCGGCGCGGGCGCTGCGCACCGTCGCCACCTTCGAGTCCGCGGGGGTCTCCACGGACCGGTGATCCGGTCGGGCCGCGCGGGGTCCGTGCCCTGGAACGACGGGGTCCCGCCACAGAGGAGTGGCGGGGCCCTCGTGTCGATGCGGCGGGAGTCACCCCGCTCCGTGCTCGCCCCTTTACCCGGCTGTAATACCGCTTTGACAAGGTGTTTTGGAGCAATCGCCGAAATTCGCCGGCGGCGTACCGGGACGTCGATCCCGCGCGCACCCCGCCGCCGATGTCGGGGGCCGGTACGGACGACCATGAGGGGTACGATCCGTGACCTATCTCCTTGGCCTGCGCATGCGGGACCGTGATGTGCTGGTCGTGGGCGGCGGAAGGGTCGCCCAACGTCGGGTGCCCGTCCTCCTGGAGGCCGGTGCCCGGGTCACCCTCGTCTCTCCTGAGGTGTCCGCCGCGCTGGAGGACCTCGCCGACGCGGGACGCCTCACCTGGGTGCGCCGCCCCTTCGAACCCGGTGACGTGGTCGGTCCCGACGCCCCCGCCTACTGGCTGGTGCACGCCGCCACCGACTCCGCCGAGGTCAACGCCGCCGTGGCCACCGAGGCCGAGGACTCCCGGATCTGGTGCGTGCGCGCCGACGACCGGCACGCCTCCTCCGCCTGGACCCCGGCCAGCGGTAGGTCCGGCGGCATCACCGTGGGCGTGGTGGCCTCCGGCGACCCCAAGCGTTCCGCCGGGTTGCGCGACGCCATCATCGACGGCCTGGCCGAGGGCGCCTTGGACGCCCGCCGCGGACGCGAACGCCTCAACGGTGTCGCCCTCGTCGGCGGCGGCCCGGGCGACCCGGGACTGATCACCGTCCGCGGCCGACGACTCCTGTCCCAGGCGGACGTGGTGGTGGTCGATCGACTCGCCCCCACCTCCCTGCTGGACGCGCTGCCCTCGGACGTGGAGATCGTGGACGCCGCGAAGATCCCCTACGGTCGCTCCATGACCCAGGACGAGATCAATTCCGTTCTCGTCGAACGCGCCAAGGAGGGGAAGTTCGTCGTCCGGCTCAAGGGCGGTGACTCCTTCCTGTTCGGTCGGGGTGGGGAGGAGGCGGCCGCGTGCGCCGCCGCCGGCGTCCCGGTCATCGCGGTCCCCGGGGTCACCAGCGCGCTGGCCGCCCCGACAGGCGCGGGCATCCCCACCACTCATCGCGGAGTGGCGCAGGACGTGCACATCGTCTCCGCGCATGTGGCCCCGGGCGACGCGCGCTCGACCGTCGATTGGGGCGGCCTGGCCCGTTCCAACGGTACGATCGTCGCTCTCATGGGTCTGGGACGGATCGAGGCGATCGTCGAGGCGCTGACCTCGAACGGTCGTCCCGAGGACACCCCCGTCGCCGTGGTCCAGGAAGCGACACTGCCATCGCAACGAACCGTGGCCGGTACGCTGGCGGACATCGCAGCCACGGTTCGATCGGCCGGAATGCGGCCCCCCGCGGTGGTGATCATCGGAGAAGTGGTCCGAACAGCGCGGGAACTTGACATACTGCACACGGGGCCCCAGAGCGACCTGGATCGTCTGGCGACCGGGCGCGATCTCGAGTGAGACCTCCGACGGCGGCGCAAGCCAGGACCGTCGACGGGACCATCAGCAGCGATGAGGAGGGCATACCGATCATGACCCGGCCGTCGGCCGCACCGGACACCTCCGGTTCCGATGCCCCGGACCGGTTCACCACCGGACCGGACGCCACCTCCGCGCGACCCACCGCGGACCCCTCAGCCGTGCACGGGGCCGATGCCCCCGACAGTGGCCGCAGGGGTCCCACCGTGCCCGTGCCCTCCGGGCCGGCCAAACATCGGGCGCCCAGCAACGAGGACGACCGTTTCGAGCAGGTCCTGGAGTCGCTGCGCAAGCAGATCCGCGATCTGCGCTTCGCCGAGGGGCTGGCCGGCGCCGACGAGGGCAAGGCCCTCCAGGAGGACGTGCTCGCCCAGCTGTCCGACTACGTCCTGCCGCGGGTGCGCCGCCCCGACATCCCCCTGCTCATCGCCGTGGCCGGTTCCACCGGCGCCGGTAAGTCCACGCTCGTCAACAGCCTGGTCGGCGAGCAGGTCACCACCACGGGCGTGCGCCGCCCCACCACCAACAGCCCCGTGCTGGCCTGTAACCCGGCCGACGTGGACTGGTTCGGTGAGGCGTCCTTCATCCCCACCCTGCCGCGAGTACGCCAGCAGGGTCTGGCCATGCCCGGCAAGGACGGCATGTTGGTGCTGGCCGCCACCGAGGCCATGCCTCCGGGGGTGGCGCTGCTGGACACCCCGGACGTCGACTCCGCGGTGGCCGCCCACCACGAGTTCGCCGCCAAGTTCCTGGACGCCGCCGACCTGTGGGTGTTCGTCACCACCAGCGGCCGCTACGCCGACGCGCGGGTCTGGGAGTTCCTCCAGGTGGCCAGGGACAGGGACACCTCACTGGCCGTGGTGCTCTCCCGGGTGCCGCGCAAGGGCCGCCGCCAGTTGCTCGACCACTTCGGCGCCATGCTGGAGGCCAACGGTCTGAGCAACGCCGCCCGGTTCGCCATCCCCGAGACCGACCAGATCGAGGGCGAACGCTTCACCTCCAACGTCGCCGACCACATTCGCGACTTCCTCGCGGACGTGGCGGGAGAGGCCGAACAGCGCGACCGGGTCTCCCGCCGCACCTTCATCGGCGTCATCGACAGCTTCCGCACCCGGGTCCCGGAACTGGCCCGCCAGGTCGAGGCGCAGATCGAGACCGGCCGCACTCTGGGCTCCTCGGTCGACGACGCCTACGCGGCGGCCGAGAAGCACATCGAGACCTCCCTGGCCGACGGTTCGCTGCTGCGCGGTTCGCTGTTGGCCCGCTGGCAGGAACTCGCCGCCGGCGGAGAACTCGCCAAGAGCATGCGGCCACGTAAGAAGAAGCGCTCCCGCAAGGCCCGCGAGGTCCAGGTGGAGCGCGGCGAGCGGATCCAGGCCCTGGAACGCGCGGTGCGTGACTCGTTGGAGGCGCTGATCGTCTCCAGTAGCGAACGCGCCGCCGAACAGGTCGAACAGCGTTGGCGTCAGGTGGCCGGCGGCGGCGACCTGGCCACCAAGGCGCTGGAGATGCCCGGAAGCGGGATGCTGGCCCAGGAGATCCGGCAGGAGATCGACGAGTGGCGGGGCGAGATCGCGGAGATGACCGCGGCCGACGGCGCCACCAAGCGTTCGGTCGCCCGCTTCGTCACCTTCGACCACGACGTCGTCGCCCTGGTCATGATCATCGACCTGCTCGGATACGAGCGATCCCACTCCGGAGGCGGCGCCCACGCCGCCGACAGCTCGGGGCCGTCCCCGCAACGTCTGTTGAAGGGGCTTTTCGCCGCGCAGTCGCTGCGCGGCATCGGCCGGTCGGCGCGGGAGAACCTGCACCGGCGCGTGCTGGGCCTGCTCGCCCGGGAACGGGTCCCCTTCGACACCGCCCTGTCCTCCGCCGGCATTCCGTCCGACGACAGCGCCGTCCAGCTCTATCAGGCCACGTACAACCTCGAGATTGCCAGATGACGACTCAGTGGAACCCCGCGCAGGCGGGGGACAGCGGCCCCGGGGAGTCGAACACCCCCGGTGAGGACACCGAGCGCGAAAGCGCGTCGACCCCCGAACCGTGGGCGGACGAGCAGGTGCCGGAGCCCTACCAGAGCGGCCCATGGCGCGGTTACACCATGCCGGTTCCCGAACACCCCGAGCACGCTCGGGAACGGATCCGCGGTACGGAGGAACCCGCCGCCTACGACGGCATCACCGGCTACCCGGACCCGTCCGGTGCCGGTGCCGCCCTCGGTGGACTGCAGAACCCGGGTGTGCGGCGAAACCCCGCCGAAGCCGAGCCTCGGGAAGATCCCGACGAACGGGACCGTGCGGCGCAGCGGCGCGGCCGGCACTCCCGTATCGCCGCGGAGCGGGCCGGCATCGGACGCCGTGCCCCGGGTGAGGAGGCACGGGAGGACGATCCCGACAACCTCGCGGGATGGGTCGGCAGCCTCAGCAAGGCCGCCGACGACACCCGTATCGCCGGGCGTCACACCGGGTCCTTCCCGGTGGTGCGCCCCGACGACGAGGAATCTCCGAGCGGTCCCGACGCCGAGAAGACCTCGGGCGAGGATTCCGAGCACGAGGTCCCCCGCGTCGAGCGTGGTCGCGCGGAGGGTTCCAGGGTCTGGCGCGCCGAGACCGAGGAACCCGACGCGACCGACGAGCGGCGTGGTGCGAGACCCGCTCCCGAAGCGGGTCGGACCGGGACCGCCGCCGCGTGGGTGGGACCCGGCGACGTCGACGAAGGAACGAGCGGCGCCCACACCGACGGTGGTGACGTCCTGGCGCCCGCCCAGGACGTGAGCGCGGCCCGACCGGAACCGGTCGAGGCCGCAGAGCGGGATGAGCAGACCGGCGAGGACGCCGCAGAGGACGGGCCCCCGCCGCTGCCCCGCAGGGTCCCCGGACCCTCGGCGGTCTCCGGAGCCTTCCGGGCCATCGGCAGCGACACCACCGCTTCGGCGGAGGAGGACTCCTCGGCCGACGACGAGGAGTACCGACCCACCAACCACGACCGGTGGCAGCCCACCAGCACCACCAGCCGCGCCGAACTCATCGAACGCCTGGACGCGCTGAGCACCCTCGTCGAGGTCGGCAAGGACGACCTGCCCGACGAGGTGCTGGGCCGGGCCGGACAGTTGCTCGACCACGCCGGGGCGCGGCTGCGCCTGTCCGGCGACCACACGGTCGTGGCCCTGGCCGGGGGCACCGGGAGTGGCAAGTCCTCCCTGTTCAACGCCTTGTGCGGGCTGGAACTGTCACAGACCGGCGTCACCCGGCCCACCACCTCCAACGCGCACGCCTGCGTGTGGGGGCACGAGGGCGCCGACGCCCTGCTGAGCTGGCTGGGCGTGCCCACCCGCTACCGTCATTCCCGCACCAGTGTCCTGGACAGCGGTGACTCGGCGCTGACCGGCCTGGTCCTGCTGGACCTGCCCGACCACGACTCGGTGCGCAGCATGCACACCGCCGAGGCGGACCGGCTCATCGGCTCGGTGGACCTGTTGGTGTGGGTGCTGGACCCGCAGAAGTACGCGGACGCGGCCGTGCACCACCGTTACCTGGCCAACATGGCCGGGCACGGGGCCGTCACCGTCGCGGTGCTCAACCAGGTCGACAAGGTCGAGCCGCAGGAGCTGGAGGAGCTCCTCACCGACCTGCGTCGTCTGCTGGAGACCGAGTCCGGGGTGCACCCGAGGGTGATCACCACCTCCACCATCACCGATCACGGCATCGACGAGCTGCGTGAGTTCCTCAGTGAGTCGGTGACCGAGAAGCGCGCCCTGGTGGACCGTCTGGTCGCCGACCTGGATCAGGTCATCGAACCGTTCGATGAGTTCCACGGCGAGAACGACCCCGACGGGACCGTGCCCGCCCAGGTGCGGTCGCGGATCCAACAGGGTCTGGCCGACGCCGCCGGTGTGTCCGCTGTGGCGGACGTGGTGGAGACCAACGACGTGCGTCGCGGGCGACGCCGGGTCGGTTGGCCCGTGGCCCGTCGCGCGGTGAAGCTGCGCAAGGACCCCCTCGCCGCGGTGCAACTGGAGTTCCTGCGACGGGACGCCCCCGGTTTGGGCGGCCCGGTCGACGCGCACGAGGCCGAACTGGAGACGGTCCTGGGAGAGGCCGCCGACGAGGTGTCGGAGGGTATGCCCGCGGTGTGGCGTCGGCGGATGCGCGGTGCCGCCCGTAGCGGGATCTCGGAGCTGCCGGCGGAGCTGGGTGAGGCGGTCACCGCCGCGGTCGGCGACCCTGGCCGCAGCCCTTCCTGGTGGAAGACCGCGCGCATGGTGCAGTACGTGCTGTTGACCGTGGCCGGTATCGGTCTGTTGTGGACATTGGCGTCCTTGGCCAGCTGGTCGGGCGGTGGCATCACCGGTCTGGCGGTCTTCGACGACCCGGCCGCGATGGCCTACGCGGGCGCGGTGGCCGTGGCCAGCCTGCTGGTGGGCTGGCTGACGGGGGTGGGATGCGGCAACCTCGTGGAGGTCGCCGCGGTCCAGCGCCGTGAGGACGTGGAGCGTGAGGCCCAGGAACGGGTCCGGGAGATCGCGGGGGTGCGTGTGGTGACCCCGATGGAGGACGAGCTGGCGCGCTACCGAGCCTTCCGTGCCGCCTACGAGGTGGCCAGGCCCAAGGACTGACCTGCGCGAACTCGAAGAATCGCCGTGAGGACGGGGACGGATGCCGATGGGCGCCGTCCCCGTTCGTGTGCCCCGGGGAGGTTCACGGCCAGTAGAGGACAAATCGTGACGCTTGTAAATGCCCCAGAGACACAGGGTGACGGCTACCGTAGGCTCAACCTGCGGGCTACATACAATCGGCGATTAAGTTATTACCCAAAGTAATGTAAAGTGAGGGGGGTGTGCTTGCCGGTCTTCGAACCGGGGATTCTCCGTCGGACCCGGTGACCGAGCGACACCGGGGAACGGGGGGCGAATCCGGTTCGTCGTAGTGAGAACCGTGAGAGGCGGTGGGCACATCAGAGTCGGTAGTCGCGTACGGACGACAGAGGGCGTGGCGGGAAGGGAGGACGGAGCGGTGAGCATCTCGGAGAAGCCGATGGCCCCCGAGGAGAATCCGCCCGGGCAGCGACGACGTTCCTGGCCGGTCTTCCAACAGCCCCGCGGGCTGGTCGTCTACCTCGTACTGCTGGTGACCGCCGCACTGTTCCTGATCGGCGTGGCCGTCGCCCAGACGACCATCACGAGCTTCGACGTCGTACTCTTCATCGCCCTCGTCCTGTGCGCGCTGGTGTGCCTGGAGGCGATACGTCGTATCGGTGTGCCCGAAGGGCTGAGTCGCGATCTGTTGGGCGCCTGGTGGCTCCCCGCGATGCTCTTGCTGCCACCCCTGTACTCCCTGCTCATCCCCATCCCGGTCTTCCTGCTCCAACGCCGCAAACGACGTGCCATGTTGCACCGCCAGATGTTCAACACGGCCTCGGTGGGCGTCTCCGGGTTCGTGGCCTCGCTGCTCTGGCACGGGGCGCAGAGCGGACCGGTCGCAGGGCTCGGGGGATCCGCCACCGCGCACGCCACCCTCGCCAGTGTCAACGGTGTCTTCCTCGCCCTGTTGTGCTGTGTCGTCTTCACCCTCTTCAACACGGCGCTGGTGTTCCTGGCGGCCCGGCTCAGCCCCGACGGCGGGACGCCGAGCATGTGGGACCGCGAGGCGTTCCTGGTGGACTGCGTCGAATTATGTGTCGGCGTCACCGTCGCCATCTTGGCCCAACTCTCCCTGTTCCTCCTGATCATCGCCGTCCCGCCGGTCCTGTTGCTGCAGCGGAGCCTCGTCTACCAGCAGTTGCAGACCGCGGCGCGGACCGACCCCAAGACCGGGCTGCTCAACGCACCCACCTGGGAGCGGGAAGCGGCGAGTCAGATCGCACGGGCACGGGAGTCCCGAGGCCGGGCCGCGGTGCTGATCGTCGACATCGACCACTTCAAACGGGTCAACGACACCTACGGACACCTGTTCGGCGACCAGGTCCTGCTGGGTGTGGCCACCACGATCTCCCAGCAGTTGAGGGAGTCGGACCTGCTGGGCCGGTTCGGCGGTGAGGAGTTCGTCGTCCTGCTGCCGGGCTCCGACGTCACCGAGGCCTGGCAGGCGGCGGAGCGGCTGCGTTCCCAGGTCGGTCGGATGGAGATCACGGTGGACGAGGTCCCGGTCTCGATCACCATCTCGATCGGTGTGGCGGTGGTCGGTGACCACGGGGACGACCTCGTCGAGTTGCTCACCGCCGCTGACCTGGCGTTGTACCGGGCCAAGGAGACCGGCCGCGACCGCGTGTGCCTGCCCGCGGGACGGCCCGAGGTGAGCAGCCGGATACCCGTACCGCGCGAGGGCGGTATCCACGATGGCGGAAGTGCCGAGAACCGGTCCTGACCTGCCAAGACCTCCGAGCCGGTGTGAGTTTTCCACAGGCTCGGAGGACGCCGCTTGCCGCGTGGGCCTCGGTGACCGAACGTGAGTACATGCCCTGTGATCAGCATGGACCCGACGACGGCGCATCCTCCCGACACGATCACGCCCGCCCCGATGCGCGGGCCGTTCCCCCACCCCGCTCCGCGACCCCGACCACCCATCTGGCCGATCCGCGGGGCTTCCTGGCGGCACTGCCCACCATGGCGCGGCGTTCGGTGCGGGACTCCGTGCTGGTCCTGGTCGTCGACCGGGGCGATCCACGCGGGTTGCTGCACGGCACCCTCGACCGGTTGGACCACGTCCTGACGGCCGCGCGCAGCGGTGCGGTGGCCGTCCGGGCGGCGCTGGAGTTGTCCGGTGGAGCGGCCCTGTTGGCCGGGTTCGGGCCACCCGAACGAGTGGACCCGCATGCCGGGTCGTTCCTGGCCGAGGCCGCCGCGGCGGGTCTGCCGGTCCTGGCCGCCTACCGGGCGACGGGGGATCGGTTCTGGTCCTACCTGTGCGAGGGCGAGGGCTGTTGTCCCGCCGAGGGGTCGCCCTTCGATCCGCAGGCCCGTGCCACCCTGTGGAAACCTCCGGGCCTGGTCGCCGAACAACGACCCGGGCCACCGCGACGGATCGACCGTCAAACCGTGAAGCCGCCCGAGGAGGTGGAACCGGAGAAGACGGATCCGGTCCGGGTCAGGGCGCTGTTGGAGCCCGTGGTGGGCGAGCAGAGGGAGGCCGTCGCCGAGGCCGCGGCGCTCCTGGAGGCCCGGTTGCGCGCGGAACGCGGTCGTGACGCCTCACGGAGTCGGATCCGGCGGGTGCGGTCGGTGGTGCGCAGGGAGACGAGCGAACGGGTCCGCGCCCCCTACTCCTTGGCGATGCTCGGCGTCGCCGTCCTCGATCTGCGGGTCCGCGACGCCGTATGGGCCCGCATCACCCCTGAGGAGGCCCCGCTCCACCGGCGGCTGTGGTCCCGGGTGACCAGGCACGTCCCGGACCGACACCGGGCAGGCCCGGCCTCCCTGTTGGCCGTGGCCGCCTGGCAGACCGGTGACACGGCCCTGGCCCGGGCGGCGGTTCAAAGCGCCCTGGCTGCGCGACCCGGATACGCGATGGCGGTGTTGATGGAACGGGCGCTGGGATGGGGACTGTCGGCCGAACGCTGGACCCGGCACATGGCCGAGCACGCGGGCCGGTTCGAACTCGAAGGAGGGCCCGGGGAGGGGACGGAACCCGGTCCGGATCGGGCCCCACCACCACGTTGACCCCGTGGCCGCGTCCGGCGCCGGCCGGGTGTGGGCACGTGTTCCGCGCTCCGAGACGGAAGTGGCGGGGGCACGGTCCGACACGGCCTAGGCTGGAGGCATGCCGGAGTACATCTACACCATGCAAAACGTGCGCAAGGCGCACGGCGACAAGGTCGTCCTGGACAACGTTTCGGGTTCGTTCCTGCCCGGAGCCAAGATCGGCGTCGTGGGCCCCAATGGCGCGGGTAAGTCGACGCTGCTGAAGATCATGGCCGGCATCGAGCAGCCGTCCAACGGCGAGGCGCGACTCATGCCCGGATTCACCGTGGGCCTGCTCGCCCAGGAGCCGCACCTGGACGAGTCCAAGTCCGTCCTTGAGAACGTCGAGGACGGCGTCGCCGAGACCAAGGCGATGCTGAACCGCTTCAACGAGATCGCCGAGCAGATGGCGACGGACTATTCCGACGACCTGCTCGAGGAGATGGGCAAGCTCCAGGAGCAGCTCGACCACCGCAACGCCTGGGACCTGGACAGCCAGCTCGAACAGGCGATGGACGCGCTGCGCTGCCCGCCCGGGGACGCCGACGTCACCCAGCTCTCCGGTGGTGAGAAGCGCCGGGTCGCCCTGTGCAAGATCCTGCTCGAGGCCCCCGACCTTCTGCTTCTCGACGAGCCCACCAACCACCTGGACGCCGAGAGCGTGAACTGGCTGGAGCAGCACCTGGCCAACTACGCCGGCACCATCATCGCGATCACTCACGACAGGTACTTCCTGGACCACGTCGCCACCTGGATCCTGGAGCTGGACCGTGGTCAGTTCTACCCCTATGAGGGCAACTACACCACCTACCTGGAGACCAAGCAGGCCCGCCTGAAGGTCGAGGGGCAAAAGGACGCCAAGAAGTCCCGGCGCCTCAAGGAGGAGTTGGAGTGGGTCCGCTCCAACGCCAAGGCCCGCCAGACCAAGAGCAAGTCCCGTCTGGCCCGCTACGAGGAGATGGCCGCCGAGGCCGACAAGACCCGCAAGCTGGACTTCGAGGAGATCCAGATCCCTCCGGGTCCGCGCCTGGGCAACACCGTGGTCGAGGTCAAGAACCTCACCAAGGGCTTCGACGACCGTGTCCTGATCGAGGACCTCAGCTTCTCGCTGCCGCCCAACGGCATCGTCGGCATCATCGGCCCCAACGGTGTCGGTAAGACCACCCTGTTCAAGATGATCGTGGGCGAGGAGACCCCCGACGAGGGCAAGATCACCGTCGGTGACACCGTCGAGATCTCCTACGTCGACCAGTACCGGGGTCGGATCGACGACACCAAGAACGTCTGGGAGACGATCTCCGACGGCGAGACCTTCATCCAGGTCGGCAAGGTCGAGATCCCCAGCCGCGCCTACGTGGCCGCCTTCGGCTTCAAGGGCTCCGACCAGCAAAAGCCCTCCGGTGTGCTCTCGGGTGGTGAGCGCAACCGGGTCAACCTGGCGCTCACCCTCAAGCAGGGGGGCAACCTGCTGCTCCTGGACGAGCCCACCAACGACCTGGACGTGGAGACCCTCGGGTCGCTGGAGAACGCCATCCTGGACTTCCCGGGCTGCGCCGTGATCACCTCCCACGACCGCTGGTTCCTGGACCGCGTCGCCACCCACATCCTCGCTTGGGAGGGTGGCGCCAACTGGTTCTGGTTCGAGGGCAACTTCGAGTCCTACGAGAAGAACAAGATCGAGCGCTTGGGCCCGGAGGCCGCGCGCCCGCACGCGGTCACCCACCGCAAGCTCACCCGCGACTGATCGCGGTGGTCGACGACGAGGGCCCCGCCATCCGGAACCGTCCGGTCGGCGGGGCCCTCGTCGTCCCCGGTCGAGGTCGGAACCCGGCTGGTTCCACGGTCTCGTCACGAGGAACCTCGGCCCTTGCGACGAGGTGACCTGTGGGGTCGTCCCCCGGGTCCTGGGGCCCGGGGGGAGTCGGCGAACGTCGCATACCCTGGTGATGATGAGTTCCGCGCGTGATGACCACCAGGGCGCGGGCGAAGAGCCCGCGCAGATGACGTTCTACGAGGCCGTTGGCGGCGAGGACACCTTCGTCCGCCTGGTCCGTCGTTTCTACGAGGAAGTGGCCGAGGACCCCGAACTTCGGCCCATGTACCCGGAGGAGGACCTCGGCCCCGCCGAGGAGCGCCTCCGACTGTTCTTCATCCAGTACTGGGGCGGGCCCCGTACCTACAACGAGAGGCGCGGACATCCCCGTCTGCGCATGCGCCACGTTCCGTTCCGCATCGGCGCCGCCGAGCGGGACATCTGGCTCAAGCACATGCGTGTGGCCATGGACTCCCTGGAGCTGCCCGAGGCTCTGGACCGTCGGATGTGGGAGTACATGGTCATGGCCGCGCACAGCATGGTCAACGTCGCGGAGGAGGCCACGCCGCCGCCGGCGGCGGCCCGACCCACCTCGATGACCATCGGCAGTGACGGTCAGGCCCGAGAGGAGGCCCGCCGCGACGACGGCGACGACGATGGTGAGGCCATCACCATCTCCTTGAAGCGGTGACCGGTCCGTTCAGGAGTATTCGGCGAGCAGGGCGCGCTCGGTGTCGTTCAGACGCCGAGCGCTCTGCGTCGGTACGTCGAAACCGACCAGGACGGTCCTGGCCCGCAGGTAGACCTTCTCGTCGTCGAGGATCTCGTAGGCCAGGGTGCAGCTGGCGTTGCGCACCTCGGTGACCCACAGTTCCACGCGCACCGGCTCACGGCGGGGCAGCAACGGGGCGAGGTAGTCGGCCTCCTGCCGGGCCACCACCATGGCGCCGAAACCCTCGCCGCCGGCGACCCCTCCGTAGTTGAGGAACGAGACCCGGGCGTCCTCCAGGTAGGTCAGCATCCGCACGTTGTTGACGTGCTGCTGCGGGTCCAGGTCGGCGTAGCGCACCTGCTGGTGGTGCACGTGCCGCTTGGGTGCGGTGATGGCGACCTCGTCCTGGGTCTGGGTCACGTCCGTGGTCCTCTCCCTGGGGTGCCCCCGAGGACGGGGGCCGTGCGCGGGCGTTGCCCGGCGCGGCGCGCACGGGGACAGCCATCCGGCCATTCTCCCAAAGGGGGAGGCCACGGGGCCCGGGTGAGCTTGTGTCCTTGCTCTCCCCAGGCCCCGAACAACGCGATGACCGGACCTACCGGCCCACTTCCAGCCCCAGGTGGTGGGCGAGGAAGGCCAACTGGTCGGCACTGAGCGCCACGCTCCGGCTCACCGAGCGGGAGCTGTGCCCGACCTGCGCCTCGGCGCGCAGCAACACCGGACGTTCCCGGATCGGGGCCGACGTGGCGTGCTGCAGGGCCGCGCACAGTTTGCGGGCGTGCAGCGGGTCGACCCGGGTGTCGTTGTCGAACACCGTGAACAGGATCGCCGGGTACCGGGTGCCCTCGCGCACGTTGTGGTAAGGCGAGTAACCCAACAGCCAGCCCAGTTGTTCGGCGTCGTCGGCGGTGCCGTACTCGACGTTCCACAGCTGTCCCAGGCCGAAGCGTTCGTAGCGCACCATGTCCAGCAGGGGCGCCGAGCACACGGCCGCGCGGAACAGGTCCGGTCGCTGGGTCACCATCGTGCCCACGAGCAGGCCGCCGTTGCTGCCGCCCATCACGGCCAACCGGTCGCGGTCGGTGACTCCGGTGTCGATGAGGTGCTCCGCGGCCGCGGCGCAGTCGTCGAACACGTTCTGCTTGTTGGCGAGCATGCCGCCGCGGTGCCAGGCCTCGCCCTCCTCCAGGCCACCGCGCAGGTTGGCGACCGCGTACACGCCACCGGCCCGCACCCACGACAGGATCGCCGCGGAGTAGGCGGGGGTCAGCGAGATCTGGAAGCCCCCGTAGCCGTACAGGATGGTCGGCCGAGGACCGTCCGCCGCCTCGGGCGGGGACACCACCAGCATCCGCACCGTGGTGCCGTCCTTGGAGGTGAACGCGACCTGTTCGGTGCGCACCCGCGGCACGTCGATGTCACCGGGAGCGCGTTCCCACAGTTCCACCGCACCGGTGCGGGCGTCGTAGTGGTACACCGACGACGGGTGGGTGTTGTCGGTGTAGCCGAACCACGCCTCGTGGCCGCCCTCGGGGCGGGAGGTGAGACCGGCGAGACTGCCCAGGCCCGGTACGGGCACCGAACCCAGGGGGGTGCCGTCGGCCGGGTCGTGCCGGGTGATCTCGCTGATCGCGTGCCGACTCCAGGTGGCGAGGAGTTCGGGCGAGTCGAGCCCGTCCCCGTCCAGGAGGGCGAAACCGTCCAGGACGGCCTCGGGGTCCTCGGCGACCAGCGTGGTCCAGTTCTCGTAGCCCGGGTCGGCGGGGTCGACGACGCACAGGCGCCCACGCGGGGCGTCACGGTCGGTGAGCAGGTACAGACGCCCGTCCCGACCCACATGGGGGCTCAGATCGGCGTCCACGCCCTCCTGGACGGTGAGCAGGCGCGGGTTCTCCAGCGGGCTCGTGTTCAGGTCGGCGACCCAGGCCTCGGTGGCGGACGAGGTGCCTCGCACCGAGGTCAGGGTCAGCCAGCGCCCGTCCCGGCTGAGGGAGACGCCGAAGTAGTCGGTCTTGTCCCGGCCCTCACCGAAGACGATGGGGTCGTCCTCCGCCGGGGTGCCCAGACGGTGCAGGTAGACGCGGCGGTGGTAGGCCTCCTCACCGTCGGGGACACGCTCCTCGGGCAGCCGGCGCACGTAGTAGAACGCCGAGCCGTCGGGCAGCCACGCCACCGGGCTGTACCGGGTGCGGGGGATGGGGACGTCGACGGGTTCGCCTGTGTCCACGTCCATGATCCGCAGCAGCGACTCCTCGTCACCGCCCTCGGAGAGCTGGTAGGAGAGCAATCGGCCGTCCGGAGAGGGCCGCCAGGAGTCCAGGGTGGTCAATCCGGAGGGGTCCATGGCCCCGGGGTCGATGAGCGTACGTTCGGGCCCGTCCCCGTCGCGCACGTACAGCACCGCGTGCTCCTGGCCGGGGTCGCGTCGTACGCTGAAACGGCGGTCGCCCCGCCACAGTGGTACACCGACGCCACCGGCCCCCATGAGGGAGCGCAGCCGTTCCGCGAACACCTCACGGGCGTCGTGATCGACGCCGATCCGTTGGTACAGGGCGTCCTGTGCCGAGGCCCACTCCTTGGTGGAGGCGGCGTCGGCGTCCTCCAACCACCGGTAGGGGTCGTGGACCGTGTGTCCGTGCAGGTTCTCTTCGATGTCCAGCCGTTCGGCCGGGGGATAGCGGAGTTCGCGCATGCTTTGCACCCTATCCACCCATATCTCACCCTGCGTGTTCGGCGCGGCGTCACTATGGAACTCACTGTGCCGGCCGCACAATGGGTTCGAGAAAGCGACAACAGACGTTTTCTGGGCAGCCCAACGTAAATTGGGGTGGCGCTGGAGTGCTTCCACCAAGCAGACTGAATGCGGGACGCAACTCGGCGGGAACCACCGGGAGGTCCGTGTGGCAAGGCGTAAGAAGACACCGATCCTGGGATCGGTGCACAGGGAGGTCTCCTGGCTGGCCGAACGGCTGGCCGGGGAAGAGACACGGCGGTCGTTCGCGACGGCCGAGGTGACGCGATGAGCGGCCGGCGCAGCAAGGAGGGCGGTCCAGGCACCGCCCGACGCCACGTGCTGCTGCTCAACGCCAGTTTTGAACCACTGACGACACTTCCACTGCGCAGGGCGATTCTGCTCGTGCTCCGAGAGAAGGCGGATGTCGTGCACGAGGACGGCACCGGAGCGGTGCTGCACTCGGCGACGCGAGCCTACGATGTGCCGTCCGTGATCAGGCTGCGGCGTTACATCAGTGTTCCGTACAGCCGTAGGGTGCCGCTCACCCGTGTCGCACTGATGCGGCGGGACCGGCACACGTGCGGGTACTGCGGAAAGAAGGCCGAGACGATCGACCACGTCATCCCACGCAGCCGCGGTGGCGCGCACGTATGGGAGAACGTCGTGGCGGCCTGCAAGCCGTGCAACCACCGCAAGGCGGACAAGTTCCTCGACGAGATCGGTTGGGAACTGCACATCACCCCCAAGGTGCCCAAGGGTCCCCACTGGCGGTTGATCAACGGCGACCTGCACGGTGACCCACAGTGGGAGCCGTACATGGCGCACCTGGCCGCCTGACGCGGCCTGTGAGGGTCGGAGTACCGGGCGTCCCAAGACCCGGCCCCTCAGGTGCCCCCGGGAGTCGAATCCCCTTCGACCCCGGGGGCGCCTCCTTGCCCGGAGGTTCGGGCCCGTCGAACCCTTCGCGTGCGGTGGGCGGCGTCCTATTCTGGGGGCATGCCCAGATACGATTTCCGCTGCCGCGAGTGCGGCGACACCTTCGAACTGTCCCGCCCGATGGCCGAGTCCGACAGCCCCGCCGCCTGCCCGCAGGGGCACGACGACACCGTGCGTCTTCTGTCCACCGTCGCCGTGGGCGGCCGTGCCGCGGCCCCGGCCCCCTCCGGAGGCGGCGGCTGCTGTGGGGGCGGCTGCTGCGGCTGACCTCGACGCCGTTGCCTCGTTCGGGCCGCCCACGGCCACCCGCCGTGCACAGGCGAAAGGGGCGGTCCCGGTGGGACCGCCCCTTTACACGATCGACCCGTTCTCTACTTCTCGATCTGGGTGACGTCGCGAGCCGCCCCGGTGGAAGCGGACGTGGCCATCGCGGCGTAGGCGCGCAGCGCCGCGGTCACCGGACGCTGACGGTCGCGCGGCTGGAACCGGCCCAGCTCCTTGAGCAGCCGCTCACGCCGGGTGTTCAGCTCGTCCTCGGGGACCTCCAACACCAGACCCCGGTTCGGGATGTCGATGCTGATGGTGTCGCCGTCCTCCACCAGGGCGATGTCGCCACCGGCCGCCGCCTCGGGGGAGGCGTGGCCGATGGACAGGCCCGAGGTGCCGCCGGAGAATCGCCCGTCGGTGATGAGCGCGCACGCCTTGCCCAGGCCGCGCCCCTTGAGGAAGCTCGTCGGGTACAGCATCTCCTGCATGCCGGGGCCGCCCTTGGGGCCCTCGTAGCGGATGACGACCACGTCACCGGGCTCGATCCGCTTGTTGAGGATGCCGTCGACGGCATCCTCCTGGGACTCGAACACCTTGGCGGGCCCGGAGAAGGTCCACAGCTCCTCCTCCACGCCGGCGGTCTTGACGATCGCGCCGTCGGGGGCGAGGTTGCCGAACAGCACGGCCAGGCCACCGTCCTTGGTGTAGGCGTGCTCCACCGAGCGGATGCAGCCCTTCTCCCGGTCGGTGTCCAGGGTCTCCCAGCGGGTGCTCTGGGAGTAGGCCTTGGTGGTGCGGCGGCCGCCGGGCGCCGCGTGGAAGAGCTCCACCGCCACGTCACTGGCGGTGTCGGTGGTGATGTCCCACTCGGCGATGAAGTCACCGATGGTCTTGCCGTGCACGGTCGGCAGCGAGGTGTCCAGTAGTCCGCCACGGGCCAGCGAACCCAGGATGGCGGGGATACCGCCCGCTCGGTGAACGTCCTCGACGTGGTACTTCTCGGTGTTCGGCGCGACCTTGCACAGGCACGGGACGCGTCGGGAGATCTCGTCGATCTCGGGCAGCCCGAAGTCCACACCGGCCTCGGTGGCGGTGGCCAGAAGGTGCAGGATCGTGTTGGTGGAGCCGCCCATGGCCACGTCGAGCGCCATAGCGTTGGCGAAGGCGGCCGGGGTGGCGATGGACAGCGGCAGCACCGAGTCGTCGTCGTCCTCGTAGTAGCGCTTGGCGGCCTCCACGACCAGCCGACCGGCGTCCTCGTACAGGGCGCGGCGGGCGGTGTGGGTGGCCAGCACGGTGCCGTTTCCGGGCAGGGCCAGGCCCATCGCCTCGGTGAGGCAGTTCATGGAGTTGGCGGTGAACATGCCCGAACAGGAACCGCAGGTCGGGCAGGCGTTCTCCTCCATCTCGTCCAGCTCGGCCTGCGAGACGCTCTCGTCCGCGGCGGCGATCATCGGGTTGATCAGGTCGAGCTTCTTGACGGTGGTGGCGGTGCCGTCGACCACCGTGACCTTGCCGGCCTCCATGGGGCCGCCGGAGACGAACACGGTGGGGATGTTCAGGCGCATCGCCGCGAGCAGCATGCCCGGGGTGATCTTGTCGCAGTTGGACACGCAGACCAGGGCGTCGGCGCAGTGCGCGTTGACCATGTACTCCAGCGAGTCCGCGATGAGTTCACGACTGGGCAGCGAGTACAGCATCCCGCCGTGCCCCATGGCGATGCCGTCGTCGACGGCGATGGAGTTGAACTCGCGCGGCACGCCACCGGCCTCGCGGATGGCGTTGGCGACGACCTCGGCGACCTCGCGCAGATGCACGTGACCGGGCACGAACTCGGTGAAACTGTTGGCCACGGCCACGATGGGCTTGCCGAAGTCCTCGCGTTCCACGCCGGTCGCACGCATGAGAGCACGTGCACCGGCCATGTTCCTGCCGTGGGTGACCGTACGTGAACGTAGGGGCGGCATGGATGGACTCCCATCGTTACGGGTGTTTCCCTTCGATGGTAGTCCCCCTCGGGGGCCGCTTCGGTCTCGCCTCAGAAGACGGGCGTTCCGGATAATGAGACATCGTGGTGGATTCTCCCCGGTCAGACCTCTGCCGTCCCGCCCGGAGGCGGACCCGTTCGCGCATCGGACGGAGTCTCCCGCCGGCCCGCGCCCCTCTGCTTCGGGCATACGTAAGGCCCGGAACCACGGCGTTGTGGAGCCTTTCCGGGCCGAGCGGCGACGGGGGAACGGGGTCAGTAGCGGGGTGGTAGAGCCTTCTTCGCAGCCTGGTAGATCTCCTCGATCTCGGATTCGCTGAGCCGGTCGCGGCCGGTGCGCAGCCACTTGCGGACCTTGGTGCCGGTGATGATGTCCACTCCGCGCAGGCGGTGGCTGTCCCAGGGCATGCCGGGACCGTAGATGGCCAGTGAGGCGCGGACCTTGATCTCGCGGCCGAGCTCCTTGCCGACGAGCTCCGCCGCGCGCTCGGCCTCTTCCAGGGCCTCGTCGATCCGTTCGTTCTTGCTGAACCGACCGTGGTACAGCTTCTCCAGCTTGTTGCGCAGCGGGAGGCGCTTGTCCCAGGACTCGGAGTCGATGGCGAAGGCACCGCGGCGACCGACGATGAAGTGGTCGATCTGGCCGTTGCCGCCGGGCACCGCGCGCGCGTGCAGGACGCGGTAGCCGAGCTGCTTCATGACCTTGAGCTGGGCCTCGGTACGACGCTGTGCCGCCGAGGGCTTGCGCCAGCGCGGGATTTCGGACTCCCGGCGTGAGCTCCACACCATGACGGAGACCAGGGCGACCAGTCCGAAGGTGACGCCGACCCGCCAGTCCCCGGTGAGCATGCCGATGCCGCCGGCGACGACCGCGGCGATCGAGCTCCGGATGATCCACCGGCGGAGGGCGTCGTTGGACTTGAGGGCCCCGTACAGGGCCTTGCCGCCGATCCCGTCGGTCTTGCGTTGATTGGGAAAGAAGAGGGCGTTGTGTCCTTCGGGTTCGGACCCTCCGGACGATGAGTTGCGACTGTTCACTCTGGTTGCCGATTCCACGACGGACAGGTTAGTTCCATCCATATCCGAGTCCTAGTGCATTACTTCTCACACTTTTCTTACCTTGCACCCTTGCATCCGTACGTGTTCGGATGTTGAAAGTGGGGAAGGATTACCTTTTCGTCGTCTCTCTAGAGAAGCCAGGCCTCATTCGCGTGGTGCCCGTTGCCTTACCCCGTTAATCTCTGGCGGTATGACCCGAATACGTGAACTTCCCCTTCATCGGCTCGTGGCGCTGGTCCGCAGTCGTGAGCTGTCGCCTGTTGAGATCACTGAGTACTATCTGGCGCGGATTCGCAGGTTCGACGAACGTTCTGGCGCCTATGTTTCGGTCCTTGAAGAAAGCGCGCTGGAACAGGCCCGGAATGCGGAGAAGCGGGTCGTCTCCGACACGCCGGCCACTCTGCCGCCCCTGTTGGGGGTCCCCCTGCCCGTCAAGGACCTGGACCTCCTGGCCGGCGCACCCGTCACCTTCGGCTCACGTCTGTACTCGGGCCTCACCGCCCCCACAGACTCCGCGGTGGTCGCGCGACTCCGCGAGGCCGGCGCGGTGTTCCTCGGCAAGACCAACACCCCCGAGTTCGGGTCGACCTGCTACACCGAGAACGACATCGCCCCGCCCACCCGTAACCCTTGGGACACCCGGCTGTCGGCGGGCGGCTCCAGCGGGGGCGCCGCGGCCGCGGTGGCCGCCGGACTCGCCCCGGCGGCGCAAGGGAGTGACGGCGGTGGATCGATCCGCGTCCCCGCCTCGGTCTGCGGACTGTTCGGACTCAAACCCACCCGGGGTCGGATCTCCGGCGGCCCCGACCGGGTGGACCTGTTCGGACTGTCCACCTCCGGGCCGATCACCCGCACCGTCCTGGACGCGGCCCTGCTCTTGGACGTCATGACCGTCGATCACCCCGGCGACGCCTACGCCGCCCCGCCCCTGGCGCCCGGCGAGACCTTCGCCGGCCACACCCGGCGTGAACCGGGGCGGCTGAGGATCGGCCGCTACGCCGACACCGGCTCCACCGGTATCCCCGTCCACCCCGAGGTACTGGCCGCCTACGAGGAGACGACCGGACTCCTCGTGGACCTGGGACACGAGGTGGAGGAGATCGAGGCCCCCGTCGACGTCCACTTCGCCGGTGCCTACGCCGACGACTTCCAGTACCTGTGGGAGGCGATGAGCGCGACCACCCCGGTGGACCCCGCCCGCGAGGACGAACTCACCTCCATCAACCGTTGGCTGCGCGAACGCGCCAGGGCCGCCTCCGCCCCCGACCTCGTCGCCGCCTGGGCCCGACTCCAACGCGGCGTACGTTCATTGCTGGCCGCCACCGAGCCCTACGACGCGGTCCTGAGCCCGACCCTGGCCGCGCCCCCGGTCCCCGTCGGTCACTTCACCGGTGACGGACCCGAGGCGGAGTTCCGACGGATGACGGAGTTCACGCCGTTCACCTCGGTCTACAACGTGAGCGGACAGCCGTCGGTGAGCGTGCCGCTGCACTGGTCCGAACGGGGGCTGCCGATCGGTGTGATGTTCACGGGTCGCATGGGCGCAGAGGGGACCCTGCTGTCCCTGTCGGCCCAGCTGGAGAGGGCTCGTCCGTGGGCGCACCGTTTCCCGCCGGGCTGGGAGGACCGACCTCGGGACGGTCGACCGGGGCCTCCTCCACCGGAGAGCCTTCCTCCCCGACCGGAGGGCGGCGCAGGAACAGGGTGAGCACCGCGGCCAGCGTCACCAGACCGACCGCGCCCAGCACCCCGCCGGCGATGCCGTTCGAGTCCACCAGTGCTCCGGTCAGCGGCCCGGCCACGGCACCACCCGTGCTCATGGCCGTGGCCATCCACCCGAACGCCTCCGCCCGCCGGTGCGAGGGCGCGGTGTCGCCCAACCGCCCCATCACCGCGGCCAGCGTCGGAGCCAGCGCGAGCCCGGACACGAACAGCAGCGGGGTGATGAGCAGGGGCGTGGGCAGGTGGTTGATGGGAGGCACGAACGGAACCAGGAGCGCGATGCCGGCCGCGGCGCCGAACGCCCGCAGTGGCAGGCGCGGCGCGCCCTTCAGACCGCCGGCGACGGCACCGCCCACCAACGATCCCAACGCCCACACAGAGGCCAGCACCATCACGTACTGAGGCGCGTTCAGCTCGTTGGCCCACGCCACGATGACCAGGTCCATGCCCACCACTCCCGAGACGATGAGCAGGCACATCACGAAGACCAGGCACAGGGCGGGGGACGCCAGCAGACTCCGCCGCCGTACCTTCCGCGCAGCGGTGGTCTCGTCGGTTCCGGGCCCGTCGGACGTCGCGTGCTCGACCGACGCCGGACCGGTGACCCCGGCACGCCGCAGTGCCAAAGCGAATCCCACCGCACCCGCCAGCCCCAGCAGACCCAACATCAACAGGGCGTAGCGGGGGCCGGCCATCGCCACCACGGCGGCGGTGAGGATCGGCGAGAAGACGAACAACAGCTCCTGGGTGGTGGCCTCGGCCGCGTAGATGGCCTGGCGCTCGGGCCCCCGGGTCAAGCGCGGCCACAACGCGCGCACGATCTGGTTGGCCGGAGTGCCGAACAGGCCGGTCCCCAACGCCAACGGAATCGACAGCCACCACAGCGACGCGGGCAGCAACGCCAAGGTCGTCAATCCCACGGTGAACACCACACCGCACACCAGCACCAGTCGGTCACCGCCGCCACGGTCCGCCATGCGCCCTCGCAGTGGCCCCACCAACGCCATGCCCAGGGTGAACGACCCCGCGACCAGACCCGCCAAGGTGTAGGAGCCGGTCCATCCCTGCACCAGGAAGGTGACCGCGATCATCAGCCCCGGGGTGTGGAACCGCGCGATGAGGGACCACGCGAGCAGGGACATGACGTGGGGCACGGCGAAGAGCCGTCGGTAGTTGGCGAGCACGCTTCCGATTATGCAGTCGGCCGGGAAGGGCCGCGACGGAACGAACGGACCGTGCGGTGGAGAGCACCGTTCGTACCGGAAAGTCGCCGAAAAGTCCGGGTCACGTTCCGACCGGGTCACGGAACCGACGACCACCTTTCGCTCCCACGCCGGGGCGACCTCCGGTGTACACACGCCCTGGTGGGGCATGATCGGTTTCTGTGAGGGACGTTCAGCTGGCCCGGGTGGCCGAGCAGTACGGGATCGCGACCACGTACGAGGACTGGCGGGGACGACGGGTGCCCGTCGGTCTCGACACGATCCGTCATGTCCTGGCGGCGATGGGGGTGGATCCGACCGATCCCGGTCCGGGGCCGCAGAGAGGGCCGTTGCCGCCGGCGGTCGTGCTCCGTGAGGGCAAGGCACCCGACCTGGTGCTGCCCGACGGTGCGCGCGGCGTCGTGGAGACCGCGGACGGGGCGCTGCTGCCCTTCGATCCGGGCCTGCCACTGGGCGTGCACACCCTGCGGGTCACCGACAACGGCACCGATCACGCCGCTCCGCTGCTGGTGGTCCCCGACCGGATCGAACCCACCGTGCTGCGTCGAAACCCGCGGCTGTGGGGACTGATGGCCCAGGTCTACAGCGTGCGTTCACGCGCCTCGTGGGGTACCGGAGACCTGCGCGACCTCACCGAACTCGCGGACTGGAGCGCCCGGGACCTTGGCGCCGACTTCACCCTGATCAACCCCCTGCACGCCATCGAACCGGTGGCCCCCATCGAACCCTCGCCGTACCTGCCGGTGAGCCGTCGCTACGCGAGCCCGCTCTACATCAGGATCGAGGACGTGCCAGAGTACGCGCGGCTCGATCCGGCCCAACGCGAGGGCGTCCAACGCCTCGCCCGACCGTTGCGCGAACGCGGACGTACCGCCGACCTCCTCGACCGCGACGCCGTCTGGGAGGCCAAGAAGGCCGCCCTGGAGATCCTCTTCCAGGTGCCGCGCGCGCCCGGCCGCGAGGAGGCACTGCGCAGGTACCTGGACGGTGAGGGCCGGTCGCTGGTCGAGTTCGCCACCTGGTCCGCGTTGGCCGAGGAGTACGGTTCCGACCACCGGTCCTGGCCCGCGCACCTGCGCGACGTCAGCGCCCTCACGGTCGGCAAGGAGGCGCTCCGCCGCTGGCCGCGGGTGGAGTTCCACCGATGGCTGCAGTGGATCCTCGACGAGCAACTCGCCCTCGCCCAGAACGGGTCCCTCAACGCCGGGATGAGCCTGGGCATCGTGCACGACCTGGCCATCGGGGTGCAGGCCGGCGGCGCCGACGCCTGGATGTTCCAGGACACGCTGGTGCGGGGACTGCACGTGGGCGCGCCTCCGGACGAGTTCAACCGCCTCGGACAGGACTGGGGGCAGCCGCCCTGGCATCCCACGGCCCTGGCCCGTCAGGGCTACGGGCCGCTGCACCAGATCCTCACGTACAACCTGCGGCACGCGGGCGGCCTGCGGATGGACCACGTGATGGGTCTTTTCCGGCTGTGGTGCGTACCGGAGGGGGCCTCCGCCGACCAGGGCACCTACCTCGAGTACGACCACGAGGGCATGGTGGGCGTCCTGGCCCTGGCCGCGCGCGAGGCGGACGCGGTCATCATCGGCGAGGACCTGGGCACCGTGGAGCCGTGGGTGCGCGAGCACCTGTCGGACCGGGGGATCTTCGGCACCTCGGTGTTGTGGTTCGAGAACGACGAACAGGGGCGACCGCGCACCCCGGACCGTTGGCGTACCGACTGCCTGGCCACCGTCGCCACCCACGACCTGCCGCCGGTGGCGTCGTTCCTGTCGGCCGAACACGTGGAGCTACGCGATCGCCTGGGCCTGCTCGACCGTCCCGTGGACGAGGAGCGGGCGGACTCCGAGGAACGCGTGGGTCGGTGGCGCGAGACGCTCGTGGAACTGGGGTTCCTGGAGGCCGACGTCGACCCGCTGGCCGACCCGGCGGCGGTGGTCGCGGCCATGCACGCCTACCTGGAGGCGACCCCGGCCCGCCTGCTCGGGGTGGCGCTCACCGACGTGGTGGGGGAGCGGCGCATGCAGAACCAGCCGGGCACCAGCACCGAGTACCCCAACTGGCGGATTCCACTGACCAGCGGCGAGGGCGAACCGGTGCTGGTGGACGAGTTGCTCGCCGACCCGCGAACGGTGGGCCGGATCCGGCGCACCCTGGGTCCACTGGCCGGGCCCGGGCGCATCCTGTAGCCCGCCCTCGAAAGGCCCCGGTCCGGAAGGACTCCGGCCCCGGAAGGAGGAAGATCCTTTCCGGGGCCGTCGTGTGTTCGACCCGGCGTCAGACCTGACCGGCGGCGATGTCCGTGGCGCGGGCGCGCAGGGCGCGCTCCACACCGGCCTTGCCCTCGATCAGCAGTCGGCGTAGCGCGGGGGCGGGGGAGTGCTCGGCGATGTAGGCGTCCGTGCGCTCCAGCGTCCCCTCCTCGACCAGGTGGCTCGGATAGGCGACCTCGGCGAAGGTCTGGGCGAACTCACCGGTCCACTTGTCCCAGGCCGGGGCCAACTGCGCGAAGTACCGGTCCAGGAAGGGGCGGTACAGGTCCGACTGCAGCGGCTCGGTGAAGCCCAGCAACACCGATCGGAACTCGGCGTTGGCCAGGTCGCCACCGACGATCCGCTCCCAGGCGGCCTCCTTGGCCTCCGAGGTGGGCACGGCGGCCCGGGCACCGGCGGCGTTGCGCTGACCCGCGGCGGTGGGGTCGGCCTTCAGCTCGGCGGCGATCTCGGTCTCGCCCGCCTCACCCGCGGCGACCAGACGGTGCAGCAGGGTCCAGCGCAGGTCGGTGTCGACGGTCAGCCCGTCCACGGTGAGCGCGCCGTCCAACAGCCCGCGCAGCAGCGACAGGTCGGCCTCGGTGACCGCCACCGACGCGAGCGCGTTGACGTAGGCCAGCTGCAGGTCGCCGCCGGGCTCGGCGGAGGACAGCAGCTCGCGCAGGCGGGTCCCCAGCTTCTCGAAGCCGACGGGGCGCCAGGCCGGGTCGGCGTAGTTGACGATGGCGCCCGCGGCCTGTCGCAGCAGGGTCTGGGCGACCATGACGTCGCTCACACCGCTGATGCCGGAGATGACCAGCTCGACGTAGTCGCGGGCGGCCATCTCACCGTCGCGGGTCATGTCCCAGGCGGCGCCGAAGGCCAGGGCACGGGGAAGGGACTCGCGGATCTCGCCGACGCCCTCCACCACGGTGCGCAGGGAACGCTCGTCCAGGCGGATCTTGGTGAAGGTGAGGTCGTCGTCGTTGATCAACACCAGGTCGGGACGGGCCTTGCCGACCAGCTCGGGCACCTCGGTGCGCTCGCCGCTCACGTCCAGCTCCACGCGCTCACGACGCACGATGCCGTTCTCGGTGCGGTCGTACAGGCCGACGGCCAGACGGTGCGAGCGCAGGGTCGGGTGCTCGGCGGGGGACTCCTGCAGGATCGCGAAGGACGTGAAGTTCCCGTCGGCGTTCACCTCGAATTCCGGGCGCATGGTGTTGACGCCCGTGGTCTCCAGCCACTCGCGGGACCAACCGGACAGGTCCCGACCCGAAGCGGCCTCCAGGTGCTTGAAGAGGTCCTTCAGCTCGGTGTTGCCGAACGCGTTCTCCTTGAAGTAGGCGCGAACGCCCGCGAAGAAGGAGTCCACGCCCACGTACGCCGCGAGCTGCTTGAGCACCGAGGCGCCCTTGGCGTAGGTGATGCCGTCGAAGTTGACCTCGACCGCCTGGATGTCGACCATGTCGGCGGCGATCGGGTGGGTGGAGGGCAGCTGGTCCTGGCGCAGCGCCCACGCCTTCTCGACGTTGGCGAAGGTGGTCCACGCGTCGGTCCACTTGGTGGCGTTGGCCTGGCAGTAGACGCTGGCGTAGGTCGCGAAGGACTCGTTCAGCCACAGGTCGTCCCACCAGCGCATGGTGACCAGGTCACCGAACCACATGTGCGCCATCTCGTGCAGGATGGTCTCGGCGCGACGCTCGTAGCGGGCGTCGGTGACCCGGGATCGGAAGACGTAGTCCTCCAGGAAGGTGACGGCGCCGGCGTTCTCCATGGCCCCGGCGTTGAACTCCGGCACGAACAGCTGGTCGTACTTGCCGAAGGCGTAGCGTACGTCGAACAGGCCGTGGAAGAAGTCGAAGCCCTGCTTGGTGACCTCGAACAGGGCGTCGGAGTCCAGGTGCTCGGCCAGGGACGCGCGGCAGTACAGGCCCAGCGGGATGCCGTCGTGCTCGTCGCGGACCACGTGGTAGGGGCCCGCGATGAGCGCCGTGATGTAGGTGGACATCACCGGAGTGGCGGGGAAGTGCCAGCGCACGCGCTCGTCCCCGGCCTCCTCGCGCTCGACGTCGGGAGCGCTGTTGGAGACGACCTCCCAGGACGGCGGCGCGAACACGGTCAGCTCGAACGTGCCCTTCAGGTCGGGCTGGTCGAAGCACGTGAACATGCGGTGCGCGTCGGCGGTCTCGAACTGTGAGTACAGGTACACGGCTTCGTCGACCGGGTCGACGAAGCGGTGCAGGCCCTCGCCGGTGCGCATGTAGGCGGCGTCGGCGACGACGGTCAGCTCGTTGTCGGCCGCGACGTCGGGCAGGGCCAAGCGCTCACCGTCGAACAGCGCGGCCACGTCGAGCTCCACGCCGTTGAGGGTGGCCTTTCGCACCGTGGGCGCGACCAGGTCGATGAAGGTGCGGGCACCCGGTTCGGAGGAGGAGAAACGCACCGTGGTGGTGGACCGGAAGGTCTCGCCCCCGGTCGTCAGGTCCAGCTCCACGTCGTAGGAGTCGACGCTGAGGATGCGCGCCCGCTCCCGGGCCTCGTCCCTTGTGAGGTTCCCTGCCACGCAAAGCTCCCTTCGCGGCCGCCGTCTTCGCCGGCCGGAGTCTCATTGCCGGTCACGGCGAGCCCACCGAGCAGCGGATGAGCCGGGGCGGGCCTCGTCGGGCCGGAGGTCGTCCATCGACTTCGATCCTGCCACGCGCGGGTGCGGAATGTGCAACCGATACGTGTGGTTGTGGATCTAGGTGGTGAAAGTTCGCGACCCACTCGACGAGGAGTACCGGAAAATGACGCAGACCCCCGAACAGCAGGGCGATCAGGTCGCCTGGGCCGACATGTGGTTCGACCCCGCGTGCCCGTGGGCCTGGATGACCTCTCGCTGGCTGTTGGAGGTGGAGAAGGTTCGACCGGTGCGGGTGCGCTGGCACGTGATGAGCCTGGGCGTCCTCAACGAGGGACGGGACCTGCCCGAGGAGTACAAGAAGGGGGTCGAGCGCTCTTGGGGCGCGGTGCGCGTGTGCATCGCCGCCGAACAGCGCTTGGGAGCCGAGGTCCTGGACCGCCTGTACACGGCGCTGGGCACTCGTTTCCACAACCAGGGCGAGCCCCAGGCCATCGAGACGATCCGCGCCGCGCTGGCCGACGCCGACCTGCCGGTCGACCTTGCGGAGGCCGCGGACTCCACCGAATACGATGAGGCCCTGCGCGCCTCGCACGCCGAGGCGATGAAGCTGGTCGGCGAGGACGTCGGTACCCCCGTCGTTCAGGTCGAGGGGGTCTCCTTCTTCGGACCGGTCGTCTCCCCGACGCCGCGCGGAGAGGAGGCCGGAAGGCTGTGGGACGGCGTGCGTCTGGTCGCCGGGACCGACGGGTTCTTCGAGCTCAAGCGCACCCGTACCCGCGCCCCCATCTTCGACTGATCCACCTTGGAGGAACCCATGCCCGGGCCAGATGACGACCGTCGCGTCGACTTCTTCGACGACCTGGAGATCCTGCCCGACATCACCGGCGACGAGCGCGCCGAGGGATGGGGCGACACCGAGGAGGACTCCACGGCGAGACTGATCGCCGACCGGCCCCCGCACTGGGGCTGACCCGTCGGTCCCGCGCCCCTGAGCGTGGAACGACCCGGCCCGGTATCCGTGAAACCACGGATACCGGGCCGTTCGCCGTCGGGGGTATGGCCAACCCGAATCCCGTTCTGCGAAGGTGGTGTCATGCGATCCCTCTACATCGATGGCGCCTGGCGCGATTCCACCTCCGGTGAGTCCCTGGACGTGATCAACCCTGCGACCGAGCAGGTCATCGACACCGTTCCGGCCGGAACCACCGCAGATGTCGACGCCGCGGTCGAGGCCGCGGCCACCGCGTTCGAAGGGTGGTCCGCGCTCACGCCGGGGCAGCGCGTCACCCACCTGACCAAGGCCCTGGAGTCGTTCACCGCGCGGCAGAAGGACATCGCCGCGATCATGACCGAGGACATGGGCGCGCCCGTCGGCTTCGCCACCAAGGTGCAGGTCGGCCTCCCCTCCTTGATGTTCAGCACCTACATCGACCTGGTGGAGCAGCACGGGGAGCGTTACTTCACCGGTGAGAAGGTCGGCAACTCCCTGGTGGTGCACGAACCGATCGGCGTGGTCGGCGCCATCACGCCGTGGAACTACCCGCTGCACCAGATCGTCCTCAAGGTGGTCCCCGCCCTGCTGGCGGGCAACACCGTGGTGCTCAAGCCCAGCGAGGTGGCCCCGCTGGGCGCCTACGCCCTGACCGAGGTGTTCGAGGAGGCCGGGCTCCCGGACGGCGTGTTCAACCTGGTCAGCGGCACGGGTGCGGTGGTGGGCGAGGCGATCGCCGCGCACCCGAAGGTCGACATGGTCTCCTTCACCGGCTCCACCAGGGCCGGGACCCGGGTGTCCCAGGTGGCGGCCGAGACGGTCAAGCGGGTCGCCCTGGAACTGGGCGGCAAGTCGCCCAACGTGATCCTGCCCGACGCCGACCTGGTGCAGGCGGTCAAGCGCGGCGTCGCCGACGTCATGCGCAACACCGGGCAGAGCTGCAACGCGCTCACCCGCATGCTGGTGCACCGCGACTCCTACGAGGAGGCCGTTGAACTGGCCGCCTCGTCCGTTGCCAAGTACGCCCCGGGCGACCCGACCGATGAGGGCACCCGCCTGGGTCCGTTGGTCTCCGCAGCCCAGCTGGAGAAGGTCCGTTCCTACATCGACCTCGGCGTGGAGGAGGGCGCCCGCCTGATCACCGGCGGTTCCGAGCCGGTGGAAGGCCACGAGAAGGGCTACTTCGTGCGACCGACGGTCTTCGCGGACGTGCGCAACGACATGCGCATCGCCCAGGAGGAGATCTTCGGCCCCGTCCTGGCGCTCATCCCCTACGACACGGTGGAGGAGGCGGTCGGCATCGCCAACGACACCGTCTACGGGCTCAGCGCGGCCATGTGGTCGGGCGACTCCGAGCAGGGGCTGGAGGTGGCCCGCAGGCTGCGCGCCGGTCAGGTCGAGCTCAACGGCGGCGCCCTCAACCCGCTCGCGCCCTTCGGCGGCTACAAGCGCTCGGGCAACGGCCGTGAGTGGGGTCTGCCCGGTCTGGTGGAGTTCTGCGAGGTCAAGGCCGTGCAGATGTAGCACCCGGGGTCGTCACGGCCGGGACGCCTGTGGGAGGCGTCACCTCGTGCGACCACGTTCGCGGGGAATCACCCCCGGTGAGATGTGCGTTGTGCGGTGTGGGAAGATCCGGATCGGGCATCCCCGGTCGAAACCAAACGAGGTGTGAGTTGAGCAACAAGCCCGCGGTCTCCAAGGCAAGTCCTCTGAGCAAGGACCTCAAGTCGATCCTTATCAGCAACGTGATCGCCATTCTGTCGATGGCGGGCTTCGCCGTTCTCGGTCTGAGTGTCGCCGCCGCCGCTGCCGGAGCCTGAGCGGCCCACGGACGAGGCGCACGCCTCCCATACGTTCCGCCGCGCCCCACCCGATACGTTCACGGGTGGGGCGCGGCGTTTTTCGTGCGTGGAAGCTGTCACACTGGTGACGTGCGTGTTTACCTTGGATCAGATCATGCGGGCTTCGAGCTCAAAGAACACCTCGTCTCCTGGCTGAAGGAGCAGGGCCACGAGGTCGTGGACGCCGGACCGGTCGTCTACGACGCGGTGGACGACTACCCACCGTTCGTCCTGCGCGCCGCCGAGGGCGTGGCGAAGGACCCGGGTTCCCTGGGAATCGTCATCGGTGGCTCCGGCAACGGCGAGCAGATCGCCGCCAACAAGGTCGAGGGCGTTCGTGCGGCCCTGGCCTGGAGCGAGGACACCGCCAAGCTGGCGCGCGAGCACAACGACGCGAACGTGCTCGGTATCGGTGGGCGGATGCACTCCCTGGAGGAGGCCACCCGATTCGTGGAACTCTTCCTGCAGACCCCCTACAGCGACGAGGAGCGGCACACCCGCCGCATCGCGATGCTCGGCGATTACGAGCGGACCGGCGAACTGCCCCCGCTTCCCTGACACCCGTCGACGGCCCGCCACGAGCGGCCCGATCGGGCCCCCGCCCACCGCGGGGGCCCCTCGTGTTTCCATGGCGGGACGCACCGTGCCGCCGGGGATCAGGACGGCGGTTTCCGGGGACCGACGCCCACATCGGGGGCGGGTATGGGATCCCGGCGCGTGACCAGGTGCGTCGTGGCCCGACGGAGGGTGTGGCCCCACGGGTTTAGGCGGACCCCAAACCCGGGATAGTGGGGCGGATCGGCCCCGGATGCACGTGCCACTTCGGCACCCCAAGCGCTACAGTTCGTGCACAGCGGCGGGCCAGAGCCATCCGCGGTGCGATGGTGTCGCCTCCCGGGCGACCGCCACTCCTTTCGGGTGATCCCCCACGAGCCCCCGGCCCGCCGACGCGAGATCCGCCCCGACGCGACCCCGGCCGCGGCGGTGCGCCGTACGACGACCAGGAGTAACCCCCGCGAGCGAAGCGGGCGCGCCGACCACGAGGACCCATGAACTCCACACCGACCGCCAAGACCACCCGGCTGTTGCGCTCGACCGCGCAGCGGCTCGTCGCGGTGCTCCGGCGCAAGGTGCTGTTCCGGTACCGGCTCGTCCTCATCACCCTGGTGACCCTGGCCGTGGGGATCGGCGTGGGAGCCGTGTGGGGCCCCAGCGGTTGGTTCCCGCCCAGTTCCACCATCCTCACCGTTCTCGCCGGCGGCCTGCTCCTCAAGCGCAAGAGCCTGGCGTTCCTGCTGGGCGTGGTCGCCGCGGTCCTGGTGTTCGTGGCCTACATGCTCGACTTCGGTCAGGTGGGGCCGGGTCTGCTGGTCACCATCGGGGTGACCGCCGTGCTCTCGTACCTGTTGTCCGGGCTGCGAGAACGCCTCGGGGTGCAGGGGCTCAGCGGCGAGATGATGCTGCTGGACCTACGCGACCGACTACGCCACCAGGGCAGGCTGCCCGAGCTCCCCAAGGGGTGGGGGCGCACGGCGGTGCTGCGTCAGGCCG
>NZ_DYZD01000045.1 GCF_020741345.1 Nocardiopsis listeri
GACGGCAGGACCGTGATCGCCGCCCTGGTCAACGGTGAACCCCGCGACCTGTTCCGGGAACTGGCCGATGGCGACACCGTCGAGCCGATCACGATCGACTCCGAGGAGGGGCGGGCGATCCTGCGCCACTCCACCGCGCACATCCTCGCCCAGGCCGTCCAAGAGCTCTTCCCCGAGGCCAAGCTGGGCATCGGCCCGCCCGTCGAGAACGGTTTCTACTACGACTTCGACGTCGCCGAGCCGTTCACCCCCGCCGATCTCAAGAGCATCGAGAAGAAGATGCAGCAGATCATCAAGCAGGGGCAGCGCTTCGACCGCCGGGTGGTCTCCGACGACGCGGCCCGCGCCGAACTGGCCACCGAGCCCTACAAGCTGGAACTGATCGGCCTCAAGGGCGGAGCCGCCGAGGCCGCCGAGGGCGCCTCCGCGGAGGTCGGCGCCGGTGAGCTCACCATCTACGACAACGTCCACCCGCGCACCGGCGAGCTGTGCTGGAAGGACCTGTGCCGTGGCCCCCACGTGCCCACCACCAAGGTCGTCCCCGCGTTCAAGCTGATGCGCACCGCCGCCGCCTACTGGCGCGGCAAGGAGACCAACCCGCAGTTGCAGCGCGTCTACGGCACCGCCTGGGAGGACAAGGAGTCGCTCAAGGCGTACCTGACCTTCCTGGAGGAGGCCGAGAAGCGCGACCACCGCAAGCTCGGCTCAGAGCTCGACCTGTTCTCCATCCCGGACGAGATCGGCTCCGGCCTGGCGGTCTTCCATCCCAAGGGCGGCATCATCCGTCGGGTCATGGAGGACTACTCGCGCAAGCGCCACGAGGAGAGCGGCTACGAGTTCGTCTACACCCCGCACGCCACCAAGAGCACCCTGTTCGAGAAGTCCCAGCACCTGAGCTGGTACGCGGACGGCATGTACCCCCCGATGCAGCTCGACGGCGGTCAGGACTACTACCTGAAGCCGATGAACTGCCCGATGCACAACCTGATCTTCGACGCGCGCGGGCGTTCCTACCGTGAGCTGCCCCTGCGCATGTTCGAGTTCGGCACCGTGTACCGGTACGAGAAGTCGGGTGTGGTGCACGGGCTGACCCGCGCACGCGGCTTCACCCAGGACGACGCGCACATCTACTGCACCAAGGAGCAGATGGCCGGCGAGCTCGACTCGCTGCTCACCTTCGTGCTGGACCTGCTGCGCGACTACGGCCTCGACGACTTCTACCTGGAGCTGTCCACCAAGGACCCGGAGAAGTACGTCGGTGAGGACGACGTCTGGGAGGAGGCCACCTCGATCCTGCGCGGGGCCGCCGAGAAGCAGGGGCTGGACCTGGTCATGGACCCGGGTGGCGCCGCCTTCTACGGACCGAAGATCTCAGTTCAGGCCAAGGACGCCATCGGCCGGACCTGGCAGATGTCCACCATCCAGCTGGACTTCAACCTGCCCGAGCTGTTCGACCTGGAGTACACCGCGGCCGACGGCTCCCGTCAGCGTCCGGTGATGATCCACCGTGCCCTGTTCGGTTCCATCGAGCGGTTCTTCGCGGTGCTGTTGGAGCACTACGCGGGCGCGTTCCCGGCGTGGCTGTCCCCGGTCCAGGTCGTGGGCATCCCCATCGCCGACGAGCACGTGCCCTACCTCCAGGAGGTCAAGGCCAAGCTGCGCGCCGAGGGTATTCGCGTGGAGGTGGACGCGAGCGACGACCGGATGCAGAAGAAGATCCGCAACGCCCAGAAGCAGAAGATCCCCTTCATGCTGCTGGCCGGTGACGACGACATCGCCAAGGGCGCGGTGTCCTTCCGCTACCGGGACGGTTCGCAGAACAACGGTGTGCCGGTCCACGAGGCGGTCGCCGAGATCGTCGCGACCGTCCGCGATCGCCGCTGATCCGGTTCCACGAAAGCACGGAGCGCCCGTCCTCTGCGAGGTCGGGCGCTCCTTTCGTGTGCTGCGGAAGGGCCGGTCAGGATCGTTCACGCGGGCGACGGGGTTCGTCGTCGTCCTTGAAGAGGTCCTCGCGGGAGATCTGGGCCGTGGCGTTGGGGTCGGGGGCGGCCTCCTCCTCGTCGTCCTTGAAGAGGTCGGCGCGTGAGATGCGGTGTGTGGCGTTGGGGTCGCTCATGGGGTCCACTCCTTGGAGGTCGGGGCAACCCGGATTTTATCCGCAGCTCACAGTGTGGCCGAACGTCCGGATTCGTGCACGCACGGTCGTGGCGGGGTCAGGTTCCGGTGGTGTGGGGTTGCCAGGCCCGGGGCGGGATCCGGTTCACCAGGTCGATCAGGTAGTCCGCCGCGGTCAACGCGCGGTCGGGGTCCAGCCGCATCGGTGCCCAGGTGAGGATGTGGTCGCCGGTGAACCGGATCGGCAGCGAGCGTGAGCGGCAGTCCGACAGCAGCCACGCGGCGGTCGCGTGGTCGAGCACGGCCCGGGTGAAGTGTTCGTCGGCGCCGACGGTGCGGAAGGCGCCGGAGAAGGAGACCTCGACCTGTGCGGGTTCGCCCCGTCCGTCGAAGGAGACGGCCCTGGCCAGGTCGCGGCGGTGGATCTCCAGATCCGCCCCGTGTCCGGGGGTGCGCACGGCCACGATGCGGTGCGTCGTGGCCTCGCCGCCGCGTCGGTCGGGGCCGTGGGTGAGTTCGAAGGCGGTGACCTGGTGGTGGCCTCGGTGGCCGGTCAGCACGTGGCGAGCGCGGGGGTCGTGACCTCGTAGCGCGTCGGGCAGGGTGACGCCTTCCAGGGGCGGAGAGCCTTGTTCGACGTACTCCCAGCCGTGTGCACGGGCCCAGGCGTTCAGTTCGCTGACGCGTTCCTTGCGAAAGTGCGCGGCGACGATGATCGCACCGGCGGACACCACGACGGTGGCCAGGGCGATCATCGGCAGGGCGCCTTCCATCCGGTGTCTCCTCATGAGGAATGTGAGAGGGCCCTGGGATCCGGGGCGGGGGCGCCGCGACTGTCCGGATCGGACGCGCGCCCGGAAAGAGCAGGGGGCCCGCGCCGGCCATGTGTGCCCATTCTGTGCCGTTTGTCGCTGGTTGTCACCCCTCGAAGGTGTTCCCCGGCGTCCCCGCGAGCACTTCCTTCGCACGGTGCACACCCGCCCCACCTGCGGTGTGACCGGCCATACTCGACCTTCACAGCGGGCGACCCACCACCATCCCGTTGTGAACGCTGTCCGGATGTGGCCACGATCAGTAGGGGCGCATGACGTCGTTCCGGGCCAGGGACAACAGGATCCGCTCGGGGGTCGGACGGAGTTCGGGGGTGGTCGCCAGCGCCGCGCGCACAGTGGAGAGGTATTCACCGGGCAGCCCGATCAGGTCGGCCTCCCCGCGCAGGATCCTGCGGGTGGTCGCCTCCGAGACGGAACCGAACGGGTTGCGTCCGGTGGCGGCGTAGACGGTCAGTTGACCCCAGCCGAACACGTCGGAGGCGGCCGATGCGGGGGCTCCTCGCAGGCGTTCGGGCGCGACCCATCCGGGGGTGCCCCAGACGGGGCCTTGCGGGGTCTGTTCGGCGCGCCGGGCGGCCACCCCGAAGTCCAGCACGCGGGGGCCGCGCGGGGAGAGGATGACGTTGCCGGGTTTGAGGTCGCGGTGCACGATTCCGGCGCGGTGGATGTCGGCCAGCGCCGAGGCGACCCCGGTGACCACCCGGGCCAGTGCGCGATCCCGCAGAGGACGCACGTTGCGCACCTGACGGCTCAAGGTGGGGCCGGGAACGTGCCCGAGGGCCAACCAGGGGATGACCGCCCCGGGCGCGGCCCCCGCGAACCGGGGAACGAACCGGCTGCGCACCCGACGCAGGGCCGCGACCTCCCGGGTGAAACGTTCCCTGAACTCGGGTTCGTCGACCAGTTCGGGGTGCACCGCCTTGACCGCCACCAGCCGACCGAAGCGCGAACGCGCGAGGTAGGCGGTCCCCATTCCGCCGGACCCGAGCCTGCCGAGCAAACGGTAGGGGCCCAGGCGCACGGGGTCGTGCGCCCCGAGCGGGGCCGCGCCGTCGGGGTCGTGCGACGGCGAGAAAAGGGGCGTGGGCACGGTGTCGAGTCCTCGGGGGGAGAGGGCGGGTACATCGAGCACGCCCATACTCTCAGCGCGTGCGCCCCGCCCCGTGGCGCGGGTCCCCTCCCCGATGAACTCGCCGGGAAACGGAACGCGGCCCCGGG
>NZ_DYZD01000046.1 GCF_020741345.1 Nocardiopsis listeri
TCCAGGGCCATGACCGCCACGGCACCGGCGTCCTCCGCGATCCTTGCCTGCTCCGGTGTGACGACGTCCATGATGACGCCGTTCTTGAGCTGCTCGGCCATTCCACGCTTGACGCGCTGGGTGCCGACGGCGTTGTCGGAGTTGTTGGTTGCGTTCTCGGCCACGGTGGTGGGCTCCCTCGTCTTCTGGTTGGGGGCTCGGCCCTGACGTGCGGGCCTGGTGCGCCCTGGACCCGCGGCTCGCCGGCGTCACACGCGAAAGCACGTGGACACCGTCGGCGCCACGCACCCTGGGTCGACCAGGCCACCATCCTAGTCAGGCCCCTTTCAGGACTTTTGGCCAGATGGGTGATTGTCGTGGTTCGCCCGCTCCACAGTGGAACACGGCGGGTTCAGCGAGATCCGGGACCGGCGGCTCCGGGCGCCTGGTCGTCCATCTCGAAGAAGTCGGGCAGGGCGGCGGTGCCGGCCAGTCGCAGGAGCCGCACCAGCCGGGAACGTCGTGCGCGGCGGGTGTCGCCGACCGCGTCGTTGTGGAAGACCCTGGCGAGGTGGACCCCGCGCGCGGCGACCCGTACCTCTTGGAGCTCCGGGGCCGTGGTGAGGTCGGTGCGTGCGTCCAGGGTCTCGCGCAGGACCACCGACAGTGCGCTCTCGGCGAGTTCTCGGTGGTCGTGGTCGGCGCGGCGGGACCGGTTGGCCGATTCCGCGAGCCCGGCCGACGTCTCGGGGGGCAGGTGTCCGGATGCGGCGAGGTCGAGGACGGCCGCGGCTCGGCGCAGCAGGGCGGCGTCCAGCGCCGCTCGCGCGGTCTCCACCCGGTGGTGGAGCCGGTCCAGCCGGGTGGCCCTCCAGGACAGGTAGAAGCCGATCAGGACCAGGGCCAGGAGGATGGCGGCCACCGTGCTCACGAAGGAGACGTCACCGATCAGGGCCGCTCACCCCGGCGGTACGGGACGACGGTGGTCAGGGGCCCGTTTCCGGCCAGGACGGTCTCGTACACGTGGGCGATGTCGGCGGCGACGGTGTCCCAGTCGTAGGCGCGCACGGCGGCGCGGGCCGCGCGCGAGAGTTCCGCGCGCCGGTCGGGGTCGTCGAGCAGGGCCGCGGCGCGTTCGGCCAGGTGTTCGGCGTCGCCGACCCGGAAGAGCTCGCCTGCCTCGCCTCCGTTCAGGACCGCGTCGAAGGCCGGGATGTCGCTGGCGACGATGGCGGCGCCCGAGGCCATCGCCTCGGTGAGCACGATGCCGAAGCTCTCCCCTCCCAGGTTGGGAGCGCAGAAGAGGTCCGCGCAATGGTAGGCGCGGACCTTGTCGGCGTCGTCGAGCCGACCGAGCAGGACCACGCGATCGCGCAGCTCCTGGGGGACACCGGACAGGTCGGGGTGGCCCGGTCCCGCGACGAGCAGCCGCAGGCCCGGCCGGCGCGGGGCCAGGTGTGTGAAGGCCTCCAGCAACACGCCCAGGCCCTTGCGGGGTTCGTCCAGGCGGCCGAGGAAACCGATGGAGCCGCCCTCGCCGGGCCATCCGGAGAGCGGTTCGGCGTGCGCGAAGCGACGCACCGACACCCCGTTGGGGATCAGCACGGCGTCACCGCCCACGTGTTCGACGAGGGTGCGTCGCGCGGCCTCGGACACGGCGATGCGGGCGTTGACCTTCTCCATGGCCGAACGCAGGGCGGTGGAGGTGGCCGACATCGCCCGCGAACGCGGGTTGGAGGTGTGGAAGGTGGCGACGATGGGACCGTCCGCCGACCAACAGGTCAGCAGGGAGAGGCTGGGCGCGGCCGGTTCGTGGACGTGCACGACGTCGAAGTCTCCCTCGGCGATCCAACGGCGCACCCGCGCCGAGGCCCGGGGGCCGAAGCGGACGCGGGCCACCGAACCGTTGTAGCGCACGGGCACGGGACGCCCCGCCGAGACGAGGTAGGACGGCGTCGGGTGCTCGGGGTCGCCCACGGGGGCCAGGACGGACACGTGGTGGCCCATCGCGATGAGCGCCTCGGCGAGGTCCCCCACGTGCTGTTGGACCCCGCCGGGAACGTCCCAGGAGTAGGGACAGACGATCCCCACCCTCCTACCCATGGTCCGCCTCGTGGTCGGAGCTGAAGACCGGCTGCAGCATGTGCCAGTCCTCGGGGTGCTCGGCGATGGCTCCCTCGAACACCCGGGCCAGCGCCTGGGTGGTCTCCCACACCCGTTGGGCGCGGGTGGGCGCCTCTGCGACGGGCAGCTCTTCGTGCACGCGGATGTTCCAGTACGGGCCGTCGTACCAGAGGGAGACCGGCATCAGGGCGGCACCGGTGTTCAGGGCCAGGGCCGCGGGGCCGGAGGGCATGCGCGCCTTCTCCCCGAAGAAGTCCACCTCCGGACCGTTGCCGTGGATGTCACGGTCGGCGAGCAGGCACACCAGGCCGCCCTCGCGCAGACGCCGGGCGAGCACGCCCACGGTGTTGACGCCGCCGCCGGTGAGCGGCAGCACCTCCATGCCCAGGGACTCGCGGTAGGAGGTGAAGCGCCGGTAGAGGCTCTCCGGGCGCAGCCGCTGGGCGACGGTGGTCAGCGGAGTGCCTCGGGCCGCGATCCAGGCGCCGGCGTGGTCCCAGTTGCCCATGTGCGGCAGGGCGGCGACCACTCCCCTGCCGGATCGGATGTGTCCCTCCAGGACCTCGATGCCGCTCTGTCGGGTGTGGGAGAGGATGTGGTCCCGCCCCATGGCGGGCAGTCGGAAGAGCTCGTAGTAGTAGCGCATGTAGGAGCGCATACCGGCCTTGGACAAGGCCCTGAGCTGAGCGATCGAGGCATGGGGCCCCACCAGCCTGCGCAGATTGCGTTCCAGGCCCCTGGTTCCGCCGTCGTGGGCGCGCCAGGACCGGTCGGCGATCCGGCGGAACACCGCCCGTCCGGCGCTCTCCGGCGAGCGGCGGACCAGTGACCACCCGGCCGCGTAGGCCAGGTCGGCCATGCGTTCGTCCACGTCGTGATTCCTCGTCCTGCTACTTCGTCGTCGCGATGCCCGGCCGTGTGGCTCAGACGTCGTTGTCGGCCTTGTGATCGGGGTCGCCGGCCTCACTGCCGGAGTCCTCTTTCCGGTCGCCCGCGAAGTCGGGATCGTTGAGGCGGGCGCGGGTCTCGATCAGTCGCTGGAGGATGGTGATGAGGCTCATCCCGGCCAGGAGCCACAGGCCACCGGCGAGGATGTAGGGCACCCCGAGCTCGCTCAGGCCGACCGCGACCAGGATGATGACCAACCGTTCGGTGCGTTCGGCGACACCGACGTCGCAGTTGACGCCCAGGCCCTCCGCCCGCGCCTTGATATAGGACACCATGAACCCGCTGATCAGGCAGAACAGCGTGAGTCCCGCGAGCATCGGGTCGTCGCCCTCACCGACGAACCACCACATGAGTCCGGCCAGGATGGCGGCGTCGGCGATCCGGTCGAGACTGGAGTCCAGGAACGCGCCGAAGGCGCTGGCACTGTCCTTGGCCCGGGCCACCGCGCCGTCGAGCATGTCGAAGAGCGCGAAGACCGTGATGACCACCGACCCCGCGTAGAGCTGGCCGCGAGGATAGAAGTACAGGGCGCTGATGACGACACCCGCCGCACCGACGATGGTGACGATGTTGGGGGTCAGGCCGATCCGGGCCAGGCTCCGACCGAGTGGAGCGGTGACCCGGGAGATCATGGGACGAAGGATTCTCAGCATGTCTTCTTGTGATCGTAGGACGGGAACGGTCGTGGGGGTGGGAGCCGCTACCCGCTGGGGGTGGCGCGTCAGCCGGAGCGGCCGTCTCACGGCTCGGGTCCGGGACCGATCGGGGTCACCCCTGTGGCCAGTGTTCGGACAGTCGGGCCCGGGTCTGCTCCAACATCTCGGGCAGGATCCCGGTGTCGCCGATCACCGACATGAAATTGGTGTCGCCGCCCCATCGGGGCACGATGTGCTGGTGGAGATGGGCGGCGATCCCGGCTCCGGCCACCGTACCGAGGTTCAAGCCGACGTTGAAGCCCTGCGGTCGGTGGGAGTCGGTGAGCGCTCGGATGCCCGCCTGGGTGAGGGCGGCGATCTCGGCCGTCTCGGTCTCGTCCAGAGCGGTGTAGTCGGAGACGTGGCGATAGGGGCAGACCAGCAGGTGGCCGCTGGTGTAGGGGTAGATGTTGAGGACCGCGTAGGCGGTCTTGCCGCGCGCCACGACGAGGCCCTCCTCATCGCTCACCTCGGGGGCACGACAGAACGGGCAGCCGTCCTCGGCGCGAGGTCCGGTGGGCTTGCCCTCGCCCTTGATGTAGGCCATGCGGTGCGGGGTCCAGAGCCGTTCCCGGCCGTCGGGGACACCGGTCCCCACCCCGGGCGGGGTCGCGTTGTCGGGCTCGTCGTCGGCGCCGCGCATGGCTCGTCCGTTCCCTCGATGACCGTTTTCGTGCCTCTCGTCCCAGCATAGAAGCGCGATGGAGCGCCCGCGTCGTGGACTGCGGGCGCTCCGGTCGCCGCACGGTGAACGAAGGAGCCGCTCAGAGCCCTAGCAGGGCTCGCAGGTGACGCGGGGGCGGGGCTCCGTGGGCGAGCATCGCGTCGTGGCGTTCGCGCTCCGACAGCCCGGGCCGTGCGGCCTCGAGGTCGTGGGCGATGTCGGCGACCTCCGCCTGACCGACGTAGTAGGTGGACAGCTGTGCGCTGGTGAGTTCGGCCCGCCGCCACTTGCCGCGGGCCTCACCCTCCTCCTGGTGGCCGCGCTCGACCATCAGGGCGATCGCCTCGGCCTCGGTGACGTCCTTGGTGTGCACCCGCACGTCCAGGATGGCGTTGAGAATCATGCGCAGCCGCATCTTGAGCTGGACCAGGCGCAGCGCCAGGTTCTCCCGACGGGAGGCGTCGTCGGTGCCGTCGGTCCAACCATGACCGGCCAGGACCGACTCGGCGTGCACCGCCCATCCTTCGACGAAGGTACCGCTCCACAACACCCGTCCCACCCGGGTCGAACCATCGTGGCGGGCCGCGTGGGCCAGTTGGAGGGCGTGCCCGGGCAGCGCCTCATGGACCATCAGGTTGCGCAGCAGCATCCCGTTGTACTCGCGGAAGAACGACTCCCGCTGTTCGCGGGGCCAGTCCGCCGGCGGCGGGGCGACCGCGACCAAGGTGGGCAGTTCCGCCATGCGGGGGTCCAGCGGGCCGGGAGGTTCGCAGTAGGCCACGGCCACGCCACGTCGTGATTCGGGCATCGGTACCACCCGCACCGGGTCGTCGTACACGGTGACCAGGTCGAGTTCGCGCACCCGTTCGTACAGGTGCGCCAGGGCCCGTTCGGCGATGGGTCGGACCGTCTCCGCGTCGGTGGCGTTCTCCCCGGCCAGTGCCGCCAGGACCTCGGCCGCCTGCCCCGGACGTCGGGGACGGCCCTCGTACTCGGCGGCGACCTCCGCCAGTTCCTCTTCGGTGGCGATGAGGTCGCTCTCGGCGCGCACGCGTAGGGCGTCGGGCGAGAGTTCGGAGTCCAGGGTGTACCAGAGCCGAGCGGCGAAGACCCGTTCCCCGAGACGGGGATCGGCGGTGGCGAACTCGCTCTCCGCCCTCAGCCACGAGGTGTACTCGTCCACGGCCGCCAGGGCCGCCTCACGGGCCCCCTCCAGCCGGGAGGGCGAGGTGGGCGCGGTCGCGGCGAGCTCCGGAAGTGCGTCGGTGAGCAGTGTGCGGGCGCCGGCCAATCGGGCCAGCGCGGTCTCCGCGTGCACACGCGGTATGCCCGGCCCCTCCGAGAGTCGCTCACGGGCGGTGGCCAGGTGGTCGGGAAGGGCCGCGCAACGGGCGGCCAGCGCCTCCAGGCGTTCCGGCAACGGCAGGGAATCGCGTTCGAGGAGGACGTGCAGGGATTCGCCCGGCGCGTAGGTCAGGGGGTCCCAGGTGTGGGGCCGCAGTTCGGCGGTGTGCCACAGGTCGGCCGACACCCGGGAACGCAGGACCTCCAGGTCGACCGAGTCCTCGGTCGGCAACAGGTCCTGGTCGATCTCGTCGAGGGAACCGAGTGCGTCGGTGAGGGTCGCCACCCGGCGCGTGTCGGCCTGGACCGTGTGGTCGGTCAACCGGTGGGCGCCGCCGGCGTCACCGAGGTCCAACGCCCATTCGGGCGCGTCCTCCAGCAACGCGTCGAGCACCCGCTCGGCGACCTCACGGAACCGTCGGGTCATCGCGGCGGCGTCGGAGGAAGAGCTCATCCGGCCATGATGCCGGCACGGACGCCCGGTTCCCGTCAGACGGGAACCGGGCCGTGCTCGTGCGGGACCCCGGCCCGGGAGGTCCCGGTCACCGCCAGGAGTTCTGACCCCCGGTGGAGGTGGGCTGTTGCCCTGCGGCGCCCTCGGGGTCCCCCACCGTGATGGCGTGCTCGACGAGGGTGATGAGCGTCGACTTGGTGGAGCCCTTGTCACGGGCGTCCACCTGGACGATGGGGATCTCCGGGCTGAGCGTGAGCGCGTCCCGGACCTCGTCCGCGGCGTGGGGGTAGTAGCCGTCGAACCCGTTGATCGCGACGATGAAGGGCAGACGCGCCTCTTCGAAGTAGTCGATCGCGGGGAAGCAGTCCGCCAGCCGGCGGGTGTCCACCAGCACGACGGCACCGATGGCGCCCTTGACCAGGTCGTCCCACATGAACCAGAACCGGTGCTGTCCGGGGGTACCGAACAGGTACAGGATCAGGTCCGAGTCGAGGGAGACACGACCGAAGTCCATGGCGACGGTGGTGGTCTGCTTGTCCGGCGTCTTGGCGAGGTCGTCCACACCGACGCTGGCGCTGGTCATGACCGCCTCGGTCGTCAGCGGCACGATCTCGGAGACAGAGCCAACGAATGTCGTCTTCCCGACACCGAAGCCCCCGGCGACGACGATCTTGACCGACGTCATCGCGTTCCCCCCAGCACCGCCTTCCTCGGCTGGGCTAGAGCTTGCGAAGTCCACTGAGCACCCTTTCAAGCAGGTTGGTGTTGGGGCGAGCTTCGTTGTTGAGCGAAGACCTGATCTGGACCAGTCCCTGCTCGGACATGTCCGCCACAAGCACCCGCGCCACGCCGAGAGGCATCCGCAACAACGCGGAGATCTCCGCGACGGAACGCCATTCCCGGCACAGGTCACTGATCGCCTGCCATTCAGGCGTCAGCATGCCCGACTCGTTCCGGGCCGCCTCCGTGGCCGAGATCAGCGCCTCCAGTGGAAGCTGAGACTTCGGCTTGGTACGGCCCTTGGTGACCGCGTACGGACGCACCAGCGAACTGGGCGCGCTGCTCGACGCGGGTCGTTGGTCATACGGTTGTTGGATTGGTCGAGGAACATCTCCGCCGCCCGGCACGGCCGGCATCCCACCCGTGGGGGGATGGCCCGGCTGTTGACCGAACCACGAGGCGCTCCCGGCATCTCTACTGTGAGGTGCCACCACTTCCTCCTGTCGGTGGTGGATCAGTGGATTCCCGAGGTACGCGCCGTTGGTGTCAGCGCCCTCCCGGCCCGCTCGACGAGCAGGGTCATCTCGTACGCGACCAGACCGAGGTCGCTCTCGGCCGCCGCGAGGACCGCGAGGCAGGAGCCGTCGCTGATGGCCATGATGAGCATCAGCCCCCGCTCCATCTCCACGACGGTCTGGGCGACCGCTCCACCCTCGAACACCCGGGACGCTCCCTGCGTCAGGCTGGACAGGCCGGAGGCGATGGCCGCCAGCTGGTCCGCCCTATCGGCTGGGAAGCCCGAGGACGACGCCAACGGAAGGCCGTCCGAGGAGACGACGATCGCGTGGGCGACATCGGGTACCCGGTCGGCAAAGTCAGTGATCAACCAGTTGAGTTCATTGACCTGTCGACTCATCTGATCTCCTGTCCAAGTTCGCCGGCTGGTCTTTTGGCACTGCTACCGCCGGCACGGCATGTGACAGCACTGCCTCTGCGAACTGCCCGGCCCCTCCCGTGGGGGAGACCGGGAGTCTGGTGTTCTGTTCTCGTCAAGTGACGGGTGTGGTGCGTCCGAGAAGCTCGATAGATGCTATTGCATCCTGCTTCCCGGAATAAGAGGGACCCCGTCCCACCACTGGCCACGTGAGTCACTCCTCCGCCGGATTGTCGCCGAGTCGGGTACGCCCGTCCCGGACGCCCTTCTGCAGGCCCGAGAAGCGGTTGCGGACACGGTCCGCACTTCGCGTGGGCATCTGCTTGAAGTTCTCCGGCTTGGGCGCGGTCCCTGGGACAAGGTTTGCCTTGGGAACCCGTTTTGGCAAGCCCGAGGTGGTAAGACCACCCGCGAGCGGCTCGGCTGCGGTACGCGCGGCCTTCCAACCACGGTCCGCGGCGGAGTTCCAGTCCTGCTCGGAACCTTGGGTCTGCTCGGCCCGCGGAGCCTGTTCGGCGCGAGGAGCGGCCTCACGGGTCGCGGGGCGACCTTCCGCCGGCGGCACCTGCGGGATCGGACCGGTCTCGGTGGCGTCCACGGTGGGTCCACCACTGCGACGCTTGAACCAGTTGGACTCGATCGCGTCGAAGATCGGCAGCGAGTCGGAGCCCTCACCGGCGGGCGTGGGGGGAACAACGGTGTTGTTCGGCCCCTGAGCGCCACCGTAACGGCGGGAGAGGTAGGCGGTCGATCCGTAACCCTCACGGCTGTCGCCGATGCCACTACGGCGACCAGCGGTCTCGTTGGGGTCGGCCTGGGTCGGCTGCTGCGACTGCTCCGGACCGGCCGGTGCGGAGTCCCAGGCGGAGATCGCGGGGAACGACTCGGTACTGGCCTCGTCGTGGTGGCCCGCGCCCCGGCCGGCACCGGTGTCGAACGCACTCGTGCGGTGGGTTCCGGTGTCCGTGGGAGCGGCCTCGGCACGGCCGCCGAAGGCGTCGTAGGTTCCGGTCTCCTTCCGCTCGGCCTCGGTGGGCCGACGGAAGGCGCCGGTGTCGGCGCCCGGTCGACGGAACGCACCGGTGTCCGGAGCGGAGAACGATCCGGTGTCGGTGTTGCGGGGCGCCGGGTCGAACAGGCTGCGGCCGGTCTGCTCCGGCTGCGGCTCGTCCTCTTCGGGCCTGTCGTAGGGATCCACCACGGAGCCGACGTTGTCGCCGAAGGCGCCGTTGGTGGGCGAGAGCCCCTCGGCCCGCTTGGGCGCCTCCCAGACCGAACCGGTGTCACCGCTCTTGTCGGTGTTCCACAGGTCCTGGCCGCTGGGCGGGTGCTCGTCGGTACGGGTGCCGCCGCCGGGCGTGCGCTTGGGCAGTCCGCCCATCTCGCTCGGGGAGAGACCCGCGCCGTCCTGGTTCTCCCAGGGGTCGCCGGGCTCCTGCGCCGCCGGGGTGGCCGCGAAGGCGGCCTGGGCGTCGGCGAAGGTGTCCGGTGTTCCCGCGGAGAGCTCGGGACGGGCGTCGGGGCCGCCGAGGGCGTGCTGTCCGTCGACCGGGGTGATGAGCAGGTCCGGCGGGAAGATCACGACCGCGGTGGTGCCGCCGCCGTGCGCCTCCTTCAGGCTCATCTTGATGCCGTGGCGGTGCGCCAGGCGCGAGACCACGAACAGACCCATGCGGCGCGAGACCGCGACGTCGATGACCGGCGGGGCCGCCAGGCGGGCGTTGACCGCCGCCAGGTCCTCGGGTGCCATGCCGATACCGCTGTCGGTCACGTCGACCTGGACGGCGCCGCTGTCCAGGGTCTTGGCGCTGACCAGCACCTCGGTGTCGTGCGGGGAGAACGCGGTGGCGTTCTCCACCAGCTCGGCGACGAGGTGGATGACGTCGTTGACCGGACGGCCCAGGACCGAGATGTGGGAGGGGGCGCGCACGTTGACGCGCTCGTACTGCTCGACCTCGGAGACGGCGCCACGGAGGACGTCGACCAGCGGGACGGGCTGGGCCCACTTACGGGTGTTGTCCTGGCCGGACAGAACCAGGAGGTTCTCGTTGTTACGACGCATACGCGTCGCGAGGTGGTCCAGCTGGAAGAGGTCGGACAGGCGGTCGGAGTCCTGCTCGGACTGTTCCAGACCGTCGATCAGGCGCAGCTGCCGTTCCACCAGGGTCTGGCTTCGACGCGAGAGGTTGACGAACATCGCGTTGACGTTGCTGCGCAGCGCGGCCTCGTCGGAGGCCAGTGTCAGGGCGACGCGGTGAACGTCGTCGAAGGCGCGGGCCACCTCGCCGATCTCGTCGTGGGTGTCGACCTCGATGGGCGTGACCTTGACGGTGTCGGGGACCGCTCCGGCCTCCTGCATCCGGTTGATCGCGTCCGGCAGATCGCGTTCGGCGACGCGACGGGCGCCGTCCTCCAGGGTGCGCAGCGGGCGCACCAGGGAGCGGACCACCAGCGAGGTGAGGATGAAGACGGCCAGGAGCACGCCAGCGACGATGACGAGGTCCATGATCGTGCGCAGCAGGGCCGTGCTGCGCAGGTCGTTGGCGTCCTCGGCGATGCCCTCGGCCAGGCCGGTCTCGACCAGCTGGAGTCGTTCCAGGGCGACGTCGGCGATGGCCTTGTAGTCCTCGGGGCCGTCGTTGGCGGTCACACCGGTGAGGTCGTCGTTGCGCTCGGCGCGGTACATGACGCGCATGCGCATGGTGGAGACCTGGCTGACCTCCAAACCGGTGAAGTTCTCGTCGAAGATCGCGCGTTGGTCCGGGTTGGCCGCCTGGACGAAGTTCGAGATCTCGTTCTCGTAGCGGGCCCGGCTGGAGTCGATGGCCTCGGAGATACCGCCGGTCATCGAGTTCCGCGCCAGGGAGTGACCCATGAGCGCCGTCTCGTAGGAGAGCTGGTCGCGCGCGTTCGACAGCGCGGTGAGGGCGCGGACGCTCTCCCGCAGGTCGGTGTCGTTGGTCTCGTCCGCGATCGTCTGGTTGAAGTCCGCGAGGGACCGGACGATGGTGCGGTACTTGGTGACCACCGGAAGGACCGTGATGCGGGTCGTGTCCACCTCGGTGCGCAGGGCTTCGAGGGTGGCGAGCTGACTGCGCATCGTGGAGAGGCGGCCTTGGGCCAGGTCCCCGTCCATCTCGCCCATGTCGTCCAGGCGAGCGGTCAGCGTGCTCTGGAGGTCACGGGAGGAGTCCCGCTCCTCGTCCAGTTCCTGACGGAGGGAGTCCGAACGATTGTTCGGGTCCGCACTGTCGGAGATGTAGACCGCGCTGGCCGTACGCTCACGACCCAGTTGGTTGGCCAGCTCCACGATGAGGACGCCGACCTCGGCTCTGTCCTCGATGTGCGCGTGGGTGACGGTCGAGACCGAGGCCTCGTAGACCCTCAGACCACCGAGCGCGAGCGCAACGGCGGTGGGAATAACGATGAGGGCCACCAGTCGGGAGCGCACCCGCCAGTTACGTGGCCGCCACCAATTGGCTCTGCGCCGGGGCGTGGCGTCGGCGCTGTCGGCCTGCGCGGCCTCGCTCTGCGCGCCGGCCCCGTTTTTCGTCGCTCGTGTCGACACGGACCCTCGCAACCTTTCGTGTCACCGCCTCGAACGGCTGTTGAACCCAGGGGTTGGACCGCTCCAGACCGGAAAATCGGTTTAGACCACGTGGTCCACCAGATACAGAAAGCGGTGGGAGTGTGGGGAGATGTGAAGACTGTCCGCCGGACTCGCCTGGGAGGAGAGGAGCCGCGCACCCAGAAATTCCGAGGTGCGCGTGCGGTGGATAGCGTATCAATGGGCGCGAAGCACTCGCTTCGGTCGTTTGGCACCGATCGTCAAGATCATCTTCGTTCGCCCAGGGACATAATGCCCTCCACGCCCACATTATGACCAATCACCCAGGTCAGGCGGGGAGACCGAAACCACCTCGGACATCGAGGTAACTATTTGGACACACCCCTCACCCCATCACCAAGAGCGACGACTCGTGACATCCTGACAGGACACACATGCAGGTCCGGGGGAGTTTTCGGGGATGCGCACCACACGACGCTCAAATTCGAATACCCAGCGTGACGATTCTGGCACCCTGGGCTCTACTATGGAATCGGATCGGACCGGAGCACTCGAACACATTTCGGTCATAGGCCTGCTCCCCTTGAGCGTCGCCCTGCTGTGCGCCCTCTCCCTCGCCGCCCCCGCCGTGGCCGAGCCCTCCGACGAACTCCGGACGCTGCGCGTCGAACTGGCCACCGCCCGATCGGAGGTGGCCACCCTCCGAGACGAGGCCACGGAGAAGATCGACCTCTACAAGGAGGAGGCGGAGCGGCTGGAGGAGGCGACCGAAACGCGCAAGGCCGCCGACCGACGGTCGCGAACGGCGGCGGAACGCCACGACGAACGTCGCCTGGGCGCAGCCCGGCAGGCCGCGGGCGCGTACAAGGGGGCCGACCTGAGCATCACCCGCGCCTGGGCCGGGCCCGAGGGCCCCACCGGACTCTTGGAACGCGGCGCCTACCTCACCCTGCTCGGCGAACACCGCTCCGCCGACGTGAGCCGGTCGGAGGCCGCCAAGGTCGCCGCCGACACCCTGGCCGAGGCCGCCGGCACCGCCGAGGAGGAACAGGCCGAGGCGACCGAGGCCGCCGACGAGGCCCGCAAGGAGGCCGAGGAGGCGATCGAGAAGCAGGAGGAACGCGCTCGGGAACTGCTCGAACAGCAGACGGAGCTGGAGGAGGCCCTGGCCGTGTCCGACGACGGACGCGACACGGGCGAGGAGGATCGCCGAGACGAGGCCCTGGCCGACGCACGGGCCGCCAACGCCCCCGAGAACCGGGCGGGGACGGACCCCGCGGCGGACGCGACGGAGGATCCCGGGCCGCACGGGCCCCCGCGCGCCCGCGGGGGCCCGTGCGCCCCCGGTGCCGTCAACGGACTGGAGAACGGCCGAGTCCCGGACACGATGCTCTGCCCGCTCCCCCAGACAGGGGAGAGCCTGCGTTCCGACGCGGCCGAGGCCTTCATCGAACTGGACGGCGCCTACCGGTCCGAGTTCGGCCGCCCGATGTGCGTGACCGACTCCTACCGGCCCTACCACGAGCAGGTGCGTCTCTTCGAGGAGATGTTGCCCGGCATGGCGGCCCGGCCCGGGACCAGCGCGCACGGGATGGGCGTGGCCGTGGATCTGTGCGGCGGCGTCAACGAACCCGAGACCGTCGAACACCGCTGGATGCTCGAACACGCCCCCGGGTACGGATGGGACAACCCCGACTGGGCGCGCGGTGGCTTCGAGCCCTGGCACTGGGAGTACACGCCCTGATCCGGGCGGGGCGGATCGGTGCGGCCGATCAGACCTGGGAGCCGACCCTGACCTCGAAGGTGCCGAGTTCGCCCACGTCGACGAACAGCTCGTCGTCGGCCTCCAGGGCCGGGGTGAAGACGGTGAGCAGCCCCCGGAGCCGACCGGGCCCGCCCGCGAGCCACTCGTTCTCCAGGTCGATCCGACCGCGGCCGTTCTCCTTGTCGTCCACCGAGGTGGCGATCTCCACCGCGCCGCCGACGATCTCGTCGGCCGTGGTCAGGACCGGGCCCAACATCAGCTGCACCGCGTCCCCGGTGGCGTCCAGCCACAGGCAGGCGGGCGTGTAGGCCAGGGCCTCGCCCTGGCCGACGGTGAGCGCGGCCACGCCGACATGGGCGGTGCGGGCCTCGGAGAGCACGGCGTCGTCGACGCCGCGCACCATCTCCGGGTGGATCTCCATCTCGCGGTCGCCGACCCGGAGCGGAACCAGGGCGGTGGGCGCGACCGGGGCGCACATCCGCGTCTCCGGTTCGACGATGATCTCGATGGCGTGCTCCACGGCACGGCCGTGTGCGACCTCCAGGACCGCCGGACCGCCTTCCAGCAGCCGATCCAGGGTGCCCTCGTCGGGGCTGCCCATCACGTCGCCGTCGTCGAGCGCGCCCACTCGGGTACCGCCACCGCTCGGCGACAGATAGGTGACCCAACGCAATGCGCCCACTCCCCCGTGCTGATCAGGCTCCTCGCGAGGCCGGTCCCCGCGGTCGTCCATCCTTCGCGGCCATGATCCCACCGCGCCCTCAGGTGGCGACCACCGGGCCGTGCTCCTTGCCGGTCCCGGCGCAGCCCCGACAGGGCTCGTCGATGCGCGACCAGACGATCACACCGCTGACCTCCCGATACGGTCGTTCCGGCCGCCACCATCCGGTGCCGCGGCAGTACCGGCATTCCAGCCCGTCCCGATCGCACCAACCGCACTCGGCGATGGCGCACCGGGCGTGGGTGGGCTCCCCCGTAGAATCCATGCGCTCCCACCGTCCCGAAACCTGGACCAGCCTCGCACAGGCCGGACCGACCAGTCCAGAGGGACGAAAGGGACGAAAGTCCGGGTCAGCGGCGTGATCGGGGTTCTGGTACCGATCCGGACCCCGACTCAGGCCGAATCGCGAACCACCAAACGGGTCTCCAACGTGACCCGTTCGGAGTCGGCGGTGCGCGGGATGGCCACGTCCACGAGAAGGCGGGCCATCTCCCGGCCCATCTGGACGGTGGGCTGGTGGACGGTGGTCAGTGGCGGAGTGCTGTGCTGGGCCATGAGACTGTCGTCGAAACCGACCAGGGCCACGTCCTCGGGCACACTCAGGCCACGCTCGCGCAGGGTGCGGATGGCGCCGATGGCCATCATGTCGGAGGCCACGAACAGGGCGTCCGGGTTCCCGCCCTGGTCGAGCATCTCCGCCATGGCCGCGGCACCGCCGTCGACGCTGAAGTCGCCCTGCACCACCAGGTTCTGGTCGACCTCACGGCCGCTCTCGGCCATGGCCTCCCGGAAGCCGCGCAGACGGCTGATGCCGGCGTTCATGTCCTGGGGACCGGTGATGGTCCCCACGCGCTCGTGTCCGGTCTGCAGCAGCCGGCGCGTGGCCACGCGCCCGCCCTCCACGTTGTCGATGTCCACGAAGAAGGGCGCGGGCGCCACCTCGGAGTAGGGCCGACCACCGTGCACGACGGGCACGCCGGAGTCGGCCAGACGAGAGGTGAGGGGGTCGTCCCGGTGCAGGGAGACGAGCATGGCGCCGTCCACGTGCGAACCGCTGAGGTACTCGCCCACCCGCTTGTGCTCGGCGTCGCCTCGGGCGGTGGTGAGCATCAACTGCAGATCGCGTTCGTGCAGCACCGAGCTCACGCCGCGGATGATGTCGGCGAAGAACGGGTCCTCGAACAATCGGTCCCTGGACTCGGAGACGACCAGCGCGACCGTGTCGGTGCGGCGGGTGACCAGGGTGCGCGCGGCGTGGTTGGGGCTATAGCCCAGCTCCGAGATCGCATCGTGGACCGCCTCGCGGGTACGGGGGCTGACCTGGGAGGATCCGTTGATCACCCGGGATACGGTTCCCCGGCCGACCCCGGCCCTTTGCGCCACCATTTCCAGGGTCGGTCGCTGTCGACCGCCGCTCTTGGCCACTTCGAGGCTCCTTGCGCGTTCTCTACCGATCCGACCGGACCTTCCGGACGGCGGGCGTGGACGGGTTCGGTCCCGTGCCCGGGACCGAACCCGTCACGGAGCGCGTGGGGCGCCCCGGAGGGCCGCCCCACGAACTCTCGTGGTTCACCTTGTGGGGAACCTGCCGGTCCTGGCCAGTTCGGCGTACCAGTGGCCCGTGTCCTTGACGATGCGCTCCTGCGTCTCGTAGTTCACGTGCACGATGCCGAATCGGCGGGAGTATCCCCACGCCCATTCGAAATTATCCAGCAGGGACCAGGCGAAGTAGCCGCGCAGGGGGACACCGGCCTGGATCGCCTCCTTGGCGGCCCGCAGGTGACCCTCGTAGTAGTCGGTACGGTCCACGTCGTGGACGGCGCCGTCGACCACGGTGTCCTCGAAGGCGCAGCCGTTCTCGGTGACGTACAGGTCGATGCCGCCGCTTTCGCCCGCCAGTCGTTGGAGGACGTCGAACAGGCCGCTGGGGTCGATCTCCCATCCCATGTGGGTGACGGGCAGCCCCTGGGAGACATGGACCTCCTCGGGGTCGGCGCCCAGCCAGGCCTCGCCCTCACCGCTGACCAGGGCCGGGTCGAGGCCCTTGGCCGAGCCCGCGACGAACTCGGGCGAGTAGTAGTTGACCCCCAGGAAGTCCAGGGGTGCGGAGATGGTGGCCAGGTCCCCCTCCTTGACGAAGGAGAAGTCGCTGATGTCGGCGAGGTCCTCCAGGACGTCCGCCGGGTAGGCGCCCTTGAACAGGGGGTCGGTGAAGATGCGGTTGCGCACGCCGTCGGCCCGTCGGGCGGCCCGTACGTCGGCGGCGTCGGCTCCGTGCGGTCGGATGACCGCCTGGTTGTGGGCCAGGCCCACGGTGGCCGGGTGACCCGTGGAGCGGATCGCCTCGACCGCCAGGCCGTGGCCGAGGAGCAGGTGGTGGGTGGCGGCCAGGGCCTTCTCCGCGTCCCGGTGGCCGGGGGCGTGGTGGCCGTTGTGGTAGCCGAGGAAGGCCGAGCACCAGGGCTCGTTGATGGTCATCCAGTGGGAGACCCGGTCACCGAGTGCGTCGGCGACGACCTTGGCGTAGTCGGCGAAGCGCAACGCGGTGTCACGTTCGGGCCAGCCACCCGCGTCCTCCAGTGTCTGGGGCAGGTCCCAGTGGTAGAGCGTGGCCCAGGGTTGGATGCCGGCTTCGAGGAGGCCGTCGACGAGTCGGTCGTAGAAGTCGATGCCGGCCTGGTTCACCTTGCCGCCGCCCTCGGGCAGGATCCTCGGCCAGGCGATGGAGAAGCGGTAGGAGCCGAGGTTGAGGCGCTTCATGAGCGCGATGTCCTCGACGTAGCGGTTGTAGTGGTCGTCCGCGGGATCACCGGTGTCCCCGTTGAGCACCTTGCCCGGGGTCTCGGCGAAGGTGTCCCAGATGCTGCGGCCTCGGCCGTCGGCGGTGGTGGCGCCCTCGATCTGGAAGGAGGCGGTGGCCGCCCCCCAGAGGAAGCCCTCGGGGAAATCGTTGGGGTTACTCACTGCTTTGTTACGCACCTTCCATGACGAGCGAAATCAGCTTGGGAGCGCTCCCATAACCGAAGCAGAACCCGCGGATCAAGTCAACGCGCCCGCGGTCCCCCGAAACCCAACCGTTACCGATACGCCCCGGGCGTCGAAGGCGCGGATCCGCCTTCGACGCCCGGGCACGGGACCCTCTAATCCTCGTGGTCGTCCGCCATCCCGCCCATGGGGATGACCACGCCCTGCCAGCGCTCCTCCATGAAGTCGCTCACCTTCGGGCTGTGCAGCAGCTCGTCGAGCCGCTCGATCTCCTCGGAGTCGGCGTCCTCGGTGCGCACCACCAGACCGTTGCCGTACACACTGCCCTCGGTCTCCTCCCAGGCCAGCGCGTTCGCGCTCTCGGCCAGGTCGGCCTCCAGCGCGTAGTTGCCGTTGACCACGGCCGCGTCCAGGTCCTGCAGGGAACGCGGCAGCTGCGCCGCCTCCACCGGGGTGAGGGTGATGTCGAGCGGGTTCTCCTCGACGTCGGACTCCGTCGCGTTGTCACCGGCGTCCTCCGCCAGGGTGATCACGTCGTGCGAGTCGAGCAGGTTCAGTGCCCGGCCCATGTTGGACACGTCGTTGGGCACCCCGATCTCCGCGCCCTCGGGCAGCTCCTCCAGATCGGAGAACTCCTGCGAGTACAGACCGAAGGCCTCCAGGTGCACGTTGCTCACGTACTCCAGGTCGGCTTCGGTGTTGCTCTGTTGGTACTCCTCCAGGAACGGGACCGTCTGGTAGTAGTTCGCGTCCAGCTCACCCTCGACGAGCGCGGCGTTGGGCTGGTTGTAGTCGGTGTACTCGACCACCTCGATGGACAGGCCGGCGTCGGCCGCCAGCTCATCGTTCACGAACTCCAGGATCTCCGCGTGCGGCATCGGCGTGGCCCCCACCTTCAGGGTCACCACGTCGTCGTCGCCACCGCCCTCGTCGGCCCGCTCACTCGGGCTCCCGCACCCCGCCAGCAGTACGGTCGCGGCGCCGAACACGGCGGCGCTCCGCAACACGTTCGCTCTCCATGTCATGGCTGTCTCCTTGCCGTTGGTACCGGACGACTCAAGGGGGGTCACAGGGGGCGGGATCGGGAGGTGCGCGTCAGCGCCTGGACAGTCGGCGCACCAACAGGTCGCCCAGACTCTGCGCGACCTGCACGATCACCACGAGCAGGATCACGGTCGCCCACAGGTAGTGGTCGTTGAAGCGCTGGTAGCCCTCACGGATGGCGAGGTCGCCCAGACCGCCGCCACCGATGGCACCGGCCATCGCAGAGTAGGAGATGAGCGTGACCACGGTCATCACCAGGCCGGCGATGAGCCCGGGCATGGCCTCGGGGAGCAGCACCTTGCCAACGATGGTGAACTTGCGCGTTCCCATGGCGTGCGCGGCCTCGACGACCCCCCGGTCCACCTCGCGCAGCGCGGTCTCCACCAGGCGCGCGAAGAACGGGATGGCGCCGATGCTGAGCGGCACGATGGCGGCCGTGGGGCCGAGGGTGGTTCCCACCAGGAAGCGGGTCAGCGTCAGCACCGCCACCATCAGCACGATGAACGGCAGCGAACGACCGACGTTGACGATGCCGCTGAGCACCGCGCGCGCGGCCGGGGCCGGGATGAGCCCACCCTTGTCGGTGGCCACGAGCAGCACGCCGAGGGGCAGACCGAACAGGATGCTGAAGACCGTCGCCCACCACACCATGTAGACGGTGTCCATGGTTCCCAGCCACAGGCTCGGCCACATGTTCGGCCAGTCCCGGACGAAGTCGGCGATCGCGGTCACCGCGTTGCCCTCCTGGGCCAGGTAGAGGATCTCGTTGGTGATCACTTTCCGACCTCCTCGACCAGCAGGCCGTGCTCGGACAGGTAGGTCAGCGCCTCGCGACGCCGGCCTCCTCGCATGTCGACGCTGAGTCGACCCACGGACTGACCGGCGACCTGTTCCACTCCGCCGCCGAGGATGTTGACGTCCACGTCGAACCGACGGGTCAGCTCGGACATGAAGGGTTCATCGAAGGAACGCGGGTAGGTGATGAACACCGTCTCCGGTCCCCCGTTCTCCGGTAGTGGGAACAGCGAACGCGCCAGCAGCGAACCCGGTGTGCCGATCAGGTCCAGCACCCGACCGGACTCGCGGAACTCGCCGTCCTCCATGATCGCGGCGGAGTCGCAGATCCGCTTGATCACGTCCATCTCGTGCGTGATGAGCAGGATGGTCAGACCGAGCTCGTCGCGCAGTCGGCGCAGCAGCGCGAGGATGGACTCGGTGGTGGCCGGGTCCAGGGCGGAGGTCGCCTCGTCGCTCAGCAGCACCTTGGGGTCGGAGGCCAGGGCGCGGGCGATGCCCACGCGCTGCTTTTGACCGCCCGAGAGCTGAGAGGGGTAGGCGCGGGCCTTGTCGCCCAGACCGACCAGTTCCAGGAGCTCGCCCACCCGGGTGGCGCGCGCGGCGCGGGACATCCCGGAGACCTCCAGCGGGAAGCCGACGTTGCCGGCGACCGTGCGCGAGGAGAGCAGGGCGAAGTGCTGGTGCACCATGCCGATGTGGCGTCGAGCCTCGCGCAGGCGGGCACCGCGCAACGAGGTGAGTTCCTCGTCTCCGACGCGGACGGTGCCGCTGTCGGGGCGTTCCAGGAGGTTCACCGAGCGCAGGAGGGTGCTCTTGCCGGCACCGCTCTGGCCCACGACCCCGTAGATCTCGCCGGACTCGACGTGCAGATCGACCCCTCTGAGGGCTTCGACCCGACGTTTCTTCAACCTGTAGGTCTTGTGGAGACCCACTGCGTCAATCACGGTTTTCCCATCGACGTCTGGCGGTGGTGTCACAGCTCCCACGCGGATAGCGGGCGCAGGGACTGGACTCAGCGTGGGGGGTCGACGCCCGCGTCCGAGCGTACGAAGCGCACGGTGGGCGAGCGGCGGCGACGCGCCGGAGCGGCGGTCGGAGGGCACAGGGGCCCGGGGGCGGCGCCATGGCGCCGGACGGGGCGGGTTCTGGCCTCGGGCTCAGGAACGACGGGACGGACGACAACGACCACCGGGCAGCGGTACGTACCGCCGGGTGGTGTCCGCCATGGTGGCGGGGGTCGCTTCGTCGTACTCAGGAGCCATCACGGCCCCAACTCAACCATCTCGGATGCCTCGATTCGGCAAAATCCTTGACCCGAATATGGTTATTTAGACCACATCGACGGCTTTGTTAGGGGATGTGATCACCTCGTCCCTCCCGAAGACCCGTGAGAATGCTTAGACTCATTACCGTCCCGTGACCTTCCCCCTCCGATCGGGGTGAGTGCGGTGCGGCCCTCGAAGACGACGTGCCCCGCGCCCTGTCCGGGAAAGACGAGCAGCTGCGTCCACAGCGCCCCCGTACCCGCTAGGGGGTCCGCGCGTGGGCACGAGGAGCGACCACACCTTGCAGTCAGAAGATCCGAGCCGAGTGGCCGACTACGCCGACTTCTGGGCGCCCGATCCTCCCGCCCGCACCTGGCGGGAGCTGATCGACGACTGCGCGCGCCCGTTTCCCAAGGCCCTGCGCGTGAACCCGACCCCGGGCCGCACCACGGCGGTGGCCCTGTCGCTGTTGGCCGCGTTCGCCCTGCCCGCAC
>NZ_DYZD01000047.1 GCF_020741345.1 Nocardiopsis listeri
TCCCGTAGTACAGGACGGCGGCGCGGACGTCGTCGATCACCGCTGTCCACTGCGAACGCGGGAAGAACAGGTAGGTCAACACCAGTACGGCACCGAGGACGACCGCTCCGGCGGGGAACAGGCGCTTGACCAGCTTGGTCCAGAACGCGCCGAAGGCGATGCGGCCGTCGCGTTCCATCGCCCGGACCAGTGACCCGGTGATGAGGAAGCCGGTGAGCAGCAGGAACACGTCGACGCCACCGGAGACCGTGCCGAACCAGATGTGGTAGACGGCGATCAGCACGGCGGCGACGGCGCGCAGGCCCTCGATGTCGGCGCGATGACGTGGACGCGCGGGTGCGGTCACGGGCGTTTCGACGACATCGGTGACACGCGGGTGAGCGGGAACGGACACAGGTCAGCCTCGGGCTCGAAGATGGTGGGGCAGGGGCCGGCCGGATGCGGCGGTTCGATGCGTCCGAGGAGAGGTTCGCGACGCCGAGAGAGTGCCCTGCCGAACCAGTATCGGCACCGGTCGGGAGTGACTTGTGTGTACAGGCCGCCCTGTTGTCGAGTCGAGATGGAATCTGTGTGAATGCGTAGCCCTGAGCTGCGCAAACGGGTGCCCTGGGTCACATGGACCGGCTTGCCGGGCTGTGCCTCCCGCCCGCTCCCTCACTTCCCGGCAAAGGCGAATAGGACCGTTGAGGGCCGCATGTCGGCCAGGTCGCGTTCATCACGTTTTGGTCTACCTGTCACTTTTGACAACCTCGTGGTTCACGCACGCGTCACCTATGAGTGGCCTCGTACGCGAAGAAGCGCCCCAGCAGGTGACTCCCCCCGCGCGAGGCATCGAAATCACGCGCCCCTACCCGGCGAACATCCCCCTGACAGGCACCGTTCGCTTACCATCGGAGTTCAGGGAAATGCCCTCCTTCACCCTCGCAGACGTGCGAGACCAGACCTACAAGCCACGGGACTCGTGGTGGACGGTCTGGCTAGTCGACCCGCTCGCCTCCCGGCTGGTCAAGGCCACGGCGAACCGCACCAACATCACTCCGAACCAGCTCACCGTGGCGGCCCTGATCCTGGGCCTGCTCTCCGCGGTGTGCTTCTTCCTCGCAGACTGGTACTGGCTCCTGACCGGTGCCCTGCTGTTCCACCTGAGCTTCGTCCTCGACTGCATGGACGGCAAGATCGCCCGCCTCAAGGGCAACGGCTCGGTCTTCGGTAGCTGGCTGGACTACGTCTTCGACCGCATCCGCGTGCTGGTCTGCGGTATCGCCCTCATGGGCGGCCAGTTCGCGATCACCGGCAACCCCCTCTTCCTGTGGGTCCTGCTGGCCATCGTCTTCACCGACATGTTCCGCTACCTGAACTCGCCGCAGATGGCGAAGGTCCGCTCGGCCATGCGCCGCCACATCGCCCAGGCGATCCGTGAGGTCGAGGAGCACGCCGGCGAGCAGGACACCGGTCGGGTCCGCCAGGCCGCCGGTGGCTTCGCCGGCCCCGACGACAACGTCAACGACGGCATGGGCGACGAGGAGAGCAGCGTCTCCATCGGTGGGGCCGAACGTGTCCAGGCCCCCGCCGTGGCCTCCGACGACGAGGAGACGGACGAAGAAGGGGTCATCACCCCCAACCGCAAGGCCAAGCACCTGCAGAGCACCGCCCTGCAGAAGGGCTTCGACAAGCGCTTCCCCTGGTACCGCAGGGTGCGCGACATGCTCTGGGCCAACCGGATCCGTCCGCACCTGTTCAGCGGCATCGAGTTCCAGATGGGCGTGTTCATCGTCGCCCCGCTCGTGGGGATGTTCTCGGTCACCGGGATGGTCGCCACCATCATCGGTTCCGCGGTGTTCATGCTCACCTTCGAGATGCTCATCATCTACAAGCTCTGGCTGTCCACCCGCGAGTTCGTCCGGGTCACCCAGAACATCAACGAGACGTTGGAGTCGCTGGACCTCAGCGGTCTCGAACGGCACCGTCCGGCGGCCTGACCGGCCCCGGTTCCCACGGATCGTGGGTGTGAGCGGCGCGTCCCCGACTCGGAGACGCGCCGCACCCGTCTTTGCGGAGGTCAGTCCGTGTCGCTCTTCGGGCCGTCGTCCTCGGAGACCGCCCCCTCCGCCGCCCGGTCGGCGGCGAGCATCCGCCGGTCCGGGACGAGGGCGCCCAGCGCCCAGTGCAGGAGGAACGCGGCGATCAGCCCGACCACCCAGCCGTACGAGGCCAGCGGGCCCGCCACGGAGAGCACCGCGCCCACGCCGAAGGCGAGCAGGGCGCGCCAGTTCCAGCCACCCGAGTACCAGTACTCGCCGTCCCGACTGAACAGGGCTGGCAGGTTGATCCTCGTGCGGCGCAGCAACCAGTAGTCGGCCAGCAGGATGCCCGCCACGGCGCCGAGGATGCCCCCGACGGTTCCCAACCAGACGAAGATGTAGGTGTTCTCGTCCTCCAGGAGCTTCCACGGGAAGATCAGTACACCGAGGACACAGGTGATGAGCGCGCCGGTGCGGAAGCTGATCCAGTTCGGCTTGAGGTTGGCCAGGTCGTAGGCGGGTCCCACCAGGTTGGCGGCCACGTTGGTGGACACCGTCGCCAGCAGCACCACGAAGATCGCGAACAGCAGCCCGAGGCCGGAGTCCATCTTGTCCACGACGTCGATCGGGTTCCAGATCGGCTCGCCGTACACCGCGGCGGTTCCCGCGGTCACCATGACCGCGATCAGTGAGAACAGCGTCATGGTGGTGGGCAGCCCCAGGGACTGACCCGCCACCTGCGCCCGCTGGGTGGAGGCGAATCGGGTGAAGTCACTGATGTTGAGGGTCAGAGTCGCCCAGTAGCCGATCACACCCATCAGGGACGGGAAGAACAGCGCCCAGAAGGACGGACCCCAGTCCAGGGGGCGGTCCACGGAGAGCATCGGGCCGAGGCCGCCGGCCTGGGAGGCCATCCACACCAACAGGGCGACACCGCCGAGGACCATCAGGGGCGCGGCCCAGAGCTGGACCTTGCGCACACCCTCCATGCCCCACAGGATGATGGCGATCTGGGCCAGCCAGAACACCCCGAAGGACAGCCACAGCGTCCACGGGTACCCGCCGAACTCCGCGGCGTCCATCCATGGGGCGCCGAACAGCCGACCGGTCAGGACGTACACGCCCTGACCGCCGATCCAGGTCTGGATGCCGAACCAACCGCACGCCACCGCCCCGCGCAGCAGCGCGGGCAGGTTCGCGCCGCGCACACCGAAGGAGGAACGCGCGAACACCGGGAACGGGATGCCGTACTTGGCCCCCGCGTGCCCGGTCAGGACCATCGGCACCAGCACGATGAGGTTGCCCAGGACCACCGCGACCATCGCCTGGCGCCAGTCCAGGCCGGCGGCGATCAATCCACTGGCCAGCGTCCACGCGGGGATGCTCACCGACATGCTCACCCACAGGGCGGAGAAGCTGCCGGTGCCCCAGTTCCGCCTGGTCATGGGTACGGGCTGGAGGTCGTCGTTGACGAACGGACCGGCCGGGAGGGTGGTGCCCTCCGGCAGGGAGACACGGCCGTCGGGATGGGTGACCTGTGTGGTCGTCTCGGGTTTCGGTGGGGCTTTGGACACGGGACACCTTCTCGGTGGTGCTGATGGGGATCCACGACGCGGGCACGACGGCGGGCTCGCGCGCGAGGCCGGGGGAGGACCGGATGGGATTCGGTTTCAGGCCGTCGACCATCTTCACACGTCGCCGGGGCCGCGACGACGTTCCCGTGTGCGGGCGGTCCGGGCCGGCCCCCGGTGTCGGGGGGGGCGGCCCGGCGCGACTCACGGACGCGTCCGTGAGCGCTCAGGACATCGCCGGGACGATCCTGCTCCCGTAGGTGTCGATCACACCGTCGACGTCGTCGTGCATCGCGTAGATCGCGAACTGGTCCACGCCCGCGGCGCGCAGCCGATCCAGTTTCTCCAGGTGTTCGTCCACCGTTCCGATCAGGCAGAACCGGTCGACGATGGTGTCCGGAACGAACTCGGTGTCCGGGTTGTCGACCCGGCCGTGGTGGCTGTAGTCGTAGCCCTGACGGGCCTTGACGTAGTCGGTCAGTTCCTGGGGCACCATGTCCGATCGGTCCCCGTACCGGGAGACCAGGTCGGCGACGTGGTTGCCCACCATCCCGCCGAACCAGCGACACTGCTCCCTGGCGTGGGCCCGCTCTTCGACGGACCCGTCGGTGACGTAGGCGGGCGCGGCCACGCACACCTTCACCTCGTTCGGGTCACGCCCGGCGTCGGCGGCCGCGGACCGTACCGCCTTGACCATCCACTCGGTCAGGTAGGTGTCGGCGAGCTGCAGGATGAACCCGTCGGCCCGCCGACCCACCAGGTCCAGGGCCTTGGGCCCGTACGCGCCCATCCACACGGGCAGGGAACCGTCGCGTACCCACGGGATGCGCAGGGGCGCGCCCTCCACGTCCGCCTCGCGTCCTTCGGCGAGGTCCTTGATCGCGGTCATCGCCCGTGACAGTCGGTCCAGGGTCGCGGGCCTGCGTCCGGCCACCCGCATCGCCGAGTCGCCACGGCCGATGCCGCAGATCGTCCGGTTCCCGTACATGTCGTTCAGGGTGGCGAACACCGACGCGGTCACCTCCCACGCGCGGGTGGCGGGGTTGGTGACCATGGGGCCCACGATCAGGCGTTCGGTCCGCTCCAGGACGCGGCTGTGGATGACGAAGGGTTCCTGCCACAGCACCACGGAGTCGAAGGTCCACCCGTGTGTGAACCCCTTCTCCTCGGCGCGCACCATCCGCTCCACCAGCAGGTCGGCGGGCGGATCCGTCTGGAGGACCAGTCCGATGTCCATGTGTCCCCCTCAGATCAGGTACTGACAGGTGGACCTGGGCACGTACGAGCCGTCGCCGGCCGAACCCAGGTAGGAATCCCGGTCCACGATCACGCGGCCGCGGGAGAGCACGGTGCGGGCACGACCCCGCACCCGTTTCCCCTCGTAGGCGGAGTAGTCCACGTTCATGTGGTGGGTCTTCGCCGACAGGGTCCGCTCGGCGTCGGGGTCGTACACGACCAGGTCGGCGTCGGCGCCGGGGGCGATGGTGCCCTTCCTCGGATACAGACCGAACATCCGGGCCGGGGTGGCGCAGGCCAGTTCGATCCACCGTCGACGACCGATGTGCCCCTCCACCACGGCCTGGTGCAGCAGGTCCATCCGGTGCTCCACCCCGGGCACGCCGTTGGGGATCCTGGAGAAGTCGCCCACGCCCAGGTCCTTTTGCCCGCTGAAACAGAACGGGCAGTGGTCGGTGGAGACCACGGACAGGTCGTTGGTGCGCAGCGCCCGCCACAGGTGGGCCTGGTGCTCCTCGGGCCGCAACGGTGTCGAGCACACGTACTTGGCGCCCTCGAAACCGGGTTCGGCGAGCTTGTCCACCGTCAGGAACAGGTACTGCGGGCACGTCTCACCGAAGACGTTGAGCCCCATGTCCCGGGCGCGGGACAGTTCGGCCACGGCCTCGCCCGCCGACACGTGCACCACGTACAACGGCGCTCCCGCGACCCGGGCGAGCTGGATGGCGCGGTGCGTGGCCTCGGACTCCAGCAGGGCCTTGCGGACCTCCCCGTGGTGGCGCGGGTCCGTCCGGCCCTCGGCCAGGGCCTGCTCGACGAGGACGTCGATGGCGATGCCGTTCTCGGCGTGCATCATCGTGAGCGCGCCGTTGGCCGCGCCGCGCTGCATCGCTCGCAGGATCCGCCCGTCGTCGCTGTAGAACACGCCGGGGTAGGCCATGAACAGCTTGAACGAGGTGACACCCTCGTCGACGAGGGCGTCCATCTCCTTCAGGGAGGACTCGTTGACGTCGGACAGGATGGCGTGGAACGAGTAGTCGATCGCGCACCTGCCGTCGGCCTTGGCCATCCACGAGTCCACCCCGGCACGCACGGACTCGCCCGGCCGCTGGATGGCGAAGTCGACGATGGTGGTGGTGCCGCCCCACGCCGCAGCGCGGGTGCCGGTCTCGAAGGTGTCCGAGGAGTACGTCCCGCCGAACGGCATCTCCATGTGGGTGTGGCCGTCGACGCCGCCCGGGAGGACGTAGTGGCCGGTGGCGTCGATGACCTCGGCGTCGCCTTCGGCCCAGGTGCGGGCGGCGTCGCTGCCGCGCAGGGCGAGGGCGGCCACCTTCCCGTCCTCGACGAGGACGTCGGCTTCGACCTCCTCCGCCGAGGTGACGACGAGACCGCCACTGATGAGGGTCCGGGTCATGGCCTCATCCCTCCGTCAGCGGGCCGTAGGCGTCGGGCCTGCGATCGCGGTAGAAGGCCCACTGCTGACGGACCTCGTCGACCATGTCGAAGTCGAGGTCGCGTACGACCAGTTCGGCCTTGGTGTCGGAGGCGACCTCTCCCACGAACTGTCCACGCGGGTCGACGAAGTAGCTGGTGCCGTAGAAGTCGTTGTCGCCGTACTCCTCTCGGCCGACCCGGTTGATGGCGGCGACGAAGTACTCGTTGGCCACGGCGGCGGCGGGTTGTTCGAGCTTCCACAGGTGGGCGGACAGACCACGGCTGGTCGCCGACGGGTTGTAGACCAGTTGCGCGCCGGCCAGGCCCAGGGCGCGCCAGCCCTCGGGGAAGTGGCGGTCGTAGCAGATGTAGACGCCCACGCGGCCGACGGCGGTGTCGAACACCGGCCATCCGAGGTTTCCGGGACGGAAGTAGTACTTCTCCCAGAATCCCTTGACCTGCGGAATGTGGTGCTTGCGGTACTTGCCGAGGTAAGTGCCGTCGGCGTCGATGACGGCGGCGGTGTTGTAGTAGAAACCGGGCTTGTCGATCTCGAAGATCGGAAGCACCATCACCATGTTCAGTTCCGCGGCGAGCGCCTGGAACCGTGTGACGGTGGGGCCGTCGGGTACGGGCTCGGCCCAGCGGTGGTGCTGGGCCTCCTGTACCTGACAGAAGTAGGGTGCGTTGAACACCTCCTGGAACCCGATGACCTCGGCGCCCTGCGCGGCGGCCTCTCGCGTGTACCGTTCGTGGGCGTCCAGCATGGATGCGGTGTCTCCGGTCCACTCGGTCTGTACGAGTGCGGCCCGGACGTTGTGCGGCATGGTTCCCTCGCTCCTGGTCGAGCATCTGACCTGCGCTGTAGAGACCGCACCCTAGATAAAGGACGAATGGCCGGTCAATATCCGACATCCGGCGGGACGGGATAAGACTGTGTTAACCGAATTCGCATTTGTGTCGTATGAGGATATATAACCTTTCTGTGGCGTTATCCGGTCGGAGGATCGGACAAGCCGGTGCGCTCTTCCCGGCGGAATTTCATGTGTCCGCACATGCGTCGGGGCCGCCGGATCGGATCCGGCGGCCCCGCTCGAGCGACGTCGGTGTCGACGTCGGAGTCACGTCTCAGCCGGTGACGTCGACCTCGACCTCGTTGCCGCCGAGGGTCTCGGCGCTCAGGCCCATGTGGGAGATCTGCGAGGGGTCGTCCACGTCGAAAACGATCGCCGTCTCGTAGCTCTCACCGGGCTCCAGGTCGATGAGCATGCTGTCCTCGGTGTAGTCCCAGGTCGCCTCGTAGTCCTCTTCGATCTCTTGACCGTCGTAGGTGTAGAGGTGCTGCTCGTCGCGCCAGAAGTCGTCGGCGACGGAGCCGGCCGGCTCGAGTTCGATCCACACCACGACGTACTCGCCGAGCGGGGTGTGGCTGCCTGCCTCGGGGAGGCCCGCGTCGATCTGGGTGATGGTGAAGCGCAGACCGTCGTGCTCCACGGTCTCGCCCACACCCGGCATGTCGGGGTTGGAGCGCGGCTCGTTGCCCAGCCCGGTGTCGGTGTCCGATCCCGCGGAACCGGAACCGCCGCTGCCGTCCCCACCGGTGCCCTCGGATCCACCGCCGCCGGTGCCGCCGCCCTCGTCCGAGGGCTGGTCGGCGAAGACGAAGACCAGCAGGACGACCAGGACCACGCCGATCACGAAGAGGCCACCGCAACCCAGGCTGATCCACAGCCAGGGCGAGGTCTTCTTCTGCTGCGGTTGCCCGTAGGGACCACCGGGAGGGGGTCCCATCGGGGGCTGGCCATAGGGCCCACCGGGCGGCATGCCGCCGGGGGGCATACCCCCGGGCGGGGGAGGACCTCCGGGAGGCATCCCCCCGGGAGGCGGCCCCATAGGC
>NZ_DYZD01000048.1 GCF_020741345.1 Nocardiopsis listeri
CGTGCCGGGGCGATCGATCCGGAGGTTGCGGACACAGCGGCCTTCTGTGAGCGCTACGGGCAGAGCCTGGACACCAGCGCCAACTGTGTGGTGCTGGCGGCCAAGCGGGGCGGCGAGATCGAGTACGCCGCCTGCATGGTCCTGGCCACGCAGCGGGCCGATGTCAACGGGGTGCTGCGCAAGCACCTGGGCGCGCGCAAGGCCTCCTTCGCCCCGATGGACGAGGCGACCGGGATGACCGGCATGGAGTACGGGGGCATCACCCCGTTCGGACTGCCCGAGGGTTGGCCGGTCCTGGTGGACAAGGCCGTCCACGACACCTCTTGGGTGGTCGTGGGCAGTGGCCTGCGCCGATCCAAGCTGCGGGTCCCGGGCCCGTTGCTGGCCGAGTTGCCCGGCGCCGAGGTGTTGTCCCTGACGAGGTAGTCGCCATCGGTCGATTTGTCGACAAAACCATCTGTGGTTACGGCGCGGTCCGGGTCGATTTCGACCCGGGCCGCGCCGTTCGTCGACATACCGACCTCACCCCAGGTCGACATGGCGGCACGGCGACTTCTCGACAGCGGCCGAGGGGCCGGTGAGCCGGTCGCGGGGGCAGGGCGCGCGGTGGATCGTCGACTCTAGGGACGGCGGAAGCGGTACCACTTCGGTCTGGTGCGGTTCATCGGCCAGCCCAGACCCGCGGTATCCGCATCCTCCACGTCGACCAGTTCCCACTCGGGAAACCCTGCCTCGACCTCGGTTTGTGAGACTCCCTCGACCATTCGTCGATAGATCGACGGGCCGAAGGCGAGCATCAGCAGGGTGGCCCCCTGGGCGGCCAGGGCCGTGACCCCCCGCCCTTCGGCGGCGCGTTGGGCCGGGTCGAGGCCCTGGAAGCAACCGACGTCGAGGAACAGGTCGAACTTCCCGCCCAGCTCCGCCGATTCCAGGTCGGTCGCGTCTGCGACGACGTAGGTGACCTCGGACGAATTCTTCTCGCGTGCGGCCTCGATCGCGGCCGGCACCAGATCGACCCCGACGGCCTCCCAGCCGTGGCGGGCCAACTCAGGGGTGAACTGGCCGCGACCGCAGCCGACATCCAACGCACGACCAGGGCTGGACGGACGATTCGTCCCCTCGCGTTCGAGCCAGGAACGAAGCTGGGCCCCCGCGGCGGGACCATAGCGCTCCCAAGGGGTGAAACCAAGACGGTACATCCGCGCGTAGTCGGTCATGGTTCCACGGTAAGTCGGCTGTCCAGGGCCGGGTGGGCGACCCACGCCCGCCGGAGAAAGCACTGGTGGGGCGCGCCCGTGCAGGTGCGAGCCTATTTACTGACCGATCGGTCTGTAATACTGTTCCACCAGACCCACATGCCGAGGAGAGGACCGTCAGGTGTCCGAAGTACTGGAGAGCTACGCCCAGGGATCGTGGTTCACCCCCACGGACGAGGGCGCACCCCTGGCCGACGCGAACACCGGGGAGACCGTCGCCCGGATCTCGAAGAACGGTCCCGACGTCGCCGCAATGGTCGAGTACGCGCGTACCGTGGGCGGCCCGGAACTGCGAAAACTGACGTTCCACCAGCGGGCCAACATCCTCAAGGAACTCGCCAAGCACCTCATGGGGTACAAGGACGAGTTCTACGCGCTCTCCCACAGGACCGGCGCCACCGCGCGCGACACGATGGTCGACGTCGACGGCGGCTTCGGCACCCTCTTCAGCTTCTCCAGCAAGGGCCGCCGCGAACTCCCCAACGCGAAGGTCATCCTGGACGGCCCCCTCGAACAGCTGGGCAAGGGCGGCACCTTCGTCGCCCAGCACGTCTACACCTCCCGTCCGGGCGTGGCCGTGCAGATCAACGCGTTCAACTTCCCCGTCTGGGGCATGCTGGAAAAGCTCGCACCCGCCTTCATCGCGGGCCTGCCCAGCATCGTCAAGCCGGCGGGCCAGACCTCCTACCTGACGGTGGCCGTGGTCAAGCGCATGGTGGAGTCCGGGCTGCTGCCCGAGGGTTCGCTCCAACTCCTGGTCGGCAGCCACCGGGGCCTGCTCGACGACCTGGGCCCACAGGACATCGTCGGCTTCACCGGATCGGCGGCCACGGGCACGATCCTGCGCAACCACCCGAACGTCGTCAGCGGTGGGGTCCGGCTGAACGTGGAGGCCGACTCCCTCAACTGCTCGATCCTCGGCCCGGACGTCGGACCCGAGGACCCCGAGTTCGACCTGTACGTCAAGCAGGTCGTCACGGAAATGACCGTCAAGGCGGGTCAGAAATGCACCGCCATCCGCCGTGTCATCGTCCCGACGTCGATGGCGGAAGCGGTCACCGAGGCCCTCACCGACCGGCTCGCCAAGGTGAAGGTCGGCGCCGCCGACAACCCGGACGTCCGGATGGGCGCCCTGGTCTCACTCGACCAGCGAGAGGAGGTCCGCAAGGCGGTCAAGGCTCTGCGCACCTCCAGCGAACTGGTGTTCGGCGACCCGGAGCGGGTCGAGGTGACCGGCGCCGACGACGAGTCCGGCGCGTTCATGTCGCCGATCCTGCTGCGTGCCGAGCCCGGCGCGAAGGAACCGCACGATGTGGAGGCCTTCGGTCCGGTCAGTACGATCATCACCTACGACACCGTGGACGAGGCCGTTGAACTGGCCGCACGCGGCCAGGGCAGCCTGGTCGGTTCGCTGGTCACCAACGACGAGGACGTGTCCCGCGAGGTCGTCCTGGGGACGGCCCCCTGGCACGGCCGCATCCTGGTGCTCAACCGCGACGACGCCAAGGAATCCACCGGACACGGCTCCCCGCTGCCCGTCCTGGTGCACGGTGGACCCGGTCGCGCCGGCGGCGGCGAGGAGATGGGCGGTGTGCGCGGCGTCAAGCACCACATGCAGCGCACCGCGATCCAGGGCTCCCCGGACATGCTCACCGCGATCACCGGCCACTGGACCACCGGCTCACGCCGGGACATCGGCGACGTGCACCCGTTCCGCAAGGACCTCACCGAACTGCGCATCGGCGACACCATCGCGTCGGCCGAGCGTACGGTGACCCGCTCGGACATCGATCACTTCGCGGAGTTCACCGGGGACACCTTCTACGCGCACACCGACGAGGAGGCCGCGGCCGCCAACCCGCTGTTCGGCGGGATCGTGGCGCACGGCTACCTGGTGGTCTCGCTGGCCGCGGGCCTGTTCGTCGACCCGGCCCCGGGGCCGGTGCTCGCGAACTTCGGCGTCGACAACCTGCGTTTCCTCACCCCGGTGAAGGAGGACGCGGTCATCAAGGTGACGCTGACCGCCAAGCAGATCACCCCGCGCACCAACGCCGACTACGGCGAGGTGCGTTGGGACGCGGTCGTCACCGACCAGGACGGTGAGGCCGTCGCCACCTACGACGTCCTCACCCTGGTGGAGAAGGGCGAGGAGTAGACGAGTCGCCATGTAGCCGAGTCGACAGGGCGACACACCGACGCACCCGGTCCGATCACACGATCGGACCGGGTGCGCTGTCATGCTGAGGGCTTCGGCGAAGGGGGGAGCGACGTGCGTGAGGGTGACCGACGGGTCCGTCCGCGACGCACCACGAAGCTGCGGGTGGTCGAGGACTTCCGCGCCCCGGTGGAACGGGTGTTCGCACTGATCGTCGATGAGTCCGGCTTCCTGGACGCCATGCCTCCCGGCGTGGAGGTCCTGGAGTGGCCCGAGCCGTTCGAGGCCGGTGGTGTGATGAACCTGCGCTGGGGCGCGGCCGGGTGCTTCCCGGTGCGCTGGAACGCCGTCATCGACGCGTTCGAAGCGGGGCGTTCGTTCAGCGACCTCCAGGTGCGCGGGCCCTTCCGCTACTGGCGGCACACGCACCGGGTCGAGCCGTACGGGTCGGGCACCCGGCACACCGACGTGGTCGAGTTCTCCACCGGCCTGGGCCCCCTGGGCGACCTGTCCGTGGCCACCGCGCTTCGTGGCGCGTTCGGGCCGCGCCTGCGTCGGATGCGCGCCACACTCGAAGAGCATCGGACATGAAAAGCGCCCCGGGGGTGCCGACTCCCTCCGGGGCGCTCGTTCATCGCCCGCCTACATGCGGGCGATGGCCTTGGCCGGATCCTCCATGGCGTCGGCGACCACGCGCATGAAGCCCGCCGCCGCGCCACCGT
>NZ_DYZD01000049.1 GCF_020741345.1 Nocardiopsis listeri
GCCGTTCGGCCCGACCCTGGATGCGCTCGACGACCTCGGCGACCGGATCCACCTCGACGGTGCCCGCGTCGCCGTCCACCGCCACCGTCGTACCGTCCACCAGGTGCTCCGCGCCCGAGCAGCCCACCACCGCGGGCAGGCCCAGAGAGCGGGCCAGGATCACGGTGTGGCTGGTGGGGCCGCCGAGTCGGGTGACGATGGCCTTCACCTTCGCCGGGTCGAGCCGCACCGTGTCGGCCGGTGCGAGGTCCCGGGCGACCAGCACGTACGGATGTCCGGGGTCGGGCAGGCCCGGCATCGGAAGCCCGAGCAACACCGCCACCGCCCTGTCCCGGATGTCGGCCAGGTCGGCGGCGCGCTCGGCCAAGTACCCTCCGGCGGCCAGCAGAAGCTCCTGATAACGGCCGCACGCCGTGTGGACCGCCCAGGCCGCCGGACGCCCCTCCCGGGCGAGCTCACCGATCTGCCGACGCAGGTCGGGGTCTCGGGCCATCATCGCGAGGGTGGTCAGCACCGCGGCGGCCTCGCCCTCGACATCGGCGGCCCGGGTGTCCAGTTCCGCGCCCACCTCGTCCAAGGCGGCGAGGGCGGCTCCCTCCTCCGCCGCCGGGTCGTCGACCACGGGTTCGTGCACGGGCAGGGCGGGCGGGTCGGCCATCCGGGCGACGGGTGCCACCGCGGCGCCCGGACCGGCGGCGATGCCCTTGAGCGGGCCCTCGGGGACGGGGCCGGAGGCCGGGTTCTGGGCGGGTTCCGTCTGCGCCATGTGTGCTCTCCTGCGACTGATGGGGGCCGACTGTGATGGTGGGGGCGATGATCCGTCGGGTCCAGCCAACCCCGAAAACGGCGCCGGCGCCGGCCCCGATTCCGAATCTGTGGACAACCGGGCCGGCCCCGTGCGCGCCCCCACGGGGCCGGGCGTAGATGTCTCCCGGAACGGTCAGGGTTCGATGGTCACCTTGACCGCGGTGCCCGCCGCGACCGTCTCGATCGCCTTGCGCACGTCGGCCAGCGGCATCCGTTCGGTGATGAGGTCGGCGACCGGCACCGCCCCTGTGGAGATGAGGTCGAGTGCGCGCTTGTTGTGTTCGGGGCTGGAACCGTTGGCCCCGAAGATCGAGAGCTCCCGGTAGTGGACCGCGTTGGCGTCCAGCCGGATGATCGGTGCGTCCTTGGGCAGTCCGCCGAAGAGGCTGATCCGGCCGCTGCGCGCCACCATCCGCACCGCGTCCTCCTGGGCCTCGCCGGAGGCCGCCGCGGTGATGACCAGGTCCGCGCCCCGGTCGCCGGTCAGCTTCAGCACCTCGGCGACGGCGTCGGTCTCCGACCCGCAGATCGCGGCGTCGGGACGCACCAGTTCGGCGGACATGTCCAGGCGCCCCCGGTTCAGGTCCACCAGGTACACCTCGGAGGCGCCCTTGGCACGGGCCAGACGGACGTGCAGACAGCCGATGGGTCCGGCGCCGATCACCACCACCTTGTCGCCCTCACCGACCCCGGCGATCTCCTGACCGTTGAGCACACAGGCGAGGGGTTCGGCCACGGACGCCTCCGCGAGGGAGACGTTGTCGGGCACCCGGTTGACTCCGTCCACGGCCAGGACCGCTTCGGGGACGATCATGTACTCGGCGAACCCACCGTCGTAGTGGTAGCCCATGGACTCCTGACGCGAGCACACCGTGAACCGGCCGTCGGCGCACTCCACGCAGGTCCCGCACGGGATCGCGGCGATGACCTGCACCCGGTCCCCCTCGGTCCAGCCGGTGACCCCTTCGCCGACCTCCACGATCCGACCGGCGATCTCGTGTCCGATCACCCGGGGCGGGCGGATGTGGTGGTGCCCGTGTCGGGAGATCTTCACGTCGGTGCCGCAGGTGGAGCAGTTGGCGACGGCGATCTTGAGCTGCCCCGCCCCCGGAGTGGGTTCGGGCGCCTGTTCCAGGCGGATGTCCCCGGGGGCGTAGAAGCGGGCGACGAGCATGGTGGGGCCTTTCTTGTGGGGTCGGGGGCGGGGTTGCCGCCCCCGACCGTTCGAGGAAGTGGTGGAGCGGATCCACCGGAGGTGGGCGGGGTCAGCCCGCGGCGGGTGCGAGCAGTTCGAGGACCTCGTCGGGGTCGTCGGCCGACCGGAGTCTCTCCGCCCGTTCGGGGTCGGTGAGCACCCCGGCCAGTGAGGACAGCACCCGCAGGTGTTCCTCTCCCGAGGCGGCGATGCCGATGGCGACGCGCACGGTCGGTCCGCCCCAGTCGACCCCCTCGGGGAACTGGACGACGGCCAGCGCCGCCTTGCGCACAAGGGCACGGGAGGCGTCGGTGCCGTGCGGGATGGCCACGCCCTCGCCCACGAAGGTGGGGATGGAGGCCTCCCGTTCGTGCATCGCGGTCACGTATCCGGGCTCGACCGCTCCCAGTTCCACCAGTAGGGCGCCGCACTGGTCGATGGCGTCGGCGCGGTCGCGGGCGGTGCGGCCGAGCCGGACGGCGTCCGTGCTGAGGACGAGGTCAGTCGCCAAGGGTTCCACCGTCCCGGATGGCCGCCTCCACCTTGGTGAACACCGGGTCACCGAGGAACATCTGGAAGCCGATGACGACGGTGTCGGGCACGCGGGTCCGGGCACGGCCGACCAGGCCGGAGTGGCAGAGCACGAGGTCGGCGTCGTCGGGGACACGGTCCACCGGGGAGTGCTCCACGGTGACGTCGTAGGGGGCGAGGGTCTTCTTGAGCCGGGTGGTGAGCAGGACGCTGCTGCCCATGCCGGCGTCGCAGGCGACGACGACCTTCTTGACTGCGGAACCTTCGATGGTGGCCATCTGGCCCTCCTGTACTGAACCTGGACTGAGGGTGGTCTGCGGCCCGAGTGGACCCGGACAACTAGGCGTCCTCGGCCTCGGCGGCCTCGCGTTCGGCCTTGCGTTCGGCCTTGCGTTCGGCGCGCCCGAAGCCGAGGAGGGCGGAGGCGATGAGGAACGAGACGACCGTTCCCACGACGACACCGCCGAGGACCGCGAGGTGGTCGCCGCGGGGAGTGACCGCCATGAGGGCGATGATGCTTCCCGGCGCCGGGGTGGCGACGAGTCCCGCGTTGAGGAGCATGAAGGTGGTCACGCCGGACATGCCGCCGCCGATCACGGCCAGGACGAGCTTGGGCTGGGCGAGGACGTACGGGAAGTAGATCTCGTGGATGCCGCCGAGGAAGTGGATGATGATCGCGCCCGGGGCGGTGGCCCGGCTGAGCTTGGGACCGAACAGCATGCAGGCCAGCAGGATGCCCAGACCGGGGCCGGGGCTGGTCTCGATGAGGAACTCGATCGCCTTGCCCTGCTCGGCCACCCGGGCCACGCCCAGAGGGCCGAGGACACCGTGGTTGATGGCGTTGTTCAGGAAGAGGATCTTGGCGGGCTCCACGATCAACGACACCAGCGGCAGCAGTGACATGTCGATGAGGAACTGGACCCCGGAGCCCAGCCAGCGGGCGACGACGGTCACGACCGGGCCGATCGCGTACAGTCCCAGACCCGCCATGAGGCCGCCGAGGATGCCGGCGCTGAAGTTGTTGACGAGCATCTCGAAGCCGGACGGGGTGCGCGGCTGGGCGACGCGGTCGAACAGCTTCATCAGGTAGGCGGCGAGCGGACCGACGACCATGGCGCCGAGGAACATCGGGATGTCCGCGGAGACGATCACGCCGATGGTCGCGATCGCGCCGACGACGCCACCGCGCTTGTCGTAGACCAGGTGGCCACCGGTGTAGCCGATGAGCAGCGGCAACAGGTAGGCGATCATCGGGTCGACGAGCTGGGCGAGGTGTTCGTTGGGCCACCAGCCGTCGGGGATGAACAGCGCGGTGATCAGTCCCCAGGCGATGAAGGCGCCGATGTTGGGCATGACCATGCTCGCGAGGAAGCCGCCGAAGCGTTGGACTCCGGAGCGGACCGAGGCGAATCGGCTCTCGCTCTGCTGGGTGGACATGGGGGACCTCCTGAGAGGTGCGGCGGTGGTGGCCCGCCGAGGAGTGGACGGTGTGGGGTCAGACCACCTGGACCGCCGGTCCCGCCGACTCCAGTTCGTCGGCCAGACCGTCGGCGAGTCCGTCGTCGGTGACGATCAGGTCGAGGTCCTCGACGTTGGCGAAACGGGCGAAGTGGTCATTGCCGACCTTGGTGTGGTCGGCGAGGAGGACGGCGCGTCGGGCGGAGGCGATCATGGCCCGTTTGACCTCGGCCTCGGCCGGGTCGGGGGTGGTGAGCCCGCGTTCGACGGACACTCCGTTGGAGGCCATGAAGGCGACGTCGACGTAGGACTCGGCGAGGGAGCGTAGGGCCCAGGCGTCGACGCTGGCCTGGGTCCGGTTCCGAAGCCGGCCGCCGAGCAGCATGAGGTTGATGTTGGGTCGGGAGGTGAGGGTGAGGGCGATGGAGAGGGAGTTGGTGACGACGATGAGTTCCCGGTCCGTGGGCAGCTGTTCGGCCATGCGGCCGGTGGTGGAGCCCGCGTCGAGGAGGACCGCGCCCTCCTCGGGGAGTTCGGCCAGCGCCGCCTTGGCGATCCGCTCCTTCTCCTTGGTCATGACGGAATCACGCACGTTGAGCGCGGGTTCGAAACCCAGACGCTCGACGGGGATCGCGCCACCGTGGACCCTGCGCAGGACCCCGTGCCGTTCGAGGGCGGTGAGGTCGCGGCGGATGGTCTCGTAGGTGACGTCGAACTCCGAGGCGAGCCCCGTGACGTCGACCCGGCCGTCACGGCGGGCGCGTTCGAGGATCACCTTCTGGCGTTCTTCCGCGTACATGTGGGATCACCTGTGTTTCGGTGTGGTTTTGGGTGAGCTTAATCGTGTTGCGTGAGACACACAAGGGGTATCTCCACCCAATATCCCAGCACTCACGATGATCACGCCATCCCGGGAAGACTCTGGTCACCGCCTCGGCCACCCCGGAGCACAGCGACTCCCCCACCCGGCCCGCACACTCCCCCTCCACGCCGCACACTGTTGACAGGCGCAATCAAACACACATAATCAAAACCACCCACACACCAGGCCGGGCAGCCACACCCTCGAAAAGAGCTCCCATGATCCTGACCCTCACCCCGAACCCGAGCGTCGACCACACCCTGGAGGTCGACGACCTCGTCCGAGGCGAGGTCGTGCGGATACGCGCCACACGCGCCCAGGCCGGCGGCAAAGGCGTCAACGTCGCCCGCGCCCTGCTCGAAGCCGGTGTCGACACCCGCGCGATCCTTCCCGTGGGCGGGGGCGGCGGCGCCGAACTCACCACCCTCCTCGGCGACCTCCCCCGGGTCACCGTGCCCATCGAGGGCGAGACACGCGGCAACGTCGCCGTCACCGAGTCCGACGGCACCACCACCAAGCTCAACGCCGCGGGCCCCACCCTCTCGCCCGCGGAGATCCAGGCCCTGCTTCGAGCCGTGGAGGACGAACTCGCCAAGGGCCCCGACTGGGTGGTGGCCAGCGGCAGCCTGCCCGCGGGCTCCCCCGACGACCTCTACGTTCGGGTGGCCGAACTCGCCGCCGGCCACGGGGTACCGCTCGCGCTGGACACCTCGGGCCCCCCGCTCCGAGCCGCGGCCCGGGCGGGTTCGGTGAAGCTGCTCAAACCCAACCTCGAAGAACTGTCCGACCTGGTCGGCCGCGCACCGACGACCATCGAGGAGGTCACCGACGCGGCGCGGGAGATCCTCGCCGAAGGCAACGGCGCCGCCCTGGTCACCCTCGGCGGGCACGGGGCCCTGTACGTGGACGCCGCGGAAGTGTTGTGGGCCAGGGGACCCCGGGTACGCACCCGGAGTACCGTGGGCGCGGGTGACAGCGCGCTGGCCGGTTTCCTCGCCCTCGAAGGCACCCCCGAGGAACGGCTGCGTCGGGCCGTGGCCTGGGGCACCGCCGCCGTGTCCCTGCCGGGGACCACCGTCCCCCGCCCCGAAGACGTGACCGACGACGGCGTCGTCTCGACGACCGGACCCGACCCCCTGTGGCGGATCGACAAGCTCTGACCGCCCATCGGCAGCCCCTGAACACCCGACCACCGGCCACGAACCACGAGACCCCGAGGACAGACATGCCCGAACGCACCGTAGCCATCGGCTCCAGGCTCGGCCTGCACGCCCGCCCCGCAGCCCTGTTCGTGCAGGCCGTCAACGAGACCGGCCTGCCCGTGATGATCTCCCGCGAGGGCCACAAGGAGGTGGACGCGCGCAGCGTCCTCGCCGTGATGTCCATGGGGGCCTCTCATGGGGAGAGCGTCACCCTGAGCTGCGACGCCGAGGGCGCGGACGAGGCGCTGGACGGCCTCGTGGAGCTGCTC
>NZ_DYZD01000050.1 GCF_020741345.1 Nocardiopsis listeri
CCCAGGGCCATCGTGGTCAGCCACACCGCGACGGCGACGTCGTCGACCAGACCCAGCACGGAGAACAGCAGTTCGGGGATGAAGTCGATCGGCGAGACGACGTACAGGACGAGCGCCAGCATGGTGAACAGCTTGCCGCCGCCGAGCTCGGGGTAACGACCGCGCAGCTTGGCTCCGATCATGCGCGGGAACGCTCTGACGCGCTGCCACACGGAGACCTTGCCGTCGGTGTTCTGGATGACCTGCCAGGCGGCCGCCCCGGCCGCGGCCCGGTTTGCGTTGCGCATCGTTCGCTCTCCTCAGGGGGCAAGTGACTACTCAAGATATGACGCGATCTCGCCCCGGATCGTTCCCGAGGAGCGCCCGCGCAACCGAGAAGAGACCTAGATGACACCGCCGCGCGGTGACGAAAGGGGCCGGTGGGGACACTGTGACTGCTTTTGCGCAGATGGGAGGACTTTCGGTGGGAGTTGTCCACAGCATTTACGGGGACACTGGTGGTCCTGATCCGGAAAAGGCATCCTTGGGGAGTCGGCACACCCTTTGTCACGCGGATCGACACATCGGGAACGTCGAAACCCAGAAGACCGGACCAAACACCACAAACCACACAGCATGGAGTGGCCGCATACGGCCAACGGCCCCCGTCCCCGCCCCGAGAGGCCACAGCATGCCCCCGCAGCAGATCACCCCACCAGGAAGGCGCCGGAAAGGAAACCACCGGAACACACCCCACCGCACGGTAACGAATACCGCCCCTCCCACCCCGAGCCACCCATTCGTTACGATGCGTCCGAGTGGTACCCCGTCGCATGGGCCGCCGCTCCGCCTTTCGAATTCGCCGAACGCGCAGAACCGATGGAGCCTTCCCAGTGTCCAACGCCCAACCCAGGTCGGCGACGACCGTAGCCCTGTTGGCGGATATCCCCAGCACGGGGCACGTGGGTGAGGCCGGGGCCCACCGGTTCCCGCTCAGAGGGGACACCGTCGGCGCGCGCAGTTCCGCGTTCGTCGCCTTCGCCATCGAACAGGTCCGGGCCGGCCGCAAGGTCGTCGCCCTCTATCCGGCATGGCAGGCAACGGACGCCGAACGCGCGGTGAACTTCGCCCGCGGTGCCCTGCGCACCGACCGGATCGCCGGTATCGGCGTCGATCTGTCCCCTCTCGCCCTGTCCCTGGTGGCCGACCAACTCGCCTACCTGGCCCCCTACCTTCCACCGGGCATGGTCGCCGCGCTCAGTGGCGAACTGCCCAAGCACCTGCTCGCCGGCGCCTGGCTGCGCACCGTCTCAGGCCTGTCCACCCTGCCGACCAGCATGCGCCAGCACATGGGCTCCTACGCGCCGTCGGTGTCCTTCCTGGCGTTCTGCGCGCCCACCGCGCGGGTGGGTCGACTACGCCCGGCCGAAATCGCCGCCGGGCTGCCGTTCCGACCCGTCCAACCCGTGCAACTGCTGAGCTCCACCCCGGATCCGGCCATCACCAAGGTGTTCGACGACAACCTCCCACAGGCCATCCAACCGGTGGCCACCCGCAACCTGCCCGCCCAGCCACTGGGCGGCACCTACTGGGGCACCTCCAAATACGTCGAGTTCGTGGCACTGAGCGCCCACCCACAGGCCCTGGCCTACGCGGCGGGGTCCATCCGGGCCTCCGCCTGCGCCTGGTGCGGCGAACCCATGGCCGCACGCCCCTGCCCGTTCTGCTCGGCCAACTCCACCGGACACCCCATCTACACGCCTCCCGCCTCGACGGTGCGTCCCCCGACCCCGGGACCACGATCGACCCCGCCCGCGGGTCCGCCAACGGTCCCACGCCCACCGAGGGCCGGTGCTCCGGCACCGGGGCCGCCACCCAACGGAGAGGCCCGCCAACGTTCTCCACAGCCCCCTCGGTCCCCACAGTCCCCGACCACCTCCGTGGAGGAACCACCACACCGTCGACTGGACCCACGGTCCTACTCACGGTGACGGACCCCTCCCGGTCGGGTCCCATCGTCGTGTCGACGACGGGATCCAACGACGACACTGGAAACGGATAGAGCCCCCTTATGAACCCCCGTCAGCGACGAGGCGTCCTGCTCATGGTCGTGGCCGCGGTCGGCGCAGTGGCAGTGTTCGCGTCCGTGTTCACCTACCTCGACAACCAGCAGGAACGCCTGGGCCGGTTCGCCACGGTCCTGCGTTTGGTCGACGACGTGGAGGCCTACCAACCGATCACCCAGGAACAGGTCGAGTCGGTCGAGGTCCCCAGCATGTACTTCGACCCGGAGGTGTTCATCTCCGACCTCTCCGAGGTGGAGACCCCCGCCGACCAGCAGTTGGTCGCCTCCTCCCACCTGGAGACCGGTGTTCTCCTGCAGCAGGGCATGGTGCAGCCACAGCCGACCCTGACCGAGGGCGAACGCGAGATCGCCATCATGGTCAACGCCGAGACCGGCGTGGCCGGCAAGGTGCGACGCGGCTCGGTCGTGGACATCTACGGCACCTTCCAGCCGCGCGACCACGGTGAGGCCTGCGCAACCCGTGTCATCACCGAGGTCGAGGTCCTCGACATCGGCGAGCTGCGCAGCCAGGAGACCGACTCGGGGGTGACCGGTGTGGTTCCGGTGACGTTCCGGCTGGACCCGGACAGCGCCCTGCAGCTCGCCTACGCCGAGGAGTTCTCCACCAAACTGCGGCTGGCCCTGGTCAGCGCGGACGGTGGTGGTTCCCCGGGTGACGAACAGTTCTGCAGCGGGGACTTCGACGACCTGATCGACGAGCGGCGCGTGCCGCATGGGGGGTAGACAGCGGTGAACTTCCGCGTTCTGGCGGGGATGCCCACGTCCGAGACCGAGATGGTGCTCGCCGCACGGTTCGAGGAACTGGGCACGTGCGACCTGGTGGCCATCCGCAACACCGGCACGGCGCTGCACGACGCGGCCGGAGAGTTCCCCGAGCTCGACGTCATCCTCATCCACGAGGACATGGGGCCCGCGCCGGTCCTGGAGACCGTGCGCGACCTGTCCCACCGCCACCCTCAACTGGCGATCCTGCTGGTGTCCTCGGTCATGGACCCGAACACCTTCACCGGGGCCATGGAGGCGGGCGCTCGCGGGGTGCTGTCCGCGGACGCCGGGATCGGCGAGCTGGAGACGCGGATCGCCAAGGCCGCCGAATGGTCGCGCACGCTGCGCCGTCACCTGGAGTCCGCCTCCCACGAACTACCGGCTTCCGGGGTCCGCGGACGGATACTGACGATCAGCGGCGCCAAGGGCGGAGTGGGCACCACCACCTGCGCGGTGCACCTGGCGATGGCGGCGGCCAGACGCGACCGGGTCGTGTGCCTGGTCGACCTCGACCTGCAGGCCGGCGACCTGCCCGCCTTCCTCGACCTCCAGCACCGTCGATCCATAACCGACCTGGTGGAGAGCGCCGACGACATCAGCCCCGGCATGCTCGCCGAGACCCTGTACGTGGACCCGCGCGGCCCTCACGTTCTGCTCGCCCCCGAGCACGGGGAACGTGGCGAGGACGTCAACGCCCGTGCCACCCGCCGCATCCTCAGCGCCCTGCGTTCACGCTACGAACTGGTGATCGTGGACTGTGGGTCCACCATGAACGAGGCCACCGCGATGGCGGTGGAACTGGCCGACAGCGCCGTGGTGACGGTGACCCCGGACGTGCCGGCGATGCGCGGGGCCCAACGGCTGATGGCGATGTGGGAACGGTTGCAGATCCGCACCCAGGACAACGTGCACTCCCTGGTCACCCGGCACAGCCGCAAGAACGAGATCCAACCGGACTTCCTCCAACAACTGTTGGGCACCAAGGTGCTGCGCACCCCGGTCCCGGCCGCCTACCGGGCGCTGGAGCCCGGCGAGAACAACGGCGACCCCACCAAGGTCACCGACGAGGGGCTGCGCAAGGCCTTCGCTCGGCTGGCCGCCGAACTGGACCTGTTCACCGCCCCCACCGGACCGGGCGGCAGCGGCAAGGGCGGGTTCACCCCCTCCGGTGGCGCCACCCCGGCGCCGGGGCCCGCGGCGGACGGAGCACCCTCCACCCGGGACGTGTCCGGGTTCCTCAACGCCAGCGGCCACAACGTGTTCAACGGGCACACGGTGACCGGGGCGCGAGGGCCGGGCGGATCGGGCGGCTGGGACCCGGGTTCGACGGGACGGGGGTTCGGTGGCTGAGCGACGCGGCGGCGCCCACTCGCGTCGTGAGGACCGGGGCGCGATCATCGTGGAGTTCGCCGCCATGGTGCCCTTCATGATGCTGGCGTTGGCCCTGGTGTGGCAGGTGCTGCTCATCGGTCTCACCTCCATGTACGCCTCGCACGGCGCGGCCGAGGCCGCCCGGCAGGCCGCGGTCACCCCCGACGACATGGAACGCATCGACGAGGAGGCCCGCAAGCGCGTGCTCTCACCGTGGGACACCCCCGACGTTCTCACCACCTCCGTCGTGGAACGCGACGGAGCACGCTATGCCCGGGTGACCGTGGTGATGCCGGTGTTCCTGCCCGGTACGACCGGACCCTGGGACATCACGGGCGAGGCGAGGGTCGTCACCGAGGTCACCCCGCGTGACGGTGTCGTCGAGCCACCACCGGGCGCGCAACCATCGGAGCCGGAGGAGGACGACGCGTGAGACGCATCCTCTTCCCCCGAACACACCGGGACGCCGACCGTGGCGGCCCCATCCTGGAGTTCGCCGCGGTCCTGCCGATCCTGCTGCTCACCGTGGTGGTCGCCTTCGAGGCCTTCATCTCGTTCGTGGCGATCGAACGGTTGGAGTCCGCGGCGCGCGCCGGGGCGCGGGAGGGCTCCGAGGAGGCCGCCCACCAGGCCTTGCCCGGCTGGTTGGAGGAGGCGACCGTCACCAGCGGCACCAACGACAGTGACGGGTTCTACGTCGAGGTCTCGCACTCGCTGCCGATCGTGTTCTCGGTGGACCTGAACGTGACACTGACCCGTCGGGTGGACATGCCGAACATGTGACGCGTGGCCCGTCCACCAAGGAGGAAACGAGGAACATGGGGCTGAAGGACCGCCTGGAAGAGGACCGCTCCAACGAGGAACGGGCCGACCGGAGCAGTGTGACGCACTGGCGACGGCGACTCCTGGCCGAGATCAATCTGGAGGACTTGTCACGACTGACCCTGGCCCAGCGCCGGGTCCGCCTGGAGAAGGTCGTCGGGCACATCCTGTCCCGTGAGGGGCCGGTGCTGTCGGACCGGGAACGTTCGATCCTCACCCGACGGGTCGTGGACGAGGCGCTGGGCCTGGGTGTGCTCGAACCCCTGCTCGCCGACGAGACCATCACCGAGATCATGGTGAACGGCCCCGACAACGTGTTCGTGGAACGCGCGGGCCGGATGGAGCGCATCGACGCGACCTTCAACGGCGAGGAGCAGCTCTACCAGACCATCGACCGCATCGTCTCGATGGTGAACCGGCGCGTGGACGAGTCCTCGCCGATGGTCGACGCCCGCCTGCCCAGCGGCGAACGCGTCAACGTCATCATCCCGCCGCTGTCGTTGTCGGGCCCGGTGCTGACCATCCGACGCTTCCCCAAGCCCTACCCCATCGAAGACCTGGTGCGCATGGGCAGCCTGGACCAGGCCACGGGCGTGCTGCTGTCGGCGATGGTCCGGGCCCGGTTCAACATCGTGGTCTCGGGTGGTACCGGCACCGGTAAGACCACCTTCCTCAACGCCCTGTCGGCGTTCGTGCCCAGCACCGAACGCATCGTCACCATCGAGGACTCCGCCGAACTCCAGCTGATGCAGGACCACGTGGTGCGGCTGGAGTCACGCCCGGCCAACATCGAGGGACGCGGCGAGATCGCCATCCGCGACCTGGTGCGCAACGCGCTGCGGATGCGCCCGGACCGCATCATCGTCGGTGAGGTCCGCGGACCCGAGACCATCGACATGCTCCAGGCCATGAACACCGGACACGACGGCTCCCTGGTGACCGTGCACGCCAACTCGGCCGAGGACGCCATCCACCGGATCCAGACCCTGGCCACCCTGGGCGACGGCCGGGTCCCCTACAACGCGCTGCGCGACCAGATCAACAACGCGGTGGACGCGATCGTGCACCTGGGCCGGTGGCCCGACGGGTCGCGTCGGATCGCCGAGGTGGCCGTGGTGTCCTCACGCCGCAGCGAGGAGTTCCGGCTGGATTCGCTGTTGGAGTTCGCGTCGCTGCCGACCGGGACCGACCACGAGGTGAAGGGCGAGTTCCGACACCGTCCCCTGCCACGCCACGTCGCCGGTCGGATCTACCACGTCGGCGAGAGCATCCCCTCGGTGTTCGGCGTGATCCCCGACGGCCCCCGCGGAGGACACCGGTGATCACCTCGCCCCTCACCCTCCGACTCTCGGCGTCACCGCCGGGCCCGAACCGATGGGAGTCAGCTTGACCTGGCAGTTCGCGGCGATCCTCGGCGGGGTCGCTCTGGTTCTGGCCGTGTTGCTGTGGGCCGTCTGGGAGTTCGTGGCCAGCTCCGAGCAACGCCGTCTCATCGCGGCCCGCAGCGCCTTGGCCCAGGCCGAGTACGACGCCTCCACCCCGATGGCGCGCCTGGACGTGATGCTGCACCGCACCCGGTGGGGCGCCCGGCTCAGCCGCCGCCTGGCCCGGTCGGGCACGGAGACGCGACTGTCCACCTTCCTGGTCGCGTTGGTGGGCGGAGCTCTGCTCGCCGTCATCGTGGTCTGGCAGATCCTCGCACCGATGTTCGGGCTGTTGGCCGCGGCCGGGGTGGCGTTCCTGTTCTTCTCCTACCTGAGCCGGGCCGAGGCCAAGCGCCGTGAGGAGTTCACCGGCCAGTTGCCCGACCTGGCGCGGGTCCTGGGCAACGCCACCTCCGCGGGGCTGGCCCTGCCCACCGCGGTGGCCATCGCCGCCGACGAACTCGACGGGCCCGCCGGTGAGGAGCTCGGGCGCATGGCCGAGTCGATGAAGCTGGGCGCGAGCTTCGAGGAGTCCGTCGCCGAACTGCGCGAACGCATGCCCTCCCGTGAGCTCGGCGTGCTGCTCTCCACCCTGATCGTGGCGTCCAGATCGGGTGGTTCTCTGGTCAGCGCGTTGCGCAACATCTCGACCACCCTGGAGAACCGCAAGGAGACCCGGCGCGAGGTGCGCACCATCCTGTCCGAGACCACCAGCACCGTGTGGGCGCTGGGGTTCATGTCGGTGGGCGCCCTGTTCCTGCTCAACATGATCCAGCCGGGCATCATGCGCACCATGACCTCCCAACCGGCCGGGATCGGGTTGCTGCTGGTCGTGGCGGCCCTGTTCGTCATCGGATTCGTGGCGGTGTCCCGGATCACCAAGTTCAAGATGTAGCCCCGGATCCCCCGAAGGAACTCGGATGAACCTGCTCCCCCTGCTGGTGGCACTGGCGTCGGCGCTGATCGTGGTGCTCGCCTGTTATGGCCTGCACCTGAGCATGTCGAAGACGCGTGTGCCGGTGGACGAGCCGGCCGCACGTCCCGTCGTCAAGAGCGACGAGACGTTCTTCCTGCACCGGATCACCGAGGCGATCGGCCGCCCCTTCGCCGGTTCGGTCCTGGCCTCGCTCACCGAAAGGCGCCGCGGATCCATCCACGAACGGATCGAGGCGTCCGGCCGGGTCGACGGACTGACCGTGGAAAGGTACGTCCGGCGCAAGATCGGCGAGGTCGCGCTCTACGGCAGCCTGTCGGTACTGCTGTTCCTGTCCGACAACGCCATGTTCGGCCTGGTGATGCTGGCCTTCGTGGGCCTGACCGACCTGAGCATGTACGTCAAGGCCCAGGAACGGGCCGATCAGGTGCAGTCACAACTGCCGGACTTCCTGGACGTGCTCGCGGTGACGGTGAGCGCGGGCATGTCGTTCCGCGCCGCCGTGGCCCGGGTCGCCGACTCCATGCCGGGTGTGCTCTCCGGCGAGTTCGTCATCGCGCTGCGCCAGATGGAGCTGGGCACCTCCCGCCGGGAGGCGTTCGACGCCCTGCGCCGCCGCAACCGCAACGAGTCCCTCAGCAAGTTCGTGACCGCCATCCAGCAGGCCGAGGAACTGGGCGCCCCGCTCAGCGACACCCTGGTCAACATCAGCCAGGACATGCGTCGCGAGGACGCCCAGTACATGCGCCGCAAGGCTCAGCGGCTCAACCCGCGCGTGACCGTGGTGACCGCCACGACCCTGTTGCCGGGCCTGCTCATCCTCATCGTCGGGTCGATGATCCTCGGCAGCGACATCGACTTCGGCGACCTTCTCGGCGGCTGACCCGACACCGTCGAAGAAACCCACGCCTTCGGTGGGTGATTACGAGTGACACGTTCGTCACGGGAGGTTCGAATGGCGGCT
>NZ_DYZD01000051.1 GCF_020741345.1 Nocardiopsis listeri
ACACCGAGCTGCTCCCGAACGGCACCAAGCGCCGCGGCGTCCCCGGGAGCCACCAACTGTTCGTTGCCCGTACCGCGAGCGAACACGTCGACGGCCAGAGAAAACCGCTCGAACACCTCGAATCGCCGCGGATCGTTCTCGGTCAGACCGGGGTCGAGGATCCGGAGGATGTCCGACTTCACTTCGGCGGAGAGCTCGGCGACCCGTGGTGGCCGCGTGTGATCCGATGTGCCGTGCTCCACCATCGAGGTGATCGTGTCGAGGTACCCGTTCAGCACGACGGGGTCGCGGTGTTTGTAATGCCTTCCGTCGGCTCCGCGCCTCAGCCATCCGTTGCCCATGAGGCCGTAACCATGGTCATCGTCGCCGGAACGCACCGCATTGGCGTCCCGGCTCCCTCGGAAGACCGTGCTCGAATCGAAGTACTCATCGAGTAGCCCCAGCAAGTGCGCGGTCTCATGGACGCCCGCTTCCACCGGGAACAACGCGTTCCAGGTATCGGTGTCCATGCTGCTCTCCCCCGGCCGGGAAGCCAGGTAGATCTCATGGTGGACCTGGTCATCGGGGGTGGAATCGTCGGCCAGGAGGATGCGGATGTGCAACTGGTCCCCGCTCCCGGGTGGGGGCGACTCGGTGCCCGAGACCGAACCGGCCACCTCCATGTCGTCCAGGTCCGGTCTGCTCCCCTCTCCGAAGAGGGTGTTGAACAGGTCGTCACCGAGTTTGTGCACCCGAGTGCCGTTCGCACCCACGACGGTTCCGTCCCCGCGGATTCGGAAGCGCCGGTTCCACATGGCGTCCAGCGTGGCCGTGTACTCCCGTAGGTAGGTCTCGTACTGCTCTGGCGTCGTGGTGCCTTCGTCGCGGTGGATCCGCGGGCGGAAGGTGAGCTCCAGGGCATGGGTCGGGCCTCCCTGCGTTCGTTTCTCCTCAGGGATGGGGATCCGTGCCCATTCGAACCTACGGGCGGCCCACCGGGGGTTCATTTCGGCCTTGACGAACCGTTCCGGATCACCGGACCGGGCGTCGGGGTTGTCCACCACCGTCGCCGGGTCGACCGGGTCACCACCGGGGCCGATGTCCAGTGGTCGGGCCGCGCGGGAGTCGATCCCGGGATCGGCCAATGCGGCGCTCACGTTCGGCCCGCCCACCTGGTGGACGGGCACACCGGCCCGTGTACCCTCCCACACGGACGGATCCACCAGGCCGGTATGCACCTGAGCGGGCGCGACGCTCTGGGGGTCGACCCACCGGCGCGCCGGACGCGGTTCCACCATCGTCTCGATCCGGTCCAGTGTCCGCCGCGCCACGTACGGGCGGTCCTCACCGCGTACCGGGTCCCCGTCCAGCATCCCCAGCCGACGCAGCACCTCGCCGATCCCCCGGCCGTCGGTGTCCGGCCCCAGAGCCGGTGGCGGTGAACCATCGGCCGCGGACGGCGCCGGGGACCAGGACACCCAGGCGTGCACACCATCAAGCGTGCCCGACGTCACCGGAACGACGGTCACGTTCAGTTGCCGCCCACCACGCGGCAACACGAACTTGTCGTTGAACATCGCCTCGACGTGCTGGTTCAGGGCCCGCGACGCGGCGGCCTGGGCCTGCTTGTCCATACCGGATTGAGCGGGAAGGCTCAGGACCCGCAGCTTCACGTCAAGAACCGAGGACGGCCCTCCGTCATCGTCACCCTCACGGTGGATCTCCCTCGTGGTGGACTCGAAGAAGAGGTTTTGGATCCGCACCCGGGCACGCATCGGACCCTTCTCGGTGTTCACATCGACCGTCAACGGCGGCGCGTCCGCAGGTGGCTTCAGGGTGTCCGCGAAAGGTCCCGAGAACCTTCGCACCTGTGGCTTCGACTCCTGGCCCCACTGGTCGGAGCCGGGCAGGTTCGCCACACGCGGCGCGGGGTCACCGGGTCGGTGGTTGACGGGCGGCCCGAACATCGGAGCGCCGGCGGTCTCCGGGACCGGAGTCCGCGTGACGGCGGTCACCGTCCGGTCCGCGACTGGATCCGCGGACCGCGTGGCGGGCGGGTGCGCGGAGGCGACCTCCGGTGGATCGAACCGCACCGTTCGTCCCGTCTCCAGGGGAGCCGTCCGCTGCCCGATCCGTCCGCCCGAATCGGTGAACCCGCCATGCTGGTCGCCGCCCGTGCGGTCATGCCTGGAATCGTGGTGGCCGCCGTTGCCGTCGAAGCGGCTGGATGTCGTGGCGCCCTCGCGAGCGGCGGGCAGGGAGTCGGGGGCGACCTCGACCATCATGTGCCATTGCCCGTCGCGATGAACGGCGTCGACGATCGACCACTCCAGATCACGGCCGAGCACGAGCTCCCGCTCCTGAACACCGTAGGTGGACAGCCGTTCCATCCAGATGGCGGGTGTGCCCGCGGGAATCCGCATGTAGAGCACCGCCTCGTTGTTGTCGAAGGACGGGGCGGCGCGTCCCAGGGCGGTGGAGAGGTAGCCCCTTTCGTGGAAGCGGGTTCCTTGGTCCACCATGTCCTGGGGAGACATGGGCAGGTGACTGATTCCCATGCCGCGGGTCACCATGACGTCCTCGGGCACCGGCCTTCCGGCCAGCGCCCGGTCCATCCTCCGGATGTACTGCCGGGTCTCGGAGTCGAGGCGACCGCCGGAGCGAAGCGCGGTGTTCATCTGGCGGTAGGTGCCCGCAGCCGTATAGGCGCGAACCGCGTCCGCCTCGCGTTCGGGTAGGTCTTGTACGTATCCGTCCCAGTGGTCACGGCCGAACCCGATCGCCTCCGCGTTGTCGGCGAACGTGCGAACGCGCGGCGCAGTGGTGCCGACCCCCCAGAGACCGTCGAATTCCAGCAGTCCACCGACGACGGGCGGCAGCCCCGTGCCCGCCGGTCCGGACAAGAAGGGGTTATGCGTGGGGATTCCCGGAACATGGGGGTGCGGGTTCCTCTGGACCGGCTGGGCGGGAGCGGCGTCTGATTCGTCGGAGTGGTAAAAGGCGTCTTCGGAGCTCTGGTCGTCGAGGTCGTCCAGGGTCCAGTCGCCATCGATGGGCGCGCGGTCGCCCGGTCCTTGGTGGGTTGACGGGTGGCCGGAGGTCGGCCGCGAAGGGTACCCGCCGTAGCCGCCGCCCCCTTGAGGGGTCGGGGACGTGGACGGGGAGAAATCGAAGATCTCACCGTCGTCGGCCGGGGTCGGGTACTGACCATTGGAGCCGTCGTCATAGTCCGCGAAGCCGTCGTCGTAGGAGCGACGGTAGTGGAACCGATCGGCGAGGTTCACCGAGAGGGCGGGGGTGTCGCCAGGGGAGGGAAGAACGTCGTCGAGCGCGTACCGGTACTCGGTGAGGTCGGCGATGACCTCACCGATCGTGGGAGGTTGATCCTTGCCCCCCTTGGGGTCCTGCAAGGCTCCCAGGTCCAATCCCCTGGGAGGGTTCCCCCGCCACGGATCATCGAGGTCGACGGGTTCGGACTCGGTCCGCGAAGGTGCGGGCGGGTCGTCGTACAGGCCTCCGAGCTCGTCGAGGTCGGTGAGTGGGGACGGTGTCCGAGGGGCCTCGGTCGTGTCCTCGTGCGGACCGTCGGCGACCTCGGACCCGACCCGCTCGGGGTCGGACTCGGGTACCCGATCCGTCATGGGACGATCCGGGTCGCTCTGGGTGTCGATCCTGTTCGAGTCCGCGGACGAATCGGTATCGCCGGTGGTGCGGACCGGACCGGCGTCCGGGGAGTGGGACGGTGCGTCCGCTTCGGAGGACGGGGCCTGTGTCCGCGCTGCCTGGGAGGCGGTGCCCTCGCCGCGTGGGGTCGAGCCGGGCCGGGAGGCTCCCGCACCGTCACCACCCTGCGCGGGCGGGGGCGTCCCCGTCATCGCGGACGGAGCGCCCGTGAACCCGTCCCCGGCGACCGGGACGTCGAACGGGTGGTCGCGTACCTCGTCCGTGTCGGTTACGTCCTGCGGCGTCCCGGTGTCGGGAGGGGCGACGACGCCCGAGGGCCCGTCGACGAGCGGCGTGTCCCCGCCGTCGTCCTCGAACCGGGACATGGACGGATCCTCCATGCGCGGGGGCGGAGCGGCGGGGGCGTCCGTACCGCCGGTGTCCTGGCCCTGGGACGCCCCGGACGGTGGCTCCACCGTCGGGTCGCCACCGTCCCGAGCCGTGACCGGAACCTCGGGACGCGACGGCACGTCCGGCGGTGGCACCGGGCGCACGCGCTCGTCGGTGTCGGGTACGTCTCCGCTCCCGGGCGAGTCGGCGGGGTTCCGGAGATCGGCGTTTTCGGCCTCGGGGGTTCCAGGGCCCGCGTCGGCGTCCGACTGCGCCTCGCCGCCCTCGGGCCCATTGCCGCGCCCAGGGGCACCCGAGCCTCCCCCACTTCCGGAGCCACCGGTTCCTCCGGAGCCGCCCGTGCTCCCACCACCGGTCGACGCCTCGGAGTCGTTGGCGGCGCCCACGGAATCCGATTCCATGACCGGCGGGGGCGGGGCGTCCACCGTCGTGTTGGACCCGAACAGGTTCTCCAGGGCGTCCAGGCCCTTGATGCCGCCCAGGACGCCGCCCGTGGTCAGGGCCACGTTCGCAGCCCCGGCTACGGCCGACATTCCGTTCGCGTCGAACTTGTGGTCCTCTGAGAGGACCATGTTGCTGAACCCCTCGCCCAGGTAGTTCGACCCGGCCGCTTCGGCGACGTTGGTGCCGAAGTGCGCGGCGGTGCGCCGCCAGTTGTCGGCGAATTCCGTCAAGCCTTTGGCGGTCCCCTCGGGCAGGGTCTGGGACAGGAAGGCACGGGTCTCCGGCGACAGTTGTCGACCTCCCAGGCCCGTGGGCGCGTCGTCCAGCACCCGCGCGAGGGAGCCACCGATGTCGCGTGTACCCCAGTTGGCGATGAAGGTGTCGGCGTAGTTCCGGCCGAGGTCGCGCGCGGCGTCGCGGCCGAGCCGGTCACCGAGGTTGCTCTCGAACACCTTCCCGACGTCGTCGCGAAATCGCGCCGTGGTGGCGACGTTGTCCCAGGGTCTGGGGTTGCGCCCGAAGGGCCGTGCCAGGTCGGAGGCGTTGCGGGCGAGCGCGTCGGCCATGTCGTCGGCGAGGCGCGGCGGCACCGTTTCGGGTGTTCTCACGGGGGGCGGCGGACCGTTGACGTCTGCGGCGTCGGTGCGGGACGGCGGTACCGGCGCGCCATCGCCTCCACCGGAGGTCGGTTGCGGGGTCGGTTCGTCGCGGCCTCCCTTGGGCGTCGGTGTGCCTCCGAGCTGGTCGTCCCCACCGATCTTCGGCGACGGCGCCCCGTTCCCAGGGAGGTCTTCGGGACCCGGCCCCCTGCCTCCAACGTGCGACGGCGCGGTGTCCGGCTCGATTTTGAAGTAGTTCTTGAGGATGCCGCCGAAGTTGTCGGTGATCCAATCGGCGAACCTCCCACCGAGCCAGCTGAACCCGGCCGAGAAGAGACCATCGAAGACGCCGCCGACACCCGCCGCCGTGCTGAGCTCGTCGTCGTTGCCCTTCCTGTTGCCCTTGGCTATCTGGGCCCGCTGAATGAGCTGGTCCATGGTCATCGCGAAGGTGACGCTGACCACCAGGTGCACTAACAACGTGTTGAACAGGAATCTCAGCAGCTGCTGGATGGCCAGGCTGGCGATCCGCTCGAAGACGGGGATCATCGTCAGGCTCGCCCCGAAGGTCCACTTGGCCATGGCGATGGCCCAGGCGATCTCCAGGGCGAGCTGGATCAGCTGCCCGATGATCATCCACTTCACGTACTCGACCTGGTTGGCCGCCTCACGAACGAAGTCGGCGAGCTGGTGGGCCGCGTCTGCGGCGGCCTTGACGTAGTTGGTGTTCCCCGCCGTGAACTTGTCGATCGATTCTTCGAAGTAGTCGGCGGCACGACTGTCGAAGGTGGTGCGTACCCGGCGCTTGACAGAGGTGACGAGCGGCGGGATCTCGGTTTCGATCCGGCCGCCCGTCTGGTCGAGGAGATCGGCGAGTGCACGCAGCGTCGTTTCGTCCGCGGTGAACCACTTCGAGCCCGTCAGCCCGTAGAAAAGGTTTCGCAGACCCGACGGCAACTGCATTCCCATACCGGTACCCCCCGTTGTTCCTTATCGCCGACCGTGCCCGCCGCCGGGCATACCTCCGGGACCGCCGAGACCGTCGGGAGAGTCGGGCAGGTCCTGGAAGAGGTTGCTGGAGATGTCCTCGTTGCCCAGCTCGGCCCTGCGATACTGCTCAGCGGTGTGGATGGTGTTGGCGGCCGTCTCCCGGAACACGTCGACGAGGATGCCGACGTAGTCCTGGAAGTCCCGTTCGCCGGGGACGAACTTGTCCTCGAAGAGG